>NZ_VOYC01000006.1:0-189218 GCF_013420425.1 Acinetobacter sp. YH01007 | reverse complement strand
TAGACAAAATGACACCAAATGAGTTTTACTATGATCAGCTACCCCAACAAAACAAGGTGGCTTAACTAGAGCGGAATATCACTTATAAATACGCTTTTAGTTGTTCAAACAAGTGGGACCACCTCTCTCAAGCTATGTAGAATTTAAAAATTCAAACTATATGACACGCCCAAAATATTTTGGCTCATGCTTAAATTGGCTTCGCCACCACCAAAATCAGCGGGGATAGAGTTGTTACCTTGCACTGTTTCTTTGAGTGCGTGTGTATAAGCCACACTTACATTTTGTTGATCATCGAGTCGCCAAGTTGCACCAACACTTAAATGCTCTTGTACCACACCTGGTGCCAAAATATTTAGGAAGGTTTGATCATTTTTAACAGGCTGATCGTTATAGCTATAACCCGCACGTAAAGTCAGTTTTTCTGAGGCTTGATAAGTCGCTGAAATTTTATAGACATTGATGTCATCCCATCCAAAACCAGGACCTTGTGTTGTGCCAAATTTATTGTTTGCGAATAATTGATCCAGTTTATTGCCAACAGAATCTACATCTGAATAATTAATGCGTAAGTAATCTGTCGCGACTGATAAAGCAGGGGTAAGTTGATAATTTAAACCTACACCATAGCTTTCAGGTACGTCAAAATCACCTTGTTTGGCAAATAAACCTTCATATTTCTTAAAGCGGCTGGCATTAATTTTAGATGAATAGCTTGCACTAAGGGTCAGTTTATCATTTGGTTTTGCCGACCAGCCAATACGTGCACCTACGCCGTATGAATCGTCATTGCCACGATCGCTAATTGCCGCACCGTTTGACGAAGCACCACCAAAGACATCACCAGCAAAACCTTGTGCACTAAAACGTTGATATAAAATATTTGCAGCCAAGGCTATAGATTGATTTTCTGCATATTTCCAAGATAAAGCAGGTGAAATAAAGGCTTGGGTTAATGAAATACCTGCGCTTCCTGTATTATCATAAACTGCATAAGGATTATTTTTATAATTGGTATTCATGCCACCATTGCCATAAACCGCAATACCCGCAGTGACTTGTTCATTCACTGGGTGAACATAACCTAGATCTGGAATTACAAAGTATTTACGGCTATTGCCATCATACTGACCATTTGCTCCATAACCATTTCCTGTAATTTCAGACTCACGATCTGGAGAGAAAATAGTTAAACCAGCATCAACACGCTTACCTAACCAGCTCAAACCCGCTGGGTTGCTTGCAATAGTCAAACTGTCCTGAAAATTAGCAATGGCTGTGCCTGCATTTCCTTGAGATTTTACACTATATGCATGCATGAAATATCCTGTTGTTGCAAAAGCAGATGTTGAAAACAAAGGTGCGATAACAGCAATTGAGATAAAAGAAGATAGATATTTCATGAGAATATAGATCGAGTAAAAACAATATATGCGTCAGTATATTGAAAAGTTGTATTCTTGTATTTGAATATAAATTCATATCTTTATTCTATTTTTGAATATAGAGCTATGAAACAGCAAGGGTATTCATTCTATATGTATATCAAAATGATGCTTCAACTCTTTTGACCAAAGAAGCTCCCTTGGGAGCTTCTTTATTGTTTTTCATTGCTTTAATTCATCATCATAAAGTGCTTTATGCCAAGTTTTCTAACACAAATTGTGGCGATTTAATAAATAATCGAATCAATGCTTGAGCAGAACTCGACGGTTGACGGACACCACGTTCCCAACTTTCTAAAGTTCGGGCAGAGATACACAATTTTGCCGCAAGTTCAGTTTGTGAAATATTCATTTTTTGCCGAACTTTAATGATCTGTTGTGCTAAATCCAAACAAGCCGTTTGCTCTACAGTATGATTCACATGATTATGACTGTGTTGAAGCAGATGCATAGTTATCTCCTCCTTAGGGTCGAATAAACAAGTCAATGAGTTATTAAAATAAGTATTGTCCTACAGCTGCATAAATTTGATACTGCAAAATTTACACTTTAGAGTGAAGCAAAGATGGCAACACTGTAAGAAATGATAAGAAAATTCAAGAGTCAAAGTGGGGCGGGGCACGACCTTGTGGCAGAACAAAAAGCGGCTCAGTTTGAAATAGTGTTGGTGTAAACGATGTTTTAAAAGACAAAACCCGAATTTGCGTTCGGACTAAAATTGGTCTGATTTTGTTTTCAAATAATGGTAGTGCAAAACTATAAACTAGACAGTATTCACATTCATGATCTGTATGCGCCGCATCTTCAGATGATGCATGTTCGTGTGAACTTTCAAGTCCGAATGCAACATGAGTCGCAGTTTCATGGTGTGTAGATGAATACGAAGAATGGGGTGCGGTGCGTTCTAAAAATAATGCTTGGGCAATAGTTTCACAGACAGAGGAAAAATGTTGTTTCTCTGGTAATAAAGGCTGTAGGAACACAGCGACTTGTAACAAGATTGCAAATAATCCTAGCAATCTGCCCCACATCATAAACACTGTATCAATCTTTTATTCAATTTATTCATGTAATACTATAACAAAAATGACAATGATAAATATTGAAGTATTACACGAAGTTTTAATTAATATTTAACCTAATATTGAGCATTATTTAAGCATTCAACAGACCCTAGTATCATCTTGTAAAAGAAACTGTCGGAAAACCTGCTTCCAGCCAAGCTTGCATACCACCTTGCATTGAATAGACTTTCTCGAAACCCATTCTTTGTAAGGCTTGAGTGGCAAGTGCAGAACGCGCACCAGTACCACAAAGTAAGTAAATATCTCGTTCAGCCAGATTGGTAAGAGCACGTTCAACATCGCAATAGTGGTTTACTACAGGGTGTTGTGCAATTTTCATTTCTAACATGCCGCGTGGAAAATTCACTGCACGGTCTATTGCACAAGCCTGATGTTCTTCAGGTTCTCGTACATCAATCAAAATAATATCGGGATGTTGCAAATATTTTTCATGCAATTCTTGCACGCTAATTTCTGTAATTTCACTTTTGGCTTCAGTGATTAGTTGATCTGGTGTTTTCATTCATCCACACTCATTTATTTTGAGTTTATATAATATAATATTATATATTTAATAAGATTTTATTATTGTTAGGAAATGTGTCTGATCGAATATCGTTGTGATTTTCTATAAAAACATTTTAAATCAGGTGTTTAAATCCTAATAAAATTTAAGTCATCAATTGATCAAAAAGTCATATCTTATTCAACTATAAGGTATATACTAGATCTAACACTTTTGTTCGATTGTTCAGGGGACGTCAAATGCCTGCAAGATTTTTTGGAATTTTTCTGGGTTTAATTGCAGCGGTATTAATCATTGGTGGATTATTCATCAATATGATCAGTGGTGAAGCTACCGTCGTGGAATACTGGATTTTATTGTTGCTTCCATGTTTTGGTATTCCAATTTTGTCTGCAGTGTGCCTAAAAGAAATAGACTAAGCACAAAAGTATAAGTTTTCTTTACATTAAAATTGATAGATGATTCATCGCATTTAATTTTAATGATCCAAAAGCCCATGCGATCATGGGTTTTTGTGTTTACAGCAAAACAGTTGGTTTTGAGTTTTATTTGAATATTTGCAAAGCAGCGTTGCAGAATTGGGCTGTTCAGCAGCCTAGTCATAGTTAAATGCTATTAAAATCTAAAGACAATATTTAAGTTTAATAACATGTAAGCATTCCATTATCAGGTATTGCCAATCAATGTTCATTTTGGCGTAGGTCATCTGCAAAAAATCCAAGAGATTTTACGATCTTATACCTATAGGCGTATTTTAACTATTGCCACTGCAGGGCAAAAAGCCGCAGGCGAGCGTTTATTGGCACTAATCCAAGACATGGCTGTAGCGGTCTATCCTCATGCGGTGATGCATGTGCCAAAAGAAGTTGCCGATCAAGCCATTCAAGATGTGCAGCGTTTAAAGGTCGATTGCTGTTTGGCACTCGGCGGTGCTCTGCGATTGGTTTAGCCAAAGCAATTGCTTTAGAAACCCATTTACCGATTATTGCAATTCCGACCACTTATGCAGGTAGTGAAATGACTGCGGTGTATGGCATCACCGAAAACCAGCTGAAAACCACAGGCAAAGCAGCTCAAGTTTTGCCTAAAGTAGTGATTTATGATCCTGAATTGACACTCAACTTACCCACTGAAATTTCGGTATGTTCGGGTATGAATGCGATGGCACATGCAGTTGCGGCATTATATGCACAGGATAAAAATCCCATTGTAAGTTTAATGGCGCTAGAGGCGATTACTCAACTGGCACAGGCTTTACCTGAAATTGTGCAAGCGCCTCATAATATGCAGGCACGTGAACATGCTTTATATGGCGCATGGTTGGCAGGTGTGTGTTTGGGTTCGGTGGGTATGGCAATTCATCATAAAATTTGCCATAGCTTGGGCGGACGCTATCAGTTACCACATGCGCAAACCCACGCCATTGTGTTGGCGTATTCAGTGCATTACAACCGACATGCAGATATTGCTGCAATGAATCAACTGGCAGCGGCTTTAAATGTGTCAGATCGGGAACAGTTAGGCTTGGCGATTTATCAGCTTAACCAAAAATTGAATATTCCAATGGCACTTAAAGATTTAGGATTACCCGAAACAGCACCTGCCCAAGTGGCACGTATTATCTGTGATAGTCCATATTATAATCCACGTGAATATGACTATGCCGAATTAGAGGCTTTATTGACCAAAGCCTATTGGGGACAAGCACCGCTATAATGCTGCTAAAAAATAGCATGATAGATAAAAAACCGAAGCCACTTAGACTTCGGTTTTTTATTTGCCGTGACGGATTACGGTTTATACAAGCCTAAATCTTGCAAATGTAATCTAAGAATACGTCGCAGTTCCAATACAGCTTCTGGCGTTTCCTGAATGGAATGTCCGCCTTTAATAATTTTTTCTGAAACAGCGCCATCTAAGTGGGCACTGTTGTAATGCACCACATCGTCATTCATTAACAGATGCTCAGTGCTGTCGGTATTATTGCCAATAATACTGTGATATTTAAATCCTTTGACAGGCAAAATATCTTCAGTTAATTCCGTAAATTTGGAATTTTTACTTAAATCACTCGGTCCATTTTGAATGACGCCATGCCCAATTTCTTTGGTTAGATTTTTTAAATCGACTTCATGTTGCTGCAAGGTATCCGCAAACGCGCTTAAAAATGCAGTCGGTAAGCGAATGACTTTACGTGCTGCAAGGGTGAACCAGCGGTCTGCAAACTCTGTACCTTTATGCGGTGCAGCCAAGAATATTGCACGGTTAAAATTGGTGATGGGTTTAAGGCGCAAACGTGCTTGCAACAAAGGATCAGATTTAAAGCGTTCCAGACGTCGGTTTTTAAGCATTTGCATGGCAGGTTGAGTTAAATCAGTATCGCTGACCAACAAACGTGCCAAAATACCACCCATGCTGTGTCCAATTACTACAGCATCTTTTTTGGCTGCAGCAGAAGGACTGACCTGTTTAAAGCCTTGTTGAAGCAAGGCATAAATTTGGAAACGGCTTTCTAAAATTGGCATATTGGTCGAGTAAAACACTTGCCAGACTTGAAAGTTTTCCCGCAATACAGGATCGCCCATAATATCGTTGGTTAAGCGAATCCACGCTTCGGGGCTACTGGCCAAACCATGAATGAGGACAATGACTTTTTTATTCGGATTATACGGCTCAAGTAAGTACAAATGCGGCATACTGAGTCGTTCTTCACGATCAATTAAGGATAAATAAGCCGATTTACCTAAATTATTTTGCGCTAACCACAAGCCATAAGGTGCAGAAAAGTTAGCTGCAAGCGGGTAGTTCTTTTGTGCAATTTGGGCAGATTCATATTTATACGGATCATAAGCCTTGAGCTTAAAATGCGGCCGATTCAAAATATCTTCAATGGAATTGGCGCTATGTGGTTCTGCAGTGATTGTCGCGGCTAAATAGCGAGCTTGGTGAATATTTGGATTTTTTCCTGCAGGATAATCATATTTTAGCGGATCAATAATATATTTGCTTTTGCTCAGATCATCGTTTGGATTTTCAGGCAATACCACCAGAAATTCAGACCCAAAACCATCACGGCGCGTGACCGAGCGCAAACCCGAAAAGTTCAGGTTATAGGTTGACATCAACTGCTGAATTTTTTGTTGTTTCAGCTGCGGGTAGTACTCAAAATCAATGTCATAAATGCTGTTGCCAACACGAATTTGTTGTTGCAATTCATCGTGTTTATAGCGCAGCGCATAGCTGCTGACCAATTTGGCAATCGCCTGATTATAAAAATCCCGAATTTGGACTTGTCTGTTATCAAAAAGACGGTCTTGCGGCGCACGTTTGGTTTTAAACATGTAGGCGTAACTATAACGAATACTTTGATCGAGCATGTGCAATTGCTGATCTAAACATTGTTCATAATTGGCCTGATGAATTTTTTGTTGTTCTTCCGATCTTTTGCTGTTCAGAATACTGATTTTACAGGACGATGAATTTTCCAGTTCAATCGCTTTCGCTAAATATAATTCACTGGCGGTTGAGAGCAGTTGTTCATCTTGAATTTGCGGGATTTGTTTGAGTGCACTTACACATTCTTCAGGTTTTTCGGCACAAATATTGGCTTCACGTCCTGTCATCGACAAGACATTTAAACTGGCTTCACTCAGTTTTTTGCGCGATAAAATACTATCACGTTCATTGGCAATACTAACTTTTAACGCCTGATTTTTAACACTGACCACCTGACAACCAGACAGCAGTGTTGTACTGAGCAATGCAGCAATCACAATTTTATTCATGGAAAGTCTGGCTTAATTTTTAAGATTTTTTTCCATCATACGTTTTTTTAAAGCTTTTTCAATTGCGTAGAAAGCAAAATAGACCGTCGAAACGGTCTATTTTTAGGTATTTTTGTATCGATTTTTTATTAAGTGCGTGGTGCGATCACTTGCCACACATTCCAGCGACCTTGCTTTTCAATTTCAGCAATCAAACGGTCAGCCACTTCGGCTTCTTGCGGGTATTTGATTTTATAGTTTTTCAAAGTTTGTACTGCATTTTTCTTTTGTTCCATGGCAATATAATTGTTTGCCGCAGACAAATAAGCTTCCTGCACACCTGCTTTCATGGCTTTGTCTAAATAAGGAATGGCTTCACGATGACCGCCACCTTCAGACAGACCGAAACCAAACCAGAAATTCGCTTCGGCATCTTCCTGATTAATTTTTAAGATACGCTGCGCATAGTTAAGTGAGCGTGTGGTGTAAACAGAGCCTAAGTCTAGATTACGTGCCATAACACTGGCTTTAAATGCACGCATCAAAATATCAAAAGAGGCATTTTCATTGGCTGCCAAAGTGTCTAATTGTTGAGTCAATTCTTTGAGCTTTGCCTCGAAACCACGACGTTCCTGACGTTCGCTAAAACGTGGTGGATAGTGACGTGCTTTGCCTTCGACCAATTGTAAGAAGTCATCAATTTCGGTGATGTCAATTTCGTTTTCACCTGCCAAAACTGCAAACTTCAAGCTACGGGCATTGTTATTGACCGTAGGTACAATCAATTTGTTTTGATCTAAGGTAATGCTTTTGCTTGGATCATTTGGGTTAGTAACCACCATTTTAGTCACAGGCTCGGCTGCTGCTTTTTGTAGGTTAATTTCAAATGGTGGTGGGGCATCATAATTAAATGGATTTAAGGCATAGAATGGTGCACTTAATTCAGGTTCGGTAAATACGATAGGTGGTTTTACTTCTTGTTTTGGTGGTGCAACACAGGCGCTAACGAGCGTTGCGGCTAGAATACTGAGTGCCAAAGGCTTAAGGGTCATGGTGTTCTTCCGTTCAATTTATTTTAAAAGTGAGAGGTGATTGTGTCGGATTAAAATATTGCATGTCGGTCAGTCTAAGAAATCTGTTCCGAACATGCAATACAATTGAGGGGGCTTAGTTACACAGTGATACGAAGTTTTTTTAAGTATGTAGGATTGATCAAATAAACAGCCCTATTTACTTTGTGCTTCACACTCACGTCTAACATCTTCAATTATTTTTAATTCTTCTGCACTATAAGGTTGTTCATTTTGCTGTGGGTTTTTAAAGCTTGGGTCAAGTAAAGAGAGACGCTGACATAATAAATTCATACGTTTTTCATTTTGTTCCAAGCGATCTAGTAATACTCGCATGCCGTCCAATACTGGGTCAGATTGGTCCTGCGTTGCTGCATAAGGTTGGAAACCAATACTGGCAGCATAATCACGACGACGTGCTTCCTGATCATCGGCAGGTTTATTTTTCATAATAAAGCGCGCAGGGTTACCCACAGCAGTTGCGCCTTCAGGTACTTCTTTGGTCACAACCGCATTAGAGCCAACTTTGGCATTTTTATGTACGGTGAATGGGCCTAGAATTTTCGCGCCTGCACCGACTACTACGCCATCTTCCAAAGTTGGATGACGTTTGCCTTTATTCCACGTTGTGCCGCCTAAAGTCACGCCATGATATAAGGTGACATCATCACCAATTTCAGCAGTTTCACCAATCACCACGCCCATGCCATGGTCAATAAAAAAGCGACGACCAATTTTTGCACCGGGATGAATTTCAATTCCTGTAGCAAAACGGCTAAATGACGAGAGTAGACGTGCCGACCCCTTGCAGTCTTTGTTCCATAATTCATGCGCCACACGATGCATAATTAAAGCGTGAATTCCTGGATAAGTGGTTAAGACTTCAAGTGTATTTCGAGCAGCAGGATCGCGCGCGAAGACAGCTTGAATGTCTTCTTTGAGCTGTTTAAGCATTAGTTTGATCCTCGTCCTGTGTTGATGTAGATTTTTTCCATGAACCGTTATTCATTGCTTGTACGCGGCTAAAAATACCGCGAAGTAAATGGTATTCCATACGATCTAATTGTATACGTCCGAAAAGCCGACGCAAGCGCAAAGGCAATAATCGTGGATTTTTTGGATCCATAAATTCAATTTCTGCCAGCATTTTTTCTAAATGTGGATAGAACTGTTGCATTTGTTCATGGTTGACCAAAGGTTCATCCCATTGCATCGCTTCAGAATCTGTCACTTGCATCGTCGCTGCAGGATCGGCAATTTTTCCGACAATATCGATGGCAGCCATACGCATTTCATAGCAAATCACTTGAATGGCTTGAGCAACATTGAGCACACCATATTCTTCATTGACAGGAATCGTCACGTGATAATTCGCCAAAGCCAGCTCTTCATTGGTTAAACCACGATCTTCACGTCCAAAAATAATGGCAACATTTTGCCCATGCTGTGCCACAGCATTTAACGACTTTTCTGCCGCAGGGCGTGCATCTAAGAGTGGCCAAGGAATAGTACGACTACGTGCACTGGTGCCAAAGACCAAATGGCAGTCGGCAATTGCATCTTCGAGCTGTTCAACCACTTCAATCTGTTCAATTAAATCGGTTGCACCTGCCGCCAAAGTATCAATATCTGGATGCGGATAGGTTTTTGGATCAACCAAAACCAATTTACATAGCCCCATGGTTTTCATGGCGCGTAAGGCGCTACCGATGTTGGCAGGCAGGGTGGTATTCACCATGACAATACGCACGTGGGAGAGGTGTGCGGCAACAGCTGCATTGTCGGTTTGACTCATAACAAATCCAGATGGGTTAAATTTTTAATTAAGAATATTGATCAACTTCGGTATGGTATAAATCCATAGCATCATCCATGCTCATATCAGCAGGTGGTGGAGCAATCGATGCAGGTTTCGCCACATCGACAGCTTTCGCGGCTTTGGATTTCACTTGATATTCGATATGCAGGCTTTCTTTACCAAAATAGTCACGCAATTTGACCAAGGCTTCATCTAAGGGTGCGATTTTCCACTGAATGCCCAAATGTAATTCTGCAGTGGCATAAGCATAGTCAAGGTGCAATAAAACAGGAATATGCGTGCATAAATCCACATTACAATAAGGCAGCAACATATTTTGTAAGTCTTGACTCAAGGTCTTGCTTAAATGTTCTGCATGCAAGTGAATTTGAATACTATTGGCGCGTTTTTGACGAATTTCATTCAAGCTAAACGCTTTGGTTAAGCGTCCCATTGGGCGGTCAAAACCTTCACGTTCGTAAATTTCGCCTTCAATCACCACCACTTTTTCAGTTTGTACAATATCTTTAAAGCGTTGGAAGCGCTCATGGTTGGCAGATACTTCAATACGTGCCGTACCATCATCTAAAGTGACCACCATCCGATTTGGGAAGTTGGCGACATCCACCACCAAGCCTGCAAAGACGGTGGTCACGCCACGACGGGTTGGCGTCAGTTCATTAATTTTACTTGGAATAAAGGCTTTTAATTCATTGCGATAGACATCAATCGGGTGACCAGTGAGGTAAAGTCCAAGTGTGTCTTTTTCACCTTTAAGTCGGACTTCATCTGACCATGGTTTTACAGGTTTGGCAGGCTTACGTTGTACTTCTTCAACTTCACCAAATAAATCCATGATGCCTGTTTCACGGTTGGAACGTGCTTGTTCCGCCGCTTGTACCGCTTCTGGCAATTGTGCCATTAAACTTGAGCGTTCGATGCCTAAACAGTCTAATGCACCCGCACGAATTAAGGCTTCAAGGGTTCGTTTGTTGATTTTTTTCAAATCAATACGATGACAGAAGTCAAATAAATCGCGGTATGGGCCTTCTTTTTGGCGAGAATCAATCACCGATTGCATGGCTTGTTCGCCCACGCCTTTAATTGCGCCAAGTCCGTAGACAATGGTGCGTTCATCGCTGGCGTGGAAATGATACAAAGACATATTTACCGAAGGTGGTAAAACTTCCAGACCATTGTGGCGACAGTCATCAATCAGGAACACCACGTTATCGGTGTTTTGCATTTCCGACGACATTACCGCAGCCAAGAATTCGGCAGGGTAATGTGCTTTCAGCCATGCCGTCTGATAGGCAACGAGGGCATAAGCAGCCGCGTGGGATTTGTTAAAACCGTAGCCTGCGAACTTTTCCATATAGTCGAAAATATGGTTGGCTGTGGCGGCATCAATGTCTTTTTTCGCAGCACCTTCAATAAAGATTTGGCGCTGTTTCACCATTTCTTCAGGTTTTTTCTTACCCATAGCACGACGTAGTAAGTCCGCACCACCGAGGGTATAGCCTGCACAATACTGTGCCGCCTGCATTACCTGTTCCTGATAAACCATAATGCCGTAGGTTGGTTCAAGCACACCTTCTAGCAAAGGATGCAGATACTCAAACTCGCCACCGTGCATACGGTGAATAAAGTCTGGAATGAGATCCATCGGGCCAGGACGATACAAGGACACGAAGGCAATAATTTCCTCAAATTTGCTTGGGCGTGCTTCTTTCAGCATCTTTTTCATGCCCACGGATTCAAACTGGAATACCGCTGTGGTGTTGGCATTGGCAAAGACTAAATAGGCATCTTTATCGTCCAATGGAATATGGGCAATATCTAGCGGTGTATCGGCTTGGATGCGTTTATTGATATTTTGTACTGCATCTTCAATAACCGTCAGGTTACGTAAACCCAAGAAGTCAAATTTGACCAAACCTGCCGATTCAACATCGTCTTTATCGTATTGTGCAACACGGGCGGTTCCATCAGCATCGCACATAACCGCAGAAAAGTCGGTGATTTTGGTTGGTGCAATGACCACACCACCTGCGTGTTTGCCTGTGTTGCGGGTAATGCCTTCAAGTTTTAAAGCCATTTCCCAAATTTCTGAAGCATCGTCATAGTCTGGGTTAGATGGATTGGTCACCACATCTTTCAGCTGTGGTTCGGCTTCAATTGATTCTTCCAAACTAAGCCCTAAAGGTTTAGTTGGAATCAGTTTAGAAATACGGTCTGCCAAACCATAAGACTTGCCCAAAACCCGTGCGACATCTCGAATCGCACCTTTGGCGGCCATAGTACCGAAAGTGGCAATTTGTGATACCGCATCACGTCCATAGGTGCGTGCCACATAATCAATGACTTTATCGCGTCCTGCAATACAGAAATCGACGTCAAAGTCGGGCATGGATACACGTTCTGGGTTTAAGAAACGTTCAAAGAGTAGTTCATAACGCAATGGGTCTAAGTCGGTAATTTTTAAGCTATAAGCGACCAATGAGCCTGCGCCTGAACCACGACCCGGCCCAACAGGTACGCCATTATTTTTAGACCATTGAATAAAGTCCATGACGATGAGGAAGTAACCCGGGAAGCCCATCGAGTTAATAATATTAATTTCGTATTCAATTCGTTCATCATAAGGTTTGCGAATTTCTGCCCAGTCTTCATCGCGCTGTGTGACAGGATAGAGCACATTTAGACGTTCTTCTAAACCTTGTTTGGATAGGTGCGCGAAGTAGGTATCAATGGTGTGTCCGTCTGGAATTGGATAATCTGGAAGGAAATATTTACCCAATTGCAGCGTGACGTTACAGCGTTTGGCAATGTGATAGCTGTTTTCAATAGCACTTGGAATGTCGGAAAATAATTCCGTCATTTCTGCAGTAGTTTTAAAATATTGCTCAGGACTATACGTTTTAGGACGACGGTTATCCCCTAAAACATAACCATCGGCAATACAAACTCGCGCTTCGTGCGCTTCATAATCTTCACGGCGGACAAAGTGCACATCATTATGTGCCACCACGCCAATATTATATTTTTTAGCTAATTTAACCGCTTCGGCAATAAAAGCATCTTCATCGGGACGATCTGTACGGGTCAGCGCCAAATAGACCCGATTACCAAATTTTTCTATCCATTCTTCTAGCAACGGTTCGGCTTTTTGTGGATTGGACGTGATCAGCATTTTGCCGACATCACTTTGAATGCCGAGTAACAGAATCAGATCATCGGCTTGTTCTAAAATCCATGCTTTATTGACGCAAGGGATATTGAGTTGCTGACCTTCAATATAGCCACGCGACACCAGTTCGGTCAGATTGCGCCAGCCGTGATTGTTCATCGACAATAGCGTCACACGATGATCGGCATCATTTAAACGCAGCACTGAACCTAAAATCGGTTTGATGCCTTGCCCCAAACATTTGCCATAAAACTTTACGGCAGCGTGTAGGTTAGAGAGATCGGTCAATGCCAAAGCAGGCATTTCTTCATTGACTGCAGCTTTAATCAAGTCAGGTATGCGTACAATCGACTCGGTAATCGAAAATTCTGTATGTATACCTAAATGAACAAAGCGCATGAATCAGTCCCTTAAAAAATCACGGGTTATTTTAGCATGCTCTGCTCAAGACAAAACATGCTGCAAAGTTTTTCCTACGGTTTTCGATGACCTAGACCGTATATCAAATTTTCAGTTTTTGGGATGTTGATATGGTGTGAATCAAGCATGCATGGAGAAGGAGTACGGTTTTAACCCCTTACATGCTCTTATGAGTAGCAAGGGGTTAAATGATGAATCTATTTCTGATGTGTAGATGAAAGATTTATCTGAGTTTAGATAACCAGTCACCTAAACTTTGCACCAATTGCACTAAAATTAATAAGACCACCACGGTTAGCATCACGACACTACTATCAAAACGCTGATAACCATAAGAAATAGCAAGGTCACCAATGCCACCAGCACCGACTGCACCTGCCATCGCAGTTGCGCCAATTAAGCTAATGGTGGCTGTAGTTAGGTTCAAAATGAGTGAGCTGCGTGCTTCAGGTAAAATAAATTTGAAGATAATTTGTAATGGTGTAGCACCCATTGCCTGTGCAGATTCGACAATCCCTTCATTGACTTCAAGTAGTGAAGTTTCTACCAAACGACCAATATACGGGCCGACATAAATGGTCAGCGGTACAATGGCTGCCCAAGTTCCGATGGATGTACCCACTAAAAATTTAGTCAGCGGAATCACCGCAATCAATAAAATAATGAAGGGCAGGGAGCGCAGTGCATTTACAATCGGGTTGAGTCCGTGATAAATCACACGGTTTGGTAAAATACCTGTCGGACGAGTCACTACAAGGGTAATGCCCTGAATAAAGCCCCAGATACAACCAAACAACATGGCAAAGAACACCATATGAAAGGTTTCTTGTAAGGCCGTAACAAATTGGTCAATAGATAAAGAGCTTTTCCAGAAAGGTGTGGTTACCGAAGTCAGCCACTGTACAATTAAATCTCTCATGCTTGTATTCCTGACTGTTCAACTTCAACGCCATTGGCTTTCAGAAACTCAAGCGCCTGTTGAATGACGTTTGTATCACCGAGTAATTGAATGAACATTTGCCCAATCACAGCACCATCAATTTCGGTCATATTGGCAAATAAAATATTCAGGCTAATATCAAACTGTTTAATGATAGCTTGAATCACGGTTTCCTGAGCCGATTTACCTAAAAATTTCAGACAATAAATGCTGTGCTGATTTTGATTTTCCAGATTATTCAAAATATTGATAGGCAATTGTTGCTGCAACACAGTTTGAATGAAGCTTTTAGTGGTCGGGTGTTGCGGCTGACTAAAAATTTCCAAGGTTGAACCTGTTTCAATCACTTTGCCTTGTTCCATCACTGCAACATAATCACAAACCGATTCAATCACATCCATTTCATGCGTCACCATTACAATGGTAATGCCTTGTTCACGGTTAATTTTTTTCAGTAATTCCAGTACAGATTTGGTAGTCTGCGGATCAAGTGCCGAAGTCGCTTCATCGCAGAGTAAAATTTTAGGATGATTGGCTAGCGCACGCGCAATACCGACACGTTGCTTTTGTCCGCCTGAAAGTTCATCAGGATAGGCATCTTTTTTATGTTTTAAATCAATAAACTCAAGTAATTCATTTAAACGTTTTTCACGTTTGGCTTTGTTCCAGCCTAACAGTTTCATCGGCATTTCAATATTGGCAGCCACAGTTTTGGTCTGCAATAAATTGAAGTGCTGAAAAATCATTCCAATATGGGCACGTTCTTGACGCAATTCACGGGCATTGAGTGCAGTAAAATCTTTTTGATGAATGATGACTTGCCCAGCATTTGGACGCTCCAACAAATTGATCAAGCGGATTAACGTACTTTTACCTGCACCACTATAGCCAATAATGCCAAAAATACTGCCTGTTGGAATTTGTAGATTAATTTGATCCAACGCACGCAGTGTTTGACCTTTGAGCTGATAGTGCTTTGAAATGTTTTTAAATTCAATCATATCGTCAAGAAATGTCCATAAATGAAAAAACAGGCAAAGTTCGCTTTGCCTGTTTTGTTTAACGCATTATATTACTATTTTGCTGCTTCAGTGAAATAGCTGACAGGTTTATTTACCGCAACTTTTGTTCCGCCAAAGTGCTGATCAATATATTGCTTCACCGCTTCGGTATGATACAACGCACCTACTTTTTGCAAGATTGGGTCATTTTGACGATCTGCAGCAGTCGCGAGAATATTGACATTCATTTTTGTGCTTTGGTCAATTGGTTCGTAATAAATTGAATCTTTCAGTACGTTCAAACCACCTTCCATTGCAAGGGTGTTGCCCAAGACAATTGCATCGACTTCATCTTTTACACGTACAGCCGTTGCCATTTGAATTGGTTTGATTTGAATTTGCTTAGCATTTTCTACGATGTCTGCAGGCGTGCCTTGAACATTGTCAAAACCATCTTTCAGTTTAACCAAACCAGCCGATTGAAGTAATAACAGTGCACGTGATTCATTGGCACCATCATTTGGAATAGCAATGGTTGCACCTGTTTTGAACTCATCCAACTTTTTCACTTTGCTTGAGTAAATACCCATTGGCTCTAAGTAAGTTGTCGCTACTGGTGCAATTTGATCTTTATTGTTGGCATTAAATGCCACCATATAGGCATAAGATTGGAATGCGTTAAGATCAATTTCTTTATTTGCTACCGCCGTGTTCATTGACACGTAATCGGTGAAGTTTTTCACTTCAAGTTGAATACCTGCTGCTTTGGTTTCAGGTAAGTCGGCAATAAAACGCCAAATATCTGCATCTGAACCAGTCGATGCCATAGTGACAGTGTGTAGAGCAGAAGAATCTTTTTGTGCCGCGTCAGTCGCAGGCGCTTCTTGTTTGCCACAGCCAGCCAAGCCAACTGAAAGACCAAGTACAAGACCAAGGAGCTTTTTCATGAATATATCCCGAGCAAGTTTAAGCAGTGCCTAAAGTTGCCAATGATTGAGAAGAATCAAATCAGCACGATGGATGGAATCGCATGATGATGATTTTGTATGTTTCTCAAATATGTTGTAGGTATTGTTTGAGTACTGAAAAAGTCAGCCCACAGCTCAATCAATAATTTTGAGATGGATGGGCAATTCACTTTTTCAAAAGATGCACCATCATAACAATAAAAAATAATTCTATATAGTGCTGTGTATGTTATGCATATCACTGTTTTACAACAGAAAGCGAATAAGTCAAAATAAGTTCTTATAAATAAATATATTCTGTAAAGATTAAGGATTTGAACAAGTGTTTAAATATTTAGGTGCTTTAAAATTTATTCTGCAATCGATAGTAAAAAACGAGATATGAAATTGTCGGTATGAAATCGGCTTAGTTACAAGAATCAGAACATGGCTGTAAATACATAAAAGAAGTTATGAATGATTTTTCCAACGATAATATATCGCCCATATATAAGGCAAACAGAGTAACAATGAACCTATCCCTATAAAAACATAAGCCAAATATATTAATCCTGCAAAAATAAAAAGTATTTGCAATGTAAACTCAACGAATATTGAAATTAAAAATTCTTTGAAGCTTTTTATTTTTTGCATGTTTATTGATCTAAAGTATTTTATAAACGTAGATCATCACAATGTACATGGGTTACAACCTGATAAACAAAAAGCTCGTACAGTGACGAGCTTTTTTATGGACTTAAATTTTTAGGCTAAACTAAAAATTTTAAGCATTTTCACGAGCAATGGCACGATAGCCAATATCTTTACGATATTGCACACCATCAAAGGTAACTTTTTCGCACAGTTCAAGGGCTTTAGCTTGCGCTTCGCCAATGGTATTACCGAGCGCAGTTACACACAGTACACGACCACCATTGGTCACAATCTCACCATCGGCATTGCTTGCTGTACCTGCGTGGAATACTTTCGCATCTGCCATTTGTGTTTCTAAACCAGAAATCACATCACCTTTGCCTGAAGTTTCAGGGTAACCCGCAGTCGCCAATACAATCCCGACAGTTTTGCGTTCATCCCAGTCTGCTTCGGCAGGTAAGTTGCCAGCAATACCTGCTTCAACCAAATCTACCAAAGATGACTTTAAGCGCATCATAATTGGTTGTGTTTCTGGGTCACCAAAACGGCAGTTAAACTCGATCACTTTTGGTTGACCTTTGTCGTCAATCATTAAGCCTGCGTATAAGAAACCTGTATAAACATGACCGTCTTTTTTCATACCTTCAACAGTAGGACGCATCACTTCATTCATGGTTTTTTCAAATACGTCTGCAGTCACGACAGGGGCAGGAGAGTATGCACCCATACCACCAGTATTTGGACCTTGGTCGCCTTCAAAAATACGCTTGTGGTCTTGTGAAGTTGCCATAGGAAGGATGTTGTCGCCATCAATCATACAAATGAAAGAAGCTTCTTCACCTGCAAGGAATTCTTCAATGACTACACGTGAACCTGCATCACCAAATTTGTTGCCTGCTAGCATGTCATCAATTGCATCAAATGCTTCTTGATTGGTCATCGCCACGATCACGCCTTTACCTGCAGCAAGACCGTCCGCCTTGATCACGATTGGAGCACCATTTTTTTCAACAAATGCTTTTGCCGCATCAACTTCGGTGAATACGTCATAGAATGCAGTTGGAATGTTGTGACGTTTTAAAAAGTGCTTGGCAAAGGCTTTAGAACCTTCAAGCTGTGCAGCAAACTGGGTTGGGCCCCAAATTTTTAAACCCGCTTCACGGCAGGCATCTACTACACCATTGACCAGTGGTGCTTCAGGGCCAACAATGATTAAATCAACAGCATTATTTTTGGCAAAGTCGATGATTGCAGGGTTATTTTGAATATCTAACGCTACATTCTCGCATTTGTTTTCTGTTGCCGTACCTGCATTACCCGGTGCAACGAAGACTTTAGCGACTTTGTCATCTTGTGCGATTTTCCATGCCAACGCATGTTCACGACCGCCGCTACCTAAAACTAAAATATTCATCTAAAAATCCCTCAAAGAATAAAATCCCCCTAGCGAAGCTATGCTTTTCACCCTTGAAAAGGAAGGAGATTGTGCATAAAAACACAGTTCCCTTACGTGAAAAGTCCCCCTTTTATAAAAAAGGGGGATTTCGGAGGATTATTAAATACGACTTCTAATTAATGAGTTTAATTAGTGACGGAAATGACGCATGCCAGTGAAGACCATTGCAATACCAGCTTCATCTGCTGCTGCAATCGTTTCTTCATCACGCATAGAACCACCCGGTTGAATAATGCATTTGATACCAGCTTTAGCTGCGTTATCAATACCATCACGGAATGGGAAGAATGCGTCAGATGCCATTACTGCACCTTCAACCACTAAACCTGCATGTTCTGCTTTAATGGCAGCAATACGAGCAGAGTTTACACGGCTCATTTGACCTGCACCAACACCAATGGTCTGACGGTTTTTTGCATAAACAATTGCGTTCGATTTTACGTATTTCGCAACTTTCCAAGCAAAGATCATGTCGTCAATTTCTTGTTCAGTTGGTGCACGTTTGGTCACAACTTTTAAGTCATCTTTAGTGATCATGCCCAAGTCTTGATCTTGAACCAATAAACCGCCGTTGACACGTTTGTAATCCATTTGTGGAGCGCGTGCATCAATCGCAGGAAGTTCGCCACATACCAGTACACGTACGTTTTTCTTCGCGCCAGTCACTTCAAGTACGCCATCTGCAATGCTAGGCGCAATGATTACTTCAACGAATTGACGGTCTACAATCGCTTGTGCAGTGGCAACGTCTAACTCACGGTTAAACGCAATGATGCCACCAAATGCAGATTCAGGGTCAGTTGCATAAGCAAGGTCATAAGCCGCTTGAATACCGTCTAAAGATACAGCAACACCACATGGGTTCGCGTGTTTTACGATCACACAAGCAGGTTTTGCAAATGATTTCACACATTCAAGTGCGGCATCAGTATCTGCAATGTTGTTATAAGATAATTCTTTACCTTGAAGCTGTTTCGCTGTAGAAACAGAAGCTTCAGTTGCAGCAGGGTCTACATAGAACGCTGCAGATTGATGCGGGTTTTCGCCGTAACGTAAATCTTGCGCTTTGTTCAATTGTGTATTGAATGTACGTGCAAATTGGTCAGCAGTACCTTCTTCTTTACCTACACGTGCACCTAAGTAAGAGGCGATCATGCCGTCATATTGTGCAGTGTGTTCAAATGCTTTCACTGCCAAATCAAAACGAGTTTCGTAAGACAATGCACCGTTGCTTTTCATTTCTGCAATAACAGTCGCATAGTCAGAAGCATTTACTACAATACCTACAGAAGCATGGTTTTTCGCTGCAGCGCGAACCATAGTAGGGCCACCAATGTCGATGTTCTCAATCGCATCTGCAAGTGAACAATTTGGTTTTGCAACAGTCGCAGCAAATGGATAAAGGTTAACAACAACCAAGTCGATGGCATCAATATTGTGTTCTGCCATGACTGCTTCGTCTAGACCACGACGAGCCAAGATACCGCCATGAATTTTTGGGTGTAACGTTTTTACACGACCATCCATCATTTCAGGGAAACCAGTATGCTCTGATACTTCTACGACAGCAATATTGTTGTCTTTAAGCAACTTATAAGTACCGCCAGTAGATAAAATTTCTACCCCAAGAGCAGCAAGGTCTTGTGCAAATTCAACAATACCTGTTTTGTCAGAAACAGAGATTAAAGCGCGTTTAATAGTCATGATCTTCGTCACAGTTTTCAATTACAGATTAAAACAAACTAGCAAAATGCAGGTAAAAAAAATGCCTGCGGAGGTCGCAAGCATTTTATCACTTATTCACTCATTAAACCGTGAGCTTTTAACTTTTTACGTAAAGTACCACGGTTTAGTCCAAGAATTTCAGCAGCGCGTGTTTGGTTACCGCGAGTGTATTCAAGAACAACAGATAAAAGAGGTTTCTCCATTTCTGCTAACACCATGTCATACACTTGTGAAGGTTGTTCACCTTGTAGTTGTGCAAAATAATGGCGAACTGCGCGATCTACGTGAATACGTAAAGCAACATCAGATTGTGCAGTAAAAATAGGAGATTTGCTATTCATGCGAATTAATCCGAAAATCAGATATCACTGGGATAAAGTGATATATCAATGTGGTCTATAAATTAAATGAACTCCGTTTTAGATCCTAAAACGGGAAGTTCTAAAACTGGAACATTTAGCTTGCCACAACTCTAGGCATTGGTCGAAATTTAAGCGTAACAATACATTAATAATTGTTACAGACCAAAATCAAAACAAAAAATCTACTCTGTACGCGATATATAAAAATAAAGCGCATTAGACAGATCTATATTTGTTGTGAATCTTGCGAGGAGTTTGCAGCACAAAGCTTTCGTGGCGCGTATGATACCATTGTATGAGAAAAAGTGAGCAAGAAAACTGCAATTTTTTTAATTTTTTTCGCTATTTTTTCACTATTTTTTTGTGAATTAAGGCTTGATAATTTCTAAAGTATAGGCATCGAAGTCGTTTCGTGATATTGGAACTAAAATGTCAAACTTAAATGGACTGTTTTTAGGAATACGTTGAATGCTCGAAAGACTTTCGACCAAATACTCCTGTGGGGAATAGATGTAAGTCGATAATGTTTGTTGTTTTTCTTTTAAAGTGACTTTGATATTAGGCAAAGCCAAGCTTTTATCATAGTAATTGATCAGCTCACCCGTAAATTGTGTATTCATACGATCTACACGTTTAACCTTCACGCGATTTGCTGAAATTAAGCTATAGCGTTCTTCTAAACTGCTACAGTTAAAAAATTGACAGACTTGGGTAAACACAGAATTCAGTGCAGGGCTGCTGTTTAAAAACTTTGGGTTAAACCACAAAATTTGGAAGATCAACAAGCCAATCAATAAAAGATTAATAATTCCCCAAAGTAAGTAGTAACCATTGCCATGCTTTTTTTCACTTTCAAGATCAGGCGCAGACAACTTCATGGCAGGAATGTTGCCAATCGGTTCAGTACTGAAATAATTGAGGTTATTCAGATAGGTTTTCAGATCAATATTGGAATGTTCAACTTTACGCTGAAAAATATCTAAAATATGTTGCGGTTGCGCAAGTTCAGCAGTTGCCTGCATAAAACTGCGGTTTTGAATGTGATGTAATTGTGATGTGACTGAGTTTTTATTTTGAGGAAAGGCAAATACCAAATGCGAAAGAGCATTAAAGGTATTGTCGCATTTAGGACAACAAACCATCCCTTGCGCAACGGTCAGCTGCGCAACGGATACTTTATAAACAGTTTGGCATTCAGGGCACTTGGTTTGCTTGTCACTCATAACTCAAAAATTACAGTTAGTGGGGATGGCGTTTCCCAGAAATTCGACACCAGTTTTCTTCACGTTTTTCGACTTGTACTATATCAAAAAATTCAGAATAAACACTAGAAACTTCAGCAACTTGCTCTTCAATTACACCTGCAAGTGCGAACTCGCCCTCAGATTTAATTAAAGTTGCAAACTCTGGCGCAAGCATCATCAATGGGCCTGCCAAAATATTGGCAACTAAAATGTCTGCTTTTTCATTACCGATGGTTTCATTGAACTCTTCTGGAAGTCCCACATATAAGTTTTTAAGTACACCGTTGAGTTCTGCATTTTGTTTGGTCGCTAAAACTGCTTGCGGGTCAATATCAGTCGCATAGACTTTTTTTGCACCGAGCAACAAAGCCGCTACTCCTAAAATACCTGAACCACAACCGTAGTCGATCACGACTTTATCTTTTACATTGGTTTTACCTAACCATTGCAGGCACAGGAACGTACTGGCATGGTTACCTGTACCAAAAGCCAAACCTGGGTCAAGTTTAATATTGACTGCATCTGCCTCAGGTGGTTCTAACCATTCAGGTACAATCCAGAATTTCTCTGCAATCTGGATTGGCTCGTAGTAATCCATCCATGAGCGTTCCCAAACCTGATCTTCCAAAAATTCACTGCGTAAAGGGGCATCTGGCATTTGCGCACGAATAAAGGTTTCTAAGGCTGCAACATCAATTTCTTCACCTTCGTCTTGTGCATAAATACCTGTCACAATGACTTTGTTCCAAAGTGGTGTTTCACCTGGCAGTGGCTCAAGTAAGTCCTGATTTTCCGCATCATCTAAGGTTACGCTGACTGCACCCAATGAACTGAGCAGGGTTTCAGTAAAATCGACTTGCGCTTGATCAACAGTAATATGTATTTGTAACCACTTCACGGAGATAACCTAAAATTTAATGCGAAAGCGCTATTGTAACTGAACTGCTGCAGACGCTGTTATTTTTTATTCGGATTGCGAAAGGGAAAACTCTATACGATTGGAAGTTTCAAATTCGCTTTATGCTTATAGTCGAATAATGTGACAAAAATATAACTCTAAAAAATATAAGTTAAGAATTTGTTTGAACCATCATCGCTCAATCATCCCCAAAACAGTCAAATTGCTGGATTGGGGATGATTGAGAGACTTGTTTAGGATGCAGATTGCTCCGATGCAGGTGTCGGCACAAATTTATTTAGTAATGTGCCTAAAATTGCGGCAAAAATATACATGAAAATAGAATAAACCGCAGCAGGCATGGCAATGGTTGAGCTTGACATAACGGTTAGGGCGATAGTCATTGCAAGGGTACTGTTGTGAATGCCAATTTCAAAGGCGCAGGCTCGGGCTTGTTGGCTATTTACGCCAAAGAAACGCGGGACAAAATAACCAATCAATAAACTGCAGGCACAGAACAGGGCAGTGGCAAGTCCTACATCTGCCAAATAAAGCATGATGTTGTTTCGCTCTTTGGCAATTGCGCCAATAATAATCACAATTAGAAAAACCACAGCAAAAATACGCACAGGTTTGTTTAAGCGGTCTGCCGTTTGAGGGCTAAAATGGCGTACTAACATCCCTAAAGTGACAGGGATAATAATAATTAAAAACACCTGCAATACTTTGGCAAATTGTAAGCCAACTTGTTGCCCATCCTGCATAAAATGCTGAATGGCAAAGTTGACAATCAGTGGTAAGGTAAATGCTGCAATCACGGAATTGACGGCAGTAAGGGTGATGTTTAGGGCAATATCGCCCTTATATAAGTAGCTAAACAAGTTGGCTGTTGGCCCGCCAGGAGATGCTGCCAGTAGCATGAGTCCGACTGCAAGCAATGGTGGTAAATTCAGCAGTTTACAAATAAAAAATGCAATTGCTGTCAGGACGACCAATTGACAAAATAAAGCAATAAACACTGCTTTGGGGTGTTTGCTCACCCGTTTAAAGTCGTTAGGAGTGAGTTCTAAGCCAAGTCCAGCCATGACCACGGCCAAAGCCAGCGGCAAAAATATTGTGATTAATCCTGAATCCATAAACACTCCTTTGTTTTTACATCTATAATGATCTATTTAATATCTAACTATTTGTTTAATCTGTGGTTAATTGAATATTGCTCACATCTTAAATTGTATTTTTATTGTGGTTTAAACTCTGCTCCTGTTTGTTTTGAAGGGCAAGTTTGGCCGATTGTCTAGCTAACATACTCCCTAAAATAAAGCTGAACATATACATAAAAATGGTGTAAATCGCAGAAGGAATGGCAATTTCAGTGCTTTGCAAAACTGATAGTGCAATGGTTAAAGCAACGGCAGTGTTATGAATGCCAATTTCAAAACAACAGGAGCGTGCTTGTTGATCAGGCACACCCGCCAAATACGGCACCAGATAACCAATAAGTAAACTTAAAAAGCAAAATAGTGCAGTTGCGATGCCAATTGCACTGAAATAGTCAAAGACATTGGCGCGTTCGCGGAAAAGCGCATAAAAGAATAAAGCGAAAATGAAATAAATGGACATCAAACGCATAGGTTTGCCCAACTGTAATGCAATTTGTGGCATCGCATTACGCACCGCCATTCCTACACATACAGGCACAATAATCAGTAAAAAAACCTGTGCCATTTTTTCAATAGGCATGCCAATTTGTTGTTGATCGGTCATAAAATATAGAAAAGACAAATTAACAATAAAAGGCAGGGTAAAGGTTGCCATCACAGAGTTCATTGCGGTTAGGGTAATATTTAGGGCAACGTCACCTTTATAGACATAGCTAAATAAGTTCGCAGTAGGCCCCCCTGGTGAGGCAGCAAGCAGCATTAAGCCAATTGCCAATAGCGGTGGCAATTCTAAAAATAAACAAATTGAAAATGCTAAAACAGGCAAAATGACCAATTGTGAAAAAAGCGTTAAAAAAATGACTTTAGGAAATTGATTGACCCGAATAAAGTCTTTAGGCGTGAGTTGTAAGCCTAAGCCCATCATCATCACAGCCAAGGTCAGTGGTAGAAAAAAGGTAAAAAAGCCTGAATCCATAGCACATCCTTTATTTTTTTCTTATGGGTATAATTTTCCCTCTCTTTGCAGTGTAATTGTTTTTTGAGCTTGTGCAATAAACAAAGCAGTCACTTCTTATAAATGACTGCTTTGGTGTTATTTTCATGCTTTCAGTTTGAATGAATACAAGCCGATCTGTTCATGAAAATATAGATTAAGTGATTGATCACATGGCAGCAGGGCGTGGTGGCGTAAAGCCTAAGGCACATTTGCCTTTTAACTCAGTACCATTGACTGTAATGACGGTACTTTGCGCATCTGCCATACAAGAACGGTATAATTCAGGCTCATTGCCTTGTAATTGCACTGCTTTAGATGAACTAAAGAATTGTGGTTCACAGGTACCATTCCAGATAATCCCACGATAAGCAAAGCTTACAGGTGCGCCCTGAGTTTTACCTTTACAGACTTGCTGGAATTTTTGCGCGTTATAGACGGTTTCTACTTTATCATTTGCCTGCACTGCAAATGGACTGAAAAATAAGCCACAAAGCATAGAGGACAGCAAAATTTTCTTATTCATGATGTTTCCCTTTGTTTCTCATATCTGTGCTATTAGGATAAAAAATAGACAAATTAAAACAACGGTGATCTGGTTAATTTTTAGGTCTAAATGTTTTTATGTACAGTAAAAATGCAAATTTGGATTACAAAATATTAATTTTGTAGCGCGGTTAAGCCAATAAAATCGACTGAATCTGTCAACTTATGCCACAAGTTTTGCTATAATATTCCGTCTTTATTTTTTATCTCTCATTGACCATTATGCACTATCCTAAAGTTTACGATGTCATTGTTATTGGTGGCGGTCACGCAGGCACCGAAGCGGCGCTTGCAGCAGCACGTATGGGTCGTCAAACCTTACTCTTAACTCATAACATTGAGACTTTAGGGCAGATGAGCTGTAACCCTGCAATTGGCGGGATTGGTAAGTCGCATTTGGTACGTGAGATTGATGCCTTAGGCGGCGCAATGGCATTGGCTGCCGATAAAAGCGGGATTCAATTCCGTATTTTAAACTCGCGTAAAGGTGCTGCTGTTCGTGCAACACGTGCGCAGGCAGACCGAGTTCGCTTTAAAGCTGCGATTCGCGCCACTTTAGAAAACCAAGCCAATTTAGATATTTTCCAACAAGCAGCCGATGACCTGATTGTAGAAGGCGATACTGTAAAAGGTGTAGTCACTCAAATGGGGATTCGTTTTGATGCGAAAACCGTGGTATTGACCACAGGTACATTCTTGGGTGGTGTGATTCACATCGGTTTAGAAAAATCGAGCGGTGGTCGTGCAGGCGATCCTCCATCAATTGCTTTGGCGGCACGTTTACGTGAATTAAATTTGCCTGTTGGGCGTTTAAAAACAGGTACGCCACCACGTATTGATGCACGCTCAGTCGATTTTTCGGTCATGATTCCGCAGCCAGGTGATTTCCCATCACCAACCATGTCATTCATGGGTGATGTGTCGATGCACCCTGAACAAGTGAACTGCTATATCACCCATACCAATGAACGTACTCACGAAATTATTCGTGGTGGTTTAGATCGTTCACCGATGTATACAGGTGTGATTGAAGGTGTTGGCCCACGTTACTGCCCATCGATTGAAGATAAAATTCACCGTTTTTCTGATAAAGACTCGCATCAGGTATTTTTGGAGCCTGAAGGTTTAGATACACATGAATTGTATCCAAACGGGATTTCAACCTCTTTACCGTTTGATGTGCAGTTCGAGTTAGTTCGTTCAATTCGTGGTATGGAAAATGCGCATATTTTGCGTCCAGGTTATGCGATTGAATATGATTACTTCAATCCACAAGCCTTGAAATTCACTTTGGAAACCAAAGCCATTAATAACTTGTATTTTGCAGGTCAAATTAATGGTACGACTGGCTATGAAGAAGCGGGTGCGCAAGGTGTGTTAGCTGGTTTGAATGCGGCACGTCGCGCTTGGGATCAGGAACAATGGACACCAAAACGTGACGAAGCTTATATTGGTGTATTGGTTGATGATTTGATCACGCTAGGTACCAAAGAACCGTACCGCATGTTTACCTCACGTGCGGAATACCGTTTGATGTTGCGTGAAGATAATGCCGATCAGCGTTTGACGCCAATTGGTCGTGAGCTTGGTTTGGTGGATGACACTCGTTGGGCAGCTTACTGTGAAAAAATGGAAGCAGTAGAACGTGAAACAGGGCGTTTACAACATTTGTGGGCTGCACCAAACAACCCAATGGGTAAAAAATTTGTTGAAATGACAGGTGCAGATTTATCCAAAGAATGTTCTGCGATTGATCTGTTAAAACGTCCAAATATCAGTTTTGCGCAAATCGCAGAATTAACGGGTTCAGACGTTTCTGCACAAGTGGGCGATCAAATTGAAATTGCAGTGAAATATGCAGGTTATATCAACCGTCAGCATGAAGATGTCGCACAATTAAAACGCTTGGAAGAAACCAAAATCCCTGCCGATTTTGATTATGATGCAGTGTCAGGTTTATCGCGTGAAATCACGCTAAAATTGAAGCATGTTTTGCCTGAAACTTTGGCACAAGCCAGTCGTATTCCAGGTGTGACACCTGCCGCAGTTCAATTGGTGATGATCACCATTCGTAAAAATGCACAGTCACGTAAATCTGCTTAAGGTTTGATGGATTGATGAAGAAGCCCACAATTTAAATTGCGGGCTTTTTTATGCGCCAAAGTAAATCAGATGCTAAGCAAAGAAGAAGTTGCGTATAAGAATAAATCTGATTTCGACTGCATATCTTATGATTTCACAGCTAGATCAGGAGCATTTAAAGTGACACTTATCAACACAGATAGGAGCAAAATATGACTTTAAAAAGCATTCGTTATAGTACAGCTGAACTGGCATGCCCACGCTGAACGATGCCGAGTCAATTTTAATTTTAACTTCAATCAGCAATCACAATAATTTGATTTAAAAGAGAACGATAATGCTATCGCCCCAATATATTTGGGGCTTTTTTATTCCTGAGTTTGATGCACCGCATTGGCAACTTCTACAGGTTCAATCTGAATTAGCTTTTTACCAAAACTACGCAACCACCAAACCAATTGTGAGGTAAACGGCACAGTGGCAGTCACCAACACATTACCATTTTCCAGTGTTTCCATAGTTTGATCTTTGCTTAATTGGCTTTCATCGAAGTATATGGCATCAGCTTTTTGCATGGTAAGTTTGAGCTGAATATTTTCAGTAGCTTTACTGAAATCGACTCTAAAACCTAATTCGCCAGATTCAATATAGGCATCAATATCAAAATTAACAGGATGCAAGGCGCGTGAATCTAAAACTTTGGCTGCTTTAAAACGATGCAGGGCAAAGGTTTGAATGTCGGTTTTGTCAAATCGAGTACAGATTAAATAAATCACCGCACCTTTTTGCACCAAAGCCAAAGGATTCAGCACATAAGTTTTTTCTTCGCCTGAATTGCTGCGTGATTGATAAATACATTCTAGTTGTTTGTCTTGGAGCAAGCCTTCATATATCGCCTGTTGTGCATTGCGGTCTACGACTGGTGGAATTAAAGGTTGTGTTGCAGGCACAATTCGCACACGATTAATCCATTGGCGGACATTGTTTTGGGTCGATAGACTGCGTCGTGCCAAATCAAACCATGGGTTCATTTCTTCAATCAAACTTGGCGGCAGCAGATGTTTTAAATGTTCCTCGACCATCATAAACGTTACCGCTTGAGAGCTGGTCATGTGCGGTAAACTTTGAATCGGTGCATCTGAACGCCAGCGCCAACCTTGTGGTACGGTACCATTACTTTCAATTGGAAAGCGCTGAGAAATTTGATTTAAGTCACGTTGAATCGTACGCAAACTAATGTCGATACCTTCACGTTGCAGGACATCGTGTAATTCACGTGTGCCCATCCATTTACCTGTAGAAAGGCGCGATAAAATTTGCCATTGGC
The DNA here is from genome assembly GCF_013420425.1 of Acinetobacter sp. YH01007. Lineage (NCBI taxonomy): Bacteria > Pseudomonadati > Pseudomonadota > Gammaproteobacteria > Moraxellales > Moraxellaceae > Acinetobacter > Acinetobacter sp. YH01007. Next base: position 160,605 of record NZ_VOYC01000006.1, on the reverse strand, counting down.
GATATAAACTATTCGATGTTTCTTTTTCTTGTATAGACATATTCAATATTTACTAGGTCAATTCATACGGATGAAAACTTGTTCTTCCACACAATAAGAAAACTCGGAATGATTAGCAAGTTTTTTACTGAAAAAGGGCAAAATATAACCGCAGATTTTGCAGTAAATATCACAAAATTTGGACGGGCAAAGTTAATCAAATAATAGAAGTGAATCAGAAACTATGACCTCAAGCCATACTTGGATCAATTAGAAAAGCAAGATTGAATAGTTGTGTTTAAGTGAAAACCCGTCATTGTTTTGTATGGTAGATACAGGTTTATGTAAATAAAAGCGGTCTGAGTGGATGAGTGCTGTAGGTTAATTGGGCAAGGCGATTGAGGTGCTTTATCGCGATGAATTATCAACAGACCTTAGAGTTAGGAGGATGAAACAACCGTGAATTTATCTAGCAGCGATGCGCGAGAAATTTTTTGGTTAGCCCGATATTTAACCCGTATTCAATATGTATGTCAGCAATTTCCATTTAAACAAAATGATGCTGCTTTGACTTATGCACATGCCTTTTGTTTGCCTGCATTTGATGCAGCTTCTTTAAATGAATTGATTTTAAACGAAGAACAGCCTGCTTCATTTGCGATGCAGTTTGAGCAAACACGGACAAAAATTCAAAACTTGGCACAGGTGTTTTCTAAAGCTACTTATGTTGAATTACAGCAATGTATTCAAAATGCGTGCGATAACGCGAGTTATATTTGTGATGTGGTACAAGACTGCGAAGCACTATTAGATGCAGAACCACAGCAGATATATTTATTTTTCCAATTGGGGCAAAAAATTGAACAATTAGACCGACAAATTCGGTTAAAACAATCGACTGAAAAGACTTTGTCGCAATTGGAAATGATTGTGCAATGCCTAAAAGATTTAGGTTGGACGTCGTTTGTAGACGCATGGCAACAGCTGAAACAGCAACCCGATACCATGCATTTTTATCACTTTAGTGATCATATTCAGCACTTACTTTCGGTGGATTAAGCAGAACTTGTCATGTCAAATTAATCGACAACAATATTATTTTAAGCTCTGTGTAGTTAAAAAAATAGTGGAAGCCGAAGCTCCCATTATGTCTTAACTTATTACTGGCTTTGAACAGCTATCAAATTCAATAGCTTTGACTCGTGCAGTACTTTCGGCTCGGTTACTTAGTCGCGTTCAACCGCAAGTGCAACACCCATACCACCGCCGACGCAAAGCGTTGCGATGCCTTTTTTTGCATCACGGCGTTGCATTTCGTGTAGTAACGTCACAAGGATACGGCAACCAGAAGCACCAATCGGGTGACCGAGGGCAATTGCACCGCCATTCACGTTTACTTTATCTAAGTCTAAGCCTAGTTCTTTGGCAACGCCTAAAGCCTGAGCGGCAAAGGCTTCGTTAGCTTCAATCAAATCAACTTGATCTAAGCTCCAGCCTGCTTTATTCAGGGTTTTCTTTACCGCTTCAACAGGGCCAAGACCCATAATTTCAGGCTCAATACCCGACATTGCATAGGCTTTAATACGTGCTAAAGGTTGTAGACCTAAGGCTGCAGCTTTGTCTGCACTCATCATCAACACTGCTGCTGCACCATCGTTAATACCAGAAGCATTGCCTGCGGTTACGCTGCCATCTTTTTTGAACGCAGGGCGTAATTTATTCAGGCTTTCAAGGGTAGTATTGGCTTTGATGTATTCATCTTCAGCAAATACAATTGGGTCGCCTTTACGCTGTGGAATGCTTACAGCCGCAATTTCATCTTTAAATTTACCAGCCGCTTGTGCTGCAGCCGCGCGTTGTTGTGAAGTCAGTGCCAATTGGTCTTGTTCTTCACGGTTTAAACCAAGTTTTTCTACAATATTTTCTGCAGTAATACCCATGTGATATTGGTTATAGGCATCGGTTAAACCATCAGCCACCATGCTGTCGATCAACTGGGCATTCCCCATTTTTTGACCGTTACGCAATTGCATATAGTGTGCGCTTTGTGACATTGATTCTTGACCACCAGCAACCACAATTTCTGCTTCATCACACTGAATCGCTTGTGCAGCCAAATGTACGGCACGTAAACCTGAACCACACACCACGTTAAGCGTTGATGCAGGTACTTGCACAGGAATACCTGCAGCAATTGCGGCTTGGCGTGCAGGGTTTTGTCCTACACCTGTAGTGAGTACGTTGCCCATAATCACCTGATCGACTTGTTCAGGCTGTACTTTGGCACTGTCTAATACCGCACGAATTGCTGTTTGCCCCAATTGTGGTGCAGATAAAGAAGCGAGGCTACCTAAAAAGCTACCAATTGCAGTACGTTTTGCAGCAACAATGACAACATCTTTCATTTTATATCCTTAAATCTTATGTTCACGTTTCTGTGGATGCACATGATATATAGCATGTGCATTACTGATGTTATATGACTGATTAAAATAAATTTACCAAAACATAGCGACCTGGTGCTGCTTCTATTGTTGGATATTGTGCATTACCTAAGGCACGGACAGGGAATTGTTGGCCTGCATACGGTGTAACCCAAGCCTGCCAGCGTAGCCACCAAGACTCAGGATGATACTCTGCACCATCTAGCCATTGCTTGGTATTTTCAAACTTGGCAGAGTTGGTATAGCAGCCGTATTTATTACGACTTGGCGGATTCACAATGCCTGCCACGTGTCCAGATTCACCAAGTACCAGTGTAGATTCACCGCCTAAGTAATCTGCACCACGGAAGCTTGTATCCCAAAGTGCGATATGATCTTCCTGCGTTGCAATAAAAAAGCTTGGTGTTTTGACACGAGAAAGGTTGAGTCCAACACCGTTTACTTTCACTGCGTTTGGTGAAATCAATTCATTATTCAAATACAAATTACGCAATAAGAAATTATGAATTTTGGCAGGAATATTGGTGCCGTCGCTGTTCCAATACAAAATATCGAAATCTGAAGGCTCTTTGCCTTTTAAATAGTTCTCGATGTAGTAGTTCCAGTACAGGGTATTTTCACGTAACAAACTGAACGTAACTGCCAATTGGCGACCATCAAAATAACCGAATTGATTATTTAAGGTTTCTAAACCATTAATCACAGGTTCATTAATAAATACGCCTAAGCTGCCTGGGTTTTCAAAGTCGATAATGGTTGCCATATACGTGGCAGATTTCACATGACTTTTCAGGCGTTTTGCCACGTAATAAGCCTGCGTTGCAGCAAGTAAAGTACCACCAATACAATAGCCGATACAGTTGGCTTCTTTTTCTCCTGTAATTTCTTCAATAACACGCAAAGCTTCAACCGCACCTGCGGTGATCAGATCAGCGAAAGTGAGTTCTTTTTGTTCAGCATTTGGGTTACGCCAAGACATTAAAAAGACCGTATGACCTTGCTGACGTAACCAGTTCACCAATGAGTTTTGTTCGCGTAAATCCAGCACATAATATTTATTAATAAATGGCGGCACGATTAGAATCGGGGTTTGATATACATTTTCTGTCGTTGCTTCATATTGCAACAACTGGAAAATTTCATTTTCAAAGACCACTGCGCCTGGTGTATAGGCTAAATCTTTACCCAAGCTAAAAGAGTCACTATTGACTATGCGAATAGATAAATATTTTCCGCTATTGACCACATCATCATGGAAAATTTGCATACCACGGACAAGGTTTTCGCCTTGTTCGGTAATGGTTTGCTGAATCACTTCAGGGTTAGTCCAAAGAAAATTGCTTGGTGATAAAGCATTAATCATTTGACGGGTAAAAAAGTGAATGCGGTAACGCACTTTGTCTGGAATGCCTTCTACGACATCCACCATATTTTGTACCAGTTGGCTAAACAGCAAATAAGACTGCGATAACAGGTCAAAATTGGGTTGTTCTTGCCATAATGGGCTGTTAAAACGACGATCACCACTTTCAGGTTGAATGAATGGTTCGATGTCTTTTGCCACACTGCGCATCATCACATTTTGGTAGATTTGCATTTGACCTTGCCACCAGCTCCATTGCATTTCCATCAAGCGTGCTGGATTTTTAGACAAAGCTTCAAAGAACATAGACATATCTTCTTTGTTGAGCTGTGTTAAGGCGTCATTAATAGGGCTTTGCCCATAATAAAATTCTTGTAGTTTTTTCCAGATATCATCGTGGCTAGAGAAAAATTGTAATATATTTTCTTTGAATTGAAATGAGTTCTGTTTCATTTCATCGCTCCATAGCACATGGCTTTTAGCAATCAAATTGAGTGCAAGGCTGAAACTAAAACGGGGAAATTTTCACACTTCCCCGTAACATTCGTCCTGATAACGCATGGTTTTCAGAGCAGTGTTTATTTATTATTTGGCATTGAATCGCTGACTAACTTTTCAAATTCTGCTTTGACTTCTGAAGTCAGTGTTGCTAATTTTTTGCCATCTTCAATCATTTGCTGACTGAGTTTGTTCATAGTTTCTAATTGCTTGGTGGTGCAGTTCACCATGCTTTGCATGTCTTTCACTTCGCTATTGGCAAACATTTGTGCTAAACCAATGTTGGCATAGTTGCGTGCTGCTTCTAATTGTAGGTTGGTTAAGTTAGCAAAATTTTTTGCAACTATACTGTTGAATTTGGTGTACGGTTCAAACACGTTTTTGTATTGAGCATTCATGTTTGAAAATAAGTCGCCGTATAGCATGGGTGTCACTCCAGTAAATAAACTTGTAGATTAAAATGAGGTGTTACACGCTTAGTGCATGTATAAGCCGCCGTTGATTGATAAGGTTTCGCCTGTTACGTATGCAGCATGATCACTCACTAAATACATAACTGCTGCCGCAATTTCGGTAGGGGCGGCAAGACGTTGCAGAGGAATTTGTGCTTCAATGCTTTTAATTACTTCTTCGCGCATGGCTGTGACCATCGGGGTTGCGGTATAACCTGGTGCAACGACGTTCACGCAGATATTTGAACGTGCGCCTTCTTGCGCCAAAGCTTTGCTAAAGCCGATGATGCCTGCCTTAGTTGCAGAGTAGTTGGTTTGACCAAATTGACCTTTTAAACCGTTCACCGAACTAATGTTCACAATGCGACCAGACTTTTGTTCTAACATTTTGTTAAATACAGGCTGAGTCACGGTAAAAAGTGTTTTTAAGTTGGTTTCAATCACTTCAGCCCACTGCGTATAGCTCATTTTTTTGAAAGTTGCATCGCGGGTAATACCAGCATTGTTGACCAACACATCTACACGACCTTCAGCATCAATTGCTTCTTGAATGGCTGCTGTAGCCGCTTCATGCTCATTTAAGTTGGTTAAAACAAAGCGCACATCACTTTCTGTAAAGCCTTCGTCTTTAAGCCATTGCTTTTCGCGATCTTCTTCTCTTGGTACAACCGTTGCAATAATTTTATAGCCTGCTGTAACCAGTTGACGGCAAATCTCACTGCCAATACCACCTAATGCACCCGTCACTAAAGCTACTTTTTGTTCAGACATATTCTTTTCCTAAGCAGAATAAGGTTATAAAAATTAAGGAGTTTTTCCTCTTTATTCTTGTTTAGAAATTAAGCGTTTTATATTTCAAAGAGGCTGCAGTTTGATGATGCTTTGAAGTCAAAAGTAAACAAATATTGGTAATAGATTATTTTCTTATCATGTGGATGCTTTTATAAATGGCTTAAATAGTCGTGAAGTCATTGATTCATCGTAGCGCGCAGCACAAACTTCTGAGAACTGGTGAAATGTGATTAATCCATGAATTTGAAGCGATGTGGCAGTTTAAAGACAGTGCGCGAGCATATTGTTTTTTCTTGAGATTTTGAGTGTGATTTTCAGCTAAATATTTGGATGACTGTAAAGCGCTAAATGCAAATGTGGGTGACCACAAATTTTTATCAATATGAATGGAAATACAGTGAATTTAAGAAAATAAAAAGCGAAAAGAAAAATATAAGAAAGAAAAAGAGAATGGCTTAGACGATTGCATGCAGCAAAACTGCTACATGCAACAGATCGAAAAAAGAAAGTTAAATGCTGGTTGCCTTGCGCTGTGGGCGAGGGCTTAAACGACACAACAACTCATAGCCAATCGTACCATTGGCTGTGGCAACATCATCCACCAAACGGTGTTTGCCCCATAGTTCAACTTGTGTGCCTAATTCAACGTCTAAACCTGTGACATCAATGGCAATCATATCCATAGACACACGACCAAGTACAGGCGTTAATTTTGTACCAATCGCAACAAAATTTGGCTGCACAAATGTACGTGGATAACCATCGCCATAGCCAATTGAAACAATCGCAATTTGCATGGCTTGTTCTGCAGTAAAGGTTGAACCGTAGCCGACGTGTTCGCCTGCATCAATTTCATTTAGTGCGATCACTTCTGCGCTTAAAGTCATCACAGGCTTTAAGTCGAGTGTATGCACATTATGTGCGGCAAAAGGCGTTGCACCGTAAAGCATAATGCCTGGGCGTACATAATCAAAATGCAATTCGGGATAACGATAGATTGCAGCAGAGTTACAGCAAGAAGCAAGAATAGGGCTGCAATTGTCTTTGACATGCAAAAATTGCGCGACTTGTTGATCATTTAAAGCATGATCACCATCGGCATTGGCAAAATGCATGGTCAACACACAGGTAAAACCTTCGGCTTTGAGCATGTGAATCACATCAATAATTTCAGGAATTTTAAAACCTAAACGATTCATGCCACTGTTGAGTTTGACCCAGACTTTTAAGCCTTGTGTGATGTAATCAGCTTTATGTTGTAGCAGCCAGTCGAGCTGTGCTTGATGATGCACCACACATTCTAATTTGTGTGCTAACACACTTTGCATTTCATCGGCAGAAAAAACACCTTCAATCAGGGTGATGGGCTGCGTATATCCCAATTCACGAATTTCTAAGGCTTCTTCAACGCAAGCGACACCAAAGGCATCGCTGTCTTTTAAGGCTGCTAAGCAGTCTTTTACACCATGTCCGTAAGCATTGGCCTTGACCATGCTAACAATTTTCGCTGTTGGGGCAAGTTGTTTGACACGGTTTAAATTATATTGCAGTGCCTGACTGTCAATATAAACTGTTGCTTGGCGCACCCTAAATACTCCTTGGGAATGACAATTGGTAATTTGTGTTAGATACACTGTGGAGTGATAAATAAATACTAAAAATAGTTCTATTTAAAAATATTCACTATTGTAGACCTATCAACCTCAAATAGACATGAACATTTAAGTTTTTGATCATAAATTAATTTAAGATCGAAAAATCTATTAGGTTATTGATTGCAAATAATTTGTAAAAGTTTCAGACTTTATTTTTCATATAAAACTATACGTTCTAAAAGCTATTATGGTGTTAGATGCTCTCACTCAGGAAATTCTAAACTGTACGAGTTATGGCAAGATTCAGATGATTGTGGAGAGTGGGTTCGTAATTTAAATGAACTCAAAGAGAGATTAAACAATGCATTTTAAACTTGGATATGTTGAATAAATAATGAAAATATTTTGTTATCTGGGATGGAGTACTTTATTTTTTTGTCAGTCAGTTATGGCTTGTATGCCACATTCACCCAATGACGTTTTTATTGCCCGTTACCAAGGTTCACTGGCAGTACAGGAGAGTTCAGACTTCATTTTTGAACTCAGTTCAGGTCAATTTATTTTTCGCTCAATACTAGATGAGGTTAAATATAAAAAGCCTACTCAATGGTACAGTGGATTTTCAGGTAAAAGTACAGCTAAAAACCAATTAATTATTGGTTTAGCTTATGCACCAGATGGTGCTAAACCCCAGCAATATCAAGTAGTTTCATTTGCAACATTAAACTGTAAGAATGACCAGCTTGTTTTATCTAAACCGATTGTCCCATTTTTAGCTTGGAATAAGCAGACCTCAAATTGTTCTACAGTCGATAGATCAGAGGTTGGGATTTTAGATGGTTTTATAGACTATGATCAGACACATTATTTGGCGCAACTGCAACAAAAGTATCCGACATGCAAGCAATTAAATAAAGCATTTCCATCACTTGAAATGGAAGAAAATAGTCAAGATTATAATTTACTCTCAAGTTGGAAACTATGGTGGGCAAAGTTAATAAGTCAGATTAAAACATGGTTTTAATAAAAAAGAGCAATGCAAGCATTACTCTTCATCATCATACTGAGCATAATACTCAGGAGATAAGTTACTAAAACGCGTATATTGCCCTTCAAAAGCAAGACGTACCGTACCAATTGGGCCGTTACGCTGTTTACCAATAATAATTTCGGCAGTACCTGCTTCTTTAGATTCTTTATTGTAAACTTCGTCGCGGTAAATAAACATGATTAAATCCGCATCCTGCTCAATTGCACCAGATTCACGCAAGTCAGACATCACAGGGCGTTTATTAGGTCGGTTCTCTAATGAGCGGTTGAGCTGTGACAAAGCAATCACAGGGCAGTTCATCTCTTTGGCCAAGGCTTTTAAGCTACGTGAAATTTCTGAGATTTCGCCGACACGGTTATCGCCCATGCCTGGGACTTTCATTAACTGCAAATAATCGACCATGATACAGCCAATTTTACCGCCATGTTGTTTGGCAATGCGTCGCGCACGTGCACGTACTTCCGTAGGCGGCAGGGCAGATGAGTCATCAATATACAAATGCTTTTCTTGCAGTTGTAAAATCGTGCCTGTGACTTTTGACCATTCATCGCCACTGAGTTTACCTGAACGTAAATTCCCTTGATGCACTTTGCCGTATGCAGAAATTAAACGCATTGCGATTGAGTCTGCAGGCATTTCCATAGAGTAGACAAGGGCAGGCAAATCATTGTTAAACAAAACACTTTCGACCAAGTTCATGGCAAAGGTGGTTTTACCCATAGATGGACGCGCAGCGACAATAATCAAGTCACCCGCTTGCATGCCCGAAGTTTTATTATCTAGCTCCACAAAGCCTGTGGTTAAGCCTGTGATGTTACCTTCCATTTTAGAAAGTTCATCAAGTTTGTCGAATACATCGGCAACCACGCTCGAAATGGCTTTTGGGCCTTGTGCTTTGGCATTGTTATTATGTTGTTCGGCAATTTGGAAAATATTGGTTTCGGCCAAGTCTAAAATTTCACTTACGCTACGACCTTTGGTGTCATAGGCATTTTGTAAAATTTCAGAACTGACTTTAATCATGTTTCTGAGGGTCGAGAATTCTTTAATTTTCGTGGCATAGGTTTCTAGGTTATAAAAACTAGAAGGCGAGTCTGCCATGAGCTGCATTAAGTATTCTTCCCCGCCTGCAGCTTCAAGTAAATTTTGTTTAATCAGCCAGTCATTCACCAATACGGCATCATAAGGTGAGTTTTCTTTAGACAAAGAATCAATGGCGCGGAAAATATATTTGTGGCGTGTCGCGTAAAAATCAGATTCTTGTAGCACATCACCCACTTGTTCAAAAGATTCGGCCACAGTCATTAACGCAGCCAAAACAGCTTGTTCGATGGCTAAGTTATGCGGTGGGGTACGAAACTCTTTAAGCGGGCTGTTCTCATTTGGTTTTAGATCAGACTTTGCAGTATGTTGCTTTGCGCTAGCAGTCGCCTGTGACATATAAATCCCTGATTTTTAAAACAGTAAATGCTGAATAATGCACGGGGGATAGAACTTGAAACTCATATTCTTTCCACTTCCCGATGATACGCCCTCTAGAAAAAAAAGCGAGTAGATTTTGGTGAAGGATAAGTCAAAGCGTATAGATCGATTTAGGAAAATTGTACTAACTGTATATTCTAAAGACAAAAAAAGAGCATGCGATTAGGCATGCTCTTTTCTTTTGCAGAAAATTACTCAGATACGATAGTAACGAGAACTTCAGCAACAACATCATGGTGCAATTGGATTGCGATGTTGAATTCACCAGTGTGACGAAGCGCACCGTTTGGTAAACGAACTTCTGCACGGTCAACTTCAAGACCAGCATTCGTTAACGCGTCAGCGATGTCACGAGTACCGATAGAACCGAAAAGTTTACCTTCATCACCAGCTTTAGCAGTGATTACGATGTTAACTTCGTTCAATTGGTCAGCACGTGCTTGAGCAGCAGCTAAAATTTCAGCTTCTTGCTTCTCAAGTTCAGCACGACGAGCTTCAAATGCTGCAGTGTTTGCTTCAGTTGCAGCAACTGCTTTACCTTGAGGGATCAAGTAGTTACGGCCGTAACCAGCTTTAACTGAAACTTTATCGCCTAATTTACCAAGGTTCTTAATGCGTTGTAATAAGATAATATCCACAGCTCAACCTCACTTATGATTGTCAGTGTAAGGGATCAACGCTAAGTAGCGAGCTTGTTTAATAGCAAGCGCTAATTGACGTTGGTAACGAGCTTTAGTACCTGTAATACGGCTAGGAACAATCTTGCCATTTTCAGTGATGTACTGTTTTAGTGTATCGATATCTTTGTAGTCGATGTACGTAACGTTCTCAGCTGTAAAGCGGCAGAACTTGCGACGACGGTAAAAACGTGCCATTGATGTTCTCCTTAAGCTTCAGCAGAGTCTTGGTTAGCGTGTTGTGCTTCTTCACGTTGAGCTTTACGCGCACGTTTTTCTTCAGCACTCTTAGCCAATAATGACTCTTCAGTGATAGCGTTTTCACGACGGATGATCAAGCTACGAAGGATCGCGTCGTTATAACGGAACAATTCTTCTAACTCGTCAAGCGTAGTTTGACCACATTCAACGTTCATAAGAATGTAGTGCGCTTTGTGAATTTTGTTAATTGGGTAAGCCAATTGACGACGGCCCCAATCTTCTAAACGGTGAATTTGACCTTCAGCTTCTTTGATGTGAGTTAGGTAACGTTCTACCATACCCACAACTTGATCGCTTTGGTCTGGGTGTACCAAAAGTACGATTTCGTAGTGACGCATTGTCAGCTCCTTACGGTTTATGCAGCCCCTGACTAAATTGAGCCAGAAGCAAGGAGTCACAACCGAAGTTGTGTCGCAAAATTGCGAAGCGTGAATTTTAGAGCTTTTACCAAGTAAATACAAGGCTTGGTCTAAGAAAAGATCGGCTTGGGTAAAAAGGGAATGTAATATTTTGCATCTATGATTGGAATTTAAATTTTATACTTTGTATTTGTATGTCACTAACTTTTAGAGTGTTTAATTCGAAAATTATTAAGGACGAATAAATCAAAGACAGATAAATTGTTATTATTTAAATATTGAAGTGTGGAGAGGGTAGGCACTCCATTAAAAGATAGAGCTAAACTCTATCTTTTAAAAAAGTATGATTTGCGTGCTTGGTGCGGTTGCTGTAAAGCTAAAACATAAACTCACAACAGTAATTAAAATAACCGAAAATAGGAAAAAGCGTTTTGCCCATAATTGATCATTTTCTGCTTTGAAGCCAATGACGCCAATATAGAACCAATAAATACAAAGTGCATTCAAAATAACCAGATATAGCCAGTTTGCATAACCAAATACAAACAGTCCATTCATGGCAACGGTAAATAACACCACATAAATTAGTGATTCAATTTTCGTTCGTAAAATTGAACGAGCAACTGGCAAAATTGGAATCCCCGCATTTTTGTAATCATCAAAACGGTAAATTGCAATCGCCCAAGAGTGGGGCATTTGCCAAAGTGCATAACCTAAAAAGATAAGTAGTGCAGCTAAGTCAAATTGATTTGCAACAGCGGTATAACCAATGACAGGTGGGCTTGCGCCTGAAATACTGCCAATAATGGTTTGATGAATTGTTGTGCGTTTGGTCCATAGACTGTAAAAGCCGACATAAACCACGAAACCAATCAGTGCAAAAAGAAAAGCGTATGCGTTAACTCCAAACCATAAAATGCTAAAACCAATTATGCCCAATACCACTGAATAAATCAGCGCAATAGGAACAGAAACAGTTTTTTTCACTAAAGCACGGTTTTGTGTGCGTTGCATTTTTTGGTCGATGTCTTGGTCAATAATATTGTTGACCACACATCCTGAGGCGACAACAAGCGTTGTACCAAGCAGAGTAAGCAGTAGGAGAAGGAAATCTACAGAACCTTGGGCAGCTACAAAGTAGCCACCCAAAGTGGTAATAAAATTACCAAAGAGAATTCCTGGCTTTGTCAGGAATAAATACTTTTTCAGCATGACAACCAGTTTAGATCATCATGTTGTAGTGTAGGTAGTTCATGATCCATACAGAACCAACCAAAAGGATGGCAATGGTCAGAATGGTATACACGAATGCAATCACGTTCCAACGTTGCTCTGAAGAAGAATTCATATGCAAGAAATAAATTAATTGAATAAGAATCTGAGCAACTGCTGTAATCGAAATAACAGTAATCAAAATACCACGGCCAAAACCACCTGCCATAACCATACCAAAAGGAATAATGGTAAGGATAACAGAAAGGATAAAGCCAATCGTATATTGCTTAGTGTTACCGTGTGATGCACCAGCAGAGTTGTGATCGTGACTCATTAGAGAACTCCCATCAAGTAAACTACGCTGAATACACAGATCCAAACGATGTCAAGGAAGTGCCAGAACAAGCTTAGGCAAGCTAAACGACGCATGTTCGGAATAGTCAAACCATATTTCTTGATTTGAACCATTAACACGATCATCCAAACTAAACCTGAAGTTACGTGAATACCGTGCGTACCAACCAAAGTAAAGAACGCAGATAAGAACGCACTCGCACTTGGACCATGTCCAGCGTGAACTAAATGGTTGAACTCATAAAGTTCCATACCAATAAAGATCGCACCGAAAACCCAAGTCACGCCTAACCAAGTTAGAACTTTAGCAACATCTTTCTTGTAAGCAGCTAAAACGGCAAAACCGAAAGTTACAGAAGAAATCAACAGGGCAAAAGTTTCTGTTAAAACGAAGCCTAATGACTCGCCAAACAAATCTTTAGCTGTTGGAGTGCCTACTGGAACGTGGCTACTTAATACAGCGAACGCGATGAAAAGTGTACCAAAAATTACAAGGTCACTCATCAAGTAGGTCCAGAAACCAAAGACGGTGATGTCTGTATCATCGTGGTGATGATCATCATGTCCGTGGTTGTCGTGATGAAGTACTTCAGCCATGTCTTAGTCCTTCTTCAAGTGTTTTTCAAGGATCGCATAGCGTTCGTTTTCAATACGCTCAACTTCAGCAGCAGGAACATAGTAGTCCACTTTCTTCGTGAAAGAACTCACGATGAAGCTGATGATTGCCGCAATGAACGTAACGATTGCTAGCCACCAAATATGCCAGATTAATGCGAAGCCCATAGTTGTAATAAACATTGCAATTATGAAGCCAGCTGCACGGTTAGTTGGCATATGGACATCTTCATACTTAGTTGGACGAGCGTATGCAACACCATTTTCTTTGTCAGTCCAGAAAGTATCAATACCATTGATCTTTGGAAGGTGAGCAAAGTTATAGAACGGTGCTGGAGAAGAAGTAGCCCACTCAAGCGTACGGCCATCCCATGGATCTCCAGTAAGGTCTAAGCGTTGGTTGCGTTGTAGGAAGCCAACCACAATCTGCATAACGAAGCAGAATAGACCAATAGCAATTAACACAGAACCGAAGAACGCAATTGCCAAGTATGGATCCCATTCTGGGTTGTCATATGTATTCAAACGACGAGTCATACCCATGAAACCAAGGATATAAAGTGGCATGAATGCAAAGTAGAAACCGAAGAACCAGAACCAGAATGCTGCTTTACCCCAAGTTTCATTGAGTCTCCAACCAAACATTTTTGGCCAGTAGTAAATGATACCTGCGAACATCGCGAATACTACACCACCAATAATTACGTTATGGAAGTGAGCAATTAGGAATAAAGAGTTGTGTACAAGGAAGTCCGCTGGTGGAACTGCCATTAATACACCTGTTAAACCACCGATACCAAAAGTCACAAGGAAGCCAAGTGTCCAAAGCATTGGGGTAGTGTAGGTAATACGACCCTTGTACATGGTGAATAACCAAGAGAAGATTTTCACACCAGTAGGAATCGCAATAATCATGGTCATGATACCGAAGAACGCGTTAACGTTGGCACCTGCACCCATGGTAAAGAAGTGGTGAACCCATACAACAAGTGATAACACACCAATTGCAACAGTTGCGTACACCATTGATTTGTAACCGAACAATGTTTTGCGAGCAAAAGTCGCAGTTACTTCTGAGTAAATACCAAATGCTGGTAATACTAAGATATAAACTTCTGGGTGACCCCATGTCCAAATCAAGTTTACATACAACATTGGGCTACCACCCATGTCGTTCGTAAAGAAGTGGAAACCGAAGTAACGGTCAAGCGTTAACATTGCAATTGTCGCAGTTAAAACTGGGAATGTTGCAATGATAAGTACCGCAGTAACTAATGTTGTCCAAGTGAAAACAGGCATGTCCATAAGTTTCATGCCAGGCGCACGCATTTTGATGATGGTAACGAAGAAGTTAACACCAGTAAGAAGCGTACCTAGACCAGAAACCTGAAGTGCCCAAATATAGTAGTCAACACCAACACCTGGAGAATATTCGATACCAGATAGAGGAGGATAAGCCATCCAACCTGTAGCAGCGAATTCACCCAATGCAAGTGAAACCATCATTAAACCTGCAGCACCAGCGAATAACCAGAAGCTTAAAGAGTTTAATAACGGGAAGGCTACGTCACGAGCACCAATCTGTAATGGTACAGAGATGTTCATTAAGCCAACAACAAGACCCATTGCCACGAAGAAGATCATGATCACACCGTGTGCGGTGAAAATCTGGTCATAGTGTTCTGGGTGTAAATAGCCTTCACCACCACCTTTCGCAAGGAACTGTTGAAGACGCATCATGATCGCATCTGCGAAGCCACGAAGTAACATGACTACAGATACAAAGATATACATGATACCAATTTTTTTATGGTCTACAGATGTGAACCATTCGTTCCACAAGTAGCCCCATTTTTTGAAGTAGGTAATACCAGCAATCGCTGCAAGACCACCTAAGATCATCGCTGCAACAGTTACCAATACGATTGGATCGTAAGGAATTGCATCTGGACCTAACTTACCTAATAAGCTCATGTCTTATTCCCCTTGAGAAGCAGTCGCATGTTCAACTGCTACATGAGTTTCAGAAGCAGGCGCTTCACCAGCCACTACAGGAGCTGAATGGTCAGCACCATGGTAGTTACTCATATAGTTATTGATCACTGATTCAAACAAGCCTTGCTCAACAGAAGAGTAATAAGTCACAGGATGTGGCTGAGTCTTATATGGACCTTCTTTTAAAGCCGTTGCAGCAAGTTTTTTCTCTAATTCAGTTTTGGCGTTACGAACCATTGCATCAATTTGTTTCTGTGAACGGTTACCGTCACGTAAAGAAGCAAATTCAGCTTGATCTAAAACTGTTTTTTGAACAGCTTGAGGATTGATAGTCGTACCTTGACCTGCTTTAACAGCTGTTACCCATTGCTCAAAATCAGCTTGAGTTACAGAGTGAGCTTTAAAGCGCATTTGCGAGAAACCATAACCTGAGTAGTTAGATGAGAAACCACGGAATTCGCCCGTGTTGTCTGCTAAAACGTTCAAGTGAGTTTGCATACCCGCCATTGCATAAATCTGACCAGATAATGCAGGGATAAAGAACGAGTTCATTGTGAAGTTAGATGTTAAACGTAAGCTTACAGGCGTTTGCTCTGGGAAGCGTAATTCGTTAACAGTAGCAATGTTCTGTTCTGGGTAGATGAAGATCCATTTAAATTGTTCAGCAATAACTTGAACAGTTAAAGGAGCTTTTTCGGATTCTAGCGGACGGTAAGGGTCGTACTTGTGGGAACCCCACCAAGTTAACCAAGCTAAAATACAAATAATAATAACAGGTATACCCCATACTACAATTTCAATTGCAGTAGAGTGTGACCATGTTGGTTGATAGTCTGCGTCTTTATTCGATGCGCGATATTTCCAACCGAACCACAATGCCATAATTGCAGATGGAATAACCACCAATAGCATTAGGTAAATCGCAGTCATCATCAGGTTACTTTGACCTGCTGCAACTGGACCTTTTGAGTTCAGAAGTACTAAATCACCGCCACACCCAGTTAAGAGTGCAGCCATCGTAGATAAAGACAATACAGCTAAAATCGTTTGTCTCATTTTACAACCTCGGTGAAGAGTCCCATTCCCTAATTTAATATGGGATAGCGATTAAAGTGTCGCATGATTAAAAAGACATCAAAAAAGATGAAAAAGTCTTCTTAATCATCGGACACCGCTACGTTGTAGGGCATTATGCCTGATATCGACAAACTAAGCTACACATAAAGCGGCTTTAAGTGGAGGGAATGAAAACCAATTTTTATACTCGGAATTATTTGTGTTAATTTTAATTTATTTATATTTATCAATATTATAAGAAAAAAGGGATGATCAATCATCCCTGAATAAATAAAATCAAATTATTGCTTTACGACTTTGGTTTTGGCGAGTTTATCGTGCAAAGCCTGTCGTTTTGCACCAAATGCAAAGCCATAATCTAAAATTGTGATGAAGGGCATAAACATCATATTCAAAATAATGAAAATGATAGAGCGAATAGTAAACACACGCATTAGGCTGACTTTTTCATCGGTTTCAGCATCGACAATCTTAATTTTAGTCAGACGTTTGCCAATACTTTGTCCAGTTTTAGCCAGCAGGAAGGCTTGTATGCCCAGCATAATCAATAAATAAATTGCCACCGCTTGCCAAGCTTGCATTGGAATGAGCTGAAAGAGTTCAGTTTGCAATTGCATGGCTTGATCAGACGTTGTCGCTGCCTGCATTTTTTGTTGTAAACCAGACAATTGTTCAAACTGGTCCGCATTTAAGAAAAAAGAGGGAAGTGCTGCTGCAGGCAACCATAACAACATGTCTATAATTTTGGCTAAAGCACGTTGGTTAATGCTCGCCAATTCATTTTTTGTTGCCTGTGTTCTTGAATTTGATGATGCTGAGCTTGGTCGTGATGTGTTTGTAGCCGTGTAATCTGTATTTTGAAAAGGTGAATGTTCAGGGGCAGGTGGTGTGCTGACGTAGCCTTGTGGTTCATATACAAGTTTACCTTGGGTGAGTTCACCTAAAGCTTTCCATTCGCTCATGCCTTGGTGCCAAGCCAAATCTGTCAGCAACACTTGTTGGCTGGCGAGCATTTGGTTGAGCTGCTCTAAGGTGTATGGCCCAGCTTGTTGATTATTTCGTGCCAAGTAAATTTGCATAAATATAAAATCTCAAAAAATGAATTTGAAAAAAAACCCACGCAGGTGCATGGGTTTTCTTTTAACACGTTTTACTACGCTTGTTGAGCTTTTTCTTCAGAAAGGAAGAACCAAGTGTCTAAAACTGAGTCTGGGTTTAAAGATACAGATTCAATACCTTGTTCCATTAACCAACGTGCAAGGTCAGGGTGATCTGAAGGGCCTTGACCACAGATACCGACATATTTACCTGCTTTACGGCATGCGTGAATTGCCATAGAAAGTAATGCTTTCACTGCAGGGTCACGTTCATCGAACAGGTGAGAAACAATGCCTGAGTCACGGTCTAAACCAAGTGTTAACTGAGTTAAGTCATTTGAGCCGATAGAGAAACCATCGAAGTGCTCAAGGAATTGTTCAGCCAACAATGCGTTGGTTGGTAATTCACACATCATGATCACTTTCAGACCATTTTCACCACGTTTTAAACCATTCAGCGCAAGCAATTCGATCACACGTTTTGCTTCAGCAACGGTACGTACAAATGGAATCATAATTTGTACGTTGGTTAAGCCCATTTCGTCACGTACTTTTTTCAAGGCACGACATTCAAGCTCGAAGCAGTCACGGAAATTGTCAGACACATAACGACTTGCACCACGGAAGCCCAACATTGGGTTTTCTTCTTCTGGCTCATATAACTTACCACCAATTAAGTTTGCGTATTCGTTTGATTTGAAGTCAGACATACGCACAATCACTGGTTTGTCAGCGAATGCAGCAGCAAGGGTAGAAATACCTTCAACCAATTTTTCTACATAGAATTCGATTGGCGATGAATAGCCCGCAGTACGCGCCATAACTGCTGCACGTGTTTCACGTGGTAAGCTGTCAATATTAAGCAATGCTTTAGGATGCACACCAATCATACGGTTGATGATGAATTCTAAACGTGCAAGACCAATCCCTTCGTTTGGAATTTGAGCAAAGTCAAATGCGCGGTCTGGGTTACCAACGTTCATCATGATTTTGAACGGAAGTTTAGGCATAGATTCGATTGAGTTCTTTTGAACTTCAAAATCTAAAGCACCTTCATAAATGAAACCTGTGTCGCCTTCGGCGCAAGAAACTGTAACTTCCTGACCATCAGTCAAAACTTCAGTTGCATTACCACAACCTACAATTGCAGGTACGCCTAATTCACGGGCAATAATTGCAGCGTGACAAGTACGACCACCGCGGTTAGTGACAATTGCAGCAGCACGTTTCATCACTGGTTCCCAGTCTGGATCAGTCATGTCTGAAACAAGAACGTCACCTTCCTGAACTTTGTCCATTTCTTTAATAGACGTTACAACGCGGACTCTACCAGAACCGATACGCTGACCAATTGAACGACCTTCACAAATGACCGTACCTTTTTGTTTCAATAGGTAGCGTTCCATAGTACCGACGTTTTCACGGCTTTTTACAGTTTCAGGACGTGCTTGAACGATGTAGATTTGACCGTCATCACCATCTTTTGCCCATTCAATATCCATAGGCGCTTGATAATGTTCTTCAATAATTAACGCTTGTTTCGCTAATTCTTGTAGTTCGTGATCATTTAAAGAGAACTGTTGGCGATCTTGTTTTTCAACATCGACCACAACTACAGATTTACCAGTCGCGCCTTCTTCACCATAAATCATTTTTTGGTGTTTAGAGCCAAGGTTACGACGTAAAACTGAGTGTTTGCCTGCTTTTAATAAAGGCTTAGAAATATAGAATTCATCTGGGTTAACTGCACCCTGAACCACCATTTCACCCAAACCATAAGAAGCAGTAATGAATACAGCATCACGGAAACCAGATTCTGTATCTAGGGTAAACATTACACCAGCAGCGCCAGTTTCTGAACGTACCATACGTTGTACGCCTGCAGACAAAGCAACGACATCGTGGTCAAAGTTTTGGTGTACACGGTAAGAAATCGCGCGGTCGTTGTACAAAGATGCAAAAACTTCTTTAATGGCAATTAATACGTTGTCAATGCCACGGATGTTTAGGAATGTTTCTTGCTGACCTGCGAAAGATGCGTCTGGTAGATCTTCTGCAGTTGCAGATGAACGAACGGCAACCGCGATGTTTGGGTTGCCGTTAGAGAGTGCTTCAAAAGCAACTCGGATTTCTTGTTCTAGTGATGCAGTAAGCGGAGTGTCGACAATCCATTGACGAATTTTTGCACCAGTTTCAGCAAGCGCATTCACGTCATCTACATTGAGTGTTTTTAGCTCTGCTTGAATTTTAGCGTTTAGGCCACTTTGCTCGAGAAATTCACGATAAGCAGCAGCTGTTGTTGCAAAGCCACCTGGTACCGATACACCAGCATTAGATAAGTGGCTGATCATTTCGCCCAAAGATGAGTTTTTCCCACCCACGAGCTCAACATCGTGTTTCCCTAATTTTTCCAGACCAATTACGCGCGCTTCCAAAGTTGTTACTCCACTTTTGCAGTATTAATCACTATCTTGTCATGAAATTATAATAAATCTACTTAGCAATTTGGTTTTACTAAGCGACAGTCATGTAAGATCGGTTTACTATAAAGATTATATAGCACTAAGACAAATGTTTAAGGAGAATTTTAATGTCAGATGGTAAACAAATTAAGCGGAGTGTTTTTTTTATTTCCGATGGAACTGCAATTACGGCTGAAACCCTTGGACATTCACTCTTAGCGCAATTTCCAAATGTGGACTTTGATATTCATATTCATCCTTATATTACGTCTGAAGAAGCGGCTATGAATGTGGTGGCAGAGATTAATGCCCGAGCACAAATTGATGGTCAATTACCTTTGGTGTTTGATACCTTGGTTGACCAATATGTGCGTGACATTATCAACACTGCCAAAGCAATTAATTTAGATGTATTTGAAGGCTTAATTAGTAAGCTTTCTGAAGAGTTAGGAACACCACCAACCACTTTGGTCGGGCAGACGCATGCCGTAACAGATTCTGAATCTTACAAGGCACGTATTGATGCGGTGCATTTTGCCTTAGATAACGATGATGGCGCACGTACACGTCATTACGACAAGGCCGATCTGATTCTGATTGGGGTGTCGCGTTCGGGTAAAACGCCAACTTCCATCTACCTTTCTTTACAGTTCGGGATTCGTGTGGCGAACTATCCATTGACTGAAGAAGACCTCGATGACAACCGTTTGCCAGCCGTATTAAAGCCGCATAAACATAAGTTATTTGGCTTGATGATTGATGCTGAACGCCTTGTGGCAATTCGTACTGAACGTAAAGCCAATAGCCGTTATGCAAGTTTTAATCAATGCCAAATGGAATTGCGTGCGATTGAAGGTATTTATATTTCAGAAGGGATTAAATATTTAAATGTTTCAGAAATGTCGATTGAAGAAATTTCAACACGTGTTTTACAAATGACAGGTTTAAAACGTCGTATTGGTTAATGAAACTATATGTATTAAAAGAGCCAAAATTTTATTTTGGCTCTTTTTTATTGGATTTAAATAGAATAAAAATCAAGCTACTATTTATTTAAATGATAATGCTTTTAGTGTGACTTAAAATGTAGTGATAATGGTATCAATTGGATGTTCTTGTCCATCAATACTATGCACGCTATGTGCACAGACTTTGACAATTGGCCAAGTAATCAAATGGCAATTTTCGCGTTGTAAAGCTGAATAATAATGATCAGATTTAAAATAGCGTTGATGTGTATCTGCAATGTTTGGTGTGAGTTGACGTTTAAGCCACGTGTCTTTGACTTGAGCATCTAAAAAGCGTAAAGCCAAAATATTTTTGACGCGGTTATTAAACAAACGTCGATTTTTAAACACTAAAGGATGGCTAATTAGGCGATGGATGCCACGTTCTGTACTTGGCAGGACAAAATGCGGTGCAATTTGAAAGACTTGAACAGATGTCGCTTGCTGACAAATTCTATCGAGTTGTGCCACGCTGTCCTGATTTGCACCAATAACTGCAACGCGTAAACCTGTGAAGTCATGCTGTTTGATTTCAGTTGCAGGAATGCATTCGCCTTGGAATTCTTGAAAATCTGCCAAGCAGTTTTGAAAAGCGTGTCTATGTACGTCGTGTTTAGGACTGACCATGCTGAATCTCTTGATTTATTCATTTTATAAATTAGAACATTTACTCTATTTTGTTGGGGCAGTACTGTTTGGTAAAGTCTTTTGTGCAGGCGAGCCAGTCATTCCTAAAGATTGAAAATTAATTCAACTGAGATTTAAGCGGGAGAAAACAAGAAAATACAAATTTTTTGTAATTATAATTATTTACACTCTTAGTCAGAAGTTGGTAAAGGAGATGTTAATTTATTGATAATAATAGAATTATTTTTAACGCAAGCAGAGTTTGGTTTTATGATCCATGAATATGAATCTAAATCAATATTAGAGGCTTCACCTGCACCATAGGCAACTCTATCGCCATTTTTATACGTTTTATTATCTACGACTAATACATCATTTCTCGAATCCCAGTAAGCTTGTTGAGTCGCAAAAATAGGAAGAAAATTCGTCTGGTTTGCTGTGAAATACAAGCATTTTCCTTCAAGGGTAATTATTGCTTCACTGTAGCTAGCATTACTTCCATCACCTGAATATTGTAGTTTTGGTATGATGATTTCTGTTTGATTATTCAGTGACGATTCAGAACAGCCTAGCACTGTAAACAAAGTGCCAAAGAAAACGGGTAGAAGCTTCTGTTTAAAAATTAACATATGATCCAATAATACCTTAAGAATTTAGTTACCTTACAGCCCTTGATTTGGCTGTAAGGTGTGTTGAATGAATTAAATATTTTTCTTCATTTGCATGAGTAAATCAAAGTTGTATAAGCGTTTTTCTGTGTCATAGATATCACAGGAAAAAATAAACTCATCGACATCATACTTTGCCAATAAGTTTTCTAATCCTGCTTTGACTGTAGCCTTAGAACCAATTTGTGCCATGCCATAAAAACTATCGACGGACATTTTTTCTGCAGGCGACCACAAACCTTCCATACTTTCGACAGGAGCTTTGAGTTTTAGGCTTTGTCCACGCATTAAACCTAAAACACGCTGATAGGCACTAGTCGCCAAAAATTCTGCTTCTTGGTCGGTATCTGCAACCACTGTTGGCACACCCATAGACACATAAGGCCGCTCTAAATATTCTGAAGGCTCAAAATTGTCACGATATAACTGAATGGCTTGAGCAAGCATACGCGGGGCGAAGTGTGAGGCAAATGAGTAGGGTAGTCCTAATTTTGCAGCAAGTTGTGCGCTAAATAAACTTGAACCAAGCAACCATACAGGAACGTGTGTCCCTTGTCCTGGCGTAGCAACAATACGTTGTCGTGGTTCAGCATCTTTAAAGTAATGCAAAATTTCTAAAACATCTTGCGGAAATTGATCTTCAGTGTCCTGTCGCCCACGACGCAGCGCACGCATGGTCACTTGATCTGTGCCTGGTGCGCGACCTAAACCGAGTTCAATACGGTTAGGATATAAAGTCGCTAAAGTTCCAAACTGTTCAGCGACCACTAACGGTGCGTGGTTGGGGAGCATAATACCGCCAGAACCGAGTTTAATTTTTTGCGTATTTGCTAATAAATAACCCAAAAGAACTGCGGTTGCTGAGCTGGCAATGCCATCCATATTATGATGTTCCGCCAACCACAAACGGTCATAGCCGAGTTGTTCTGCGTGTCGTGCTAATTCAAGTGCATGATGCAGTGAAAACTGTACTGATTGATCATCACGTACAGGTGCGAGTTCAAGAATGGCAAATTTTGTGTCTTGCAGGGAACGCATCATTTATTCCAGCTTGATTAAAGAGAGTTTTATCATACGACGCTGCACTGATTTTGTATATCGAAAATTTTCGATATATGGGTGGGGTATGGGATATTGCCACTTAATAACGCATGACATTCATCAAAAAAGCATGCTTCATAAAAATATTTATCCAAAAAAGTTACCAGTAAATAAAAAGCACCCGAAGGTGCTGAAGATGTTAGAAGTATCGTGAGAAATTAACGACGTTTACCATTTTTATAGTGACCTAAATGTAAGCCATTGTCTTTGCGGTAACGGTCATTATAACGGTAGTCATTGTAGCGATAGCCACGGCTATCATAGCGGCGGTCATAACGATCAGCGTAGTGTTTGTTGTCATAGCGGTCATCTCGACGGTCTTCGCTAACTTTTTGACCTAATACTGCACCACCTGCAGAACCGAGTCCTGCACCGACATAGCCACCATTGTTGCCTGCCATATTGCGACCAACGCTATATCCACCTGCACCGCCCAAGGCAGCACCAATCATGGCACCGTTACGGTCACGTTTATTGGCAGAAGCTGCAGCACCGCCCGCACCACCAATGGCTGAACCAATCATCGCGCCTGTTTGTCCACCCATTTGTTGACCAATTGCTGCTCCGACAGCACCACCCAAGGCAGAACTTACGGCAACACGTGTATCGTTCGCATGCGCAGTGCTCATAAGCAAGGCAGAACTTGCGATAACGCTACCCAATAAAATACGATTAAGTTTCATGCGGATGCTCCAAATATTGATTAATATGTTTTGTAATGAAGATATAGAAACAGATGGCAAAGATCGTGAAGGGCAATGAGGTAAATCTGCAAAGTTTAGTAAAGACTTTGTAATTGCACTGCTAAATTTCTTCATATTGATTATGGTCGTTTTTTTGAACTGATATATGAAGAAAAATTAATCCTATAAAAAAGCATCAAACCTGTGTTGATGCTTTTTTGCTGCTCTATGCCTATCGTTCAAGATTAACGACGGTTGCGTTTTTTCTTCCATTTACGTTCTTGATAGCGGTCATATTCTTTATCTTTCGAGATTTTATTGCCGAGTGCTGCACCACCTGCTGCACCTAAAGCTGAACCAATATAACCACTATTGGTACCGCCCATATTTTTACCTACGGTATAACCCGCACCACCACCCAAAGCACCACCAATTGCAGATTCAGTACGATGACGCTTATCACTCGCCACGGCTGCACCACCAGCACCGCCTAAGGCAGCGCCTAGTGTTGCACCCGTAGTACCACCCATATTTTTACCAATAGCTGTACCTGCAACACTGCCTAAAGCACTGGCTGCGGCAACGCGCGTAGTATTGTCTGCATAAACGTTGGCACTGAGCATTGAAGCTGTGGCTAAAGCTGCTGTCATTAACATTGCATTAAGTTTCATGTTGAACTCCATGTCCATTTACAGGACTTATTTATGATCAATTTTGATGGGCTCAATTTAACAAAGCGCCGCTTTTAAAATGTGGAGAGTGCAGACGAGATTGGTGTTCTTTGGTGTGGGCTTTGTATGAGTTTGATTAAAATTGCTAAAAAAATGTCCAAATGCGGATGCTAATTGCGGTACTTGGTGAGTTGTACATTCACCGCAATGCACAGCATCATCAAGCAGAAATACTGCTAGAACATCTGCAGATAGGCATTTCAAACATCGTACAGACTTAATAATGATGTTATTTGGGTGGTAGAATCGGTAAACTATGCGCAATTTTTTATTTCGCTGTGCTGCGTGTTGCATGTAACAGCCTTTGCATTGAGATTTTTTAAACAATGAAAGAATCGTTACGTTTACGATTAGATCAGCTTTCTGACCGCCATGAAGAATTGACTGCTTTGTTGGCAGATGTTGAAGTGATTTCAGATAACAAGCGTTTTCGTCAATTATCACGCGAACACAGTGATTTAGACGAAATTACGGCAGTGTGGTCACAATACACACAAGCTGAAGCCGATATTGAAACAGCCGAAGCAATGTTGTCTGATCCTGATTTTAAGGAAATGGCGCAAGAAGAAATTAAAGACAATAAAGCCCTAATTCAGCAACTTGAAGCTGATTTAAATATTTTAATGATTCCAAAAGACCCGAATGATGCTAACTCGGCTTATTTGGAGATTCGTGCAGGGACTGGGGGCGATGAAGCTGCGATTTTTTCGGGTGACTTATTCCGCATGTATAGCAAATATGCCGAAAGTCAGGGCTGGAGAATCGAAATTTTATCTGAAAATGAAGGTGAACACGGCGGATATAAAGAAGTCATTTGCTTGGTGAATGGCGAAGGCGTGTATGGTCGTTTGAAGTTTGAAAGTGGCGCACATCGTGTGCAACGTGTTCCTGCGACTGAATCGCAAGGTCGTGTGCATACATCAGCGTGTACTGTGGCAATTTTACCTGAAGTAGATGTAGACACCACGGTAGATATTAACCCTGCCGATTTGCGTATCGATACCTATCGTGCTTCGGGTGCGGGTGGTCAGCACGTTAACAAAACCGACTCTGCAGTGCGTATAACCCACATTCCGACGGGTACTGTGGTGGAATGTCAGGAAGAGCGTTCACAGCATAAAAACAAAGCGAAAGCGATGGCGTTGTTGGCATCACGTTTGGAAAATGCCAAACGTGCTGCAGCAGATGCAGCAACTTCAGAAATGCGTCGTGATTTGGTGGGTTCGGGTGACCGTTCTGAGCGTATTCGTACCTATAACTATCCGCAAGGACGTATGACAGATCATCGTATTAACCTGACTTTATATAAGTTGGATGCGGTGATGGAAGGTGATTTAACTGAACTACTAGATAGTCTGCATCGTGAATATCAGGCAGATCAGTTGGCGATGCTTGCTCAGCAAAACGGTGGTTAATGAATATTGCACAAGCCTTGGCGCTACGTGGTGAAGTCGATAGCTATGAGCGTCAAGAAAATATTTGGTTGTTAGAGCATTTTTTAGGACTCAGTGCGCTTGAATTAAAATATCGTGCAGATCAGGAATTGAGTGCCGCGCAAGAGCAGATGTATGTGCAGGCTTTGGCACGTATAGCAGCAGGCGAGCCTTTGGCGTATATCACAGGTTCACAGCCATTTTGGACACTGGATTTAAAAGTCACGCACGATACTTTGGTGCCACGTCCTGATACCGAGGTTTTGGTCGAAACTGTGTTGGCTTTGTCATTACAACGTGATGCTGTAATTGTCGATTTAGGCACAGGTACAGGGGCGATTGCTTTGGCTTTAGCATCTGAACGTCCAGATTGGCAGGTAACCGCAACCGATATTTACCTGCCAACGCTTGCAGTTGCTCAAGAAAATGCAAGCAAGCATGCTTTAAATCAGGTGCAATTTGCCTGTGGTGCATGGTTTGAGGCATTGGGTTCAGCAGCCGAGCCACGTTTTGATTTAATTGTATCTAATCCGCCGTATATAGATGCTAATGATGCACACATGTCTGCTTTGGCAGCAGAGCCTGAACGTGCATTGGTGGCAGCAGATCAGGGTTTGGCAGATATTCTGCAGATTATTTCGCAGGGTAAGCACTGGCTGAAAGCAAATGGATGGATTGCACTAGAGCATGGCTATGACCAAGCTTTAGCAGTGCAAGCGATTTTTGCAGAACACGGTTTTTCTGACATTCGTACAGTCAAAGATTATGCAGGCAATGATCGGGTGACTTTAGCACAATGGCTTGCTGGCTGATGTGTTATATCAGTTAAAAATCTTGTGAGATCTATTTATCAGCTTGCAAACATAGACGAATGATTAGCAAAGTTTAAGTGCAAGACCAATTTATGAGCCTCAACTCAACTGATGTCAGCTTAGGTTGCCTTTCACTGCCAAAATTGCAGGTGGCAGTTCTTCGCCAAGTGAACTCAGCATTTCCCGTTCAATTAATCGCACCATGGAGTTGAGCGGTAAATCATTGTCTTGCAGGCCAAAAGGTTCTTCAAGTTGTTCGCTGAGAGCATCTAAACCTAAGAATAAATAGGCAATTAAACCCACCAAAATTGGTGTCCAGATTCCTAAACTTGCTTCTAAACTAAAAGGCAGAATAAAGCAGAAGCAATACACAGTGCGGTGCAACAAGACTGAATAAGAAAAAGGCAAGGGTGTGCTGAGAATTCGATCGCAACCTGCTTGCACATTACCC
The DNA here is from genome assembly GCF_013420425.1 of Acinetobacter sp. YH01007. Classification (NCBI taxonomy): domain Bacteria; kingdom Pseudomonadati; phylum Pseudomonadota; class Gammaproteobacteria; order Moraxellales; family Moraxellaceae; genus Acinetobacter; species Acinetobacter sp. YH01007. The sequence goes on along the minus strand of NZ_VOYC01000006.1, from coordinate 133,324 downwards.
AATTCAACAATATGTTGATTCAAGCCTTGATAAATAATATCGGAAATTTCACCTGTTTTCAGTGCGCTGACTAACTCTTTTTGAATGCTTTCTAAAATAAACTGTGCGGCATTAATATGCGGAAATAATGCTTCATAATCTGCAGATGTGAGGTTGACTTTGTTTTGATAAAAATCGATAGGTTGGTTTTGATTGCGTAAACGGTTACGCAATAAATTACTAAACAACATGACCCGATACATCAAGACCCGACGCTGTTGATCTGGCAGTACGTATGAGTCACGTGAAATATGCCGTGATGTTGCAATTAACGTCCCCCACAATTTTCGACCTTCCCACCAACGTTCATAACTGGCGTTATTTCTAAAACTGAGGAAAATAGACAAAATAATACCGAAAATGGTAAAGCCAATGGCTGGTACGCTCGGCACTTGAAAAAAGTGGTGAGAAGACAAATACACTAAGACCGTAGAAAGGAAGACCACAATTGCAAGTGCAGGTAAGACCGTGGGTAAAATTGTCCCATACCATGCAAACAGTAGGGTAAAACTGTTGTTTTTATTGCGAATAATCATCTTGATGCATCCTTGAAGTTGTCCTTAGTGTTTCATAGACAAACAACGCTTGGCAAGATGATAGCTAGCTTTTGATTCAAAAAGCAGCAAGCGGCTTAAAGTCAATTTTTCTTATTTATTATTGCAACAGCCAATAAAAAAGTGATGCCATGAAGACATCACTTTTTAAATACTTTCAGCAACTGAATGCTCAAAGTTTTAGCTTACATCGGGTAATCTTGCAAACAGTCTGGAATTTCAACTTGTGCCAAACTGTCTGTTTCTAAAGCTAAACATAGTGCAACAATTTTAGCGGTATCGCACAGGTGTTCATCTTTGAGTGCTAAACCTGCTTGTAAAGATTGTAAATCTTCTTGGCAAATATCTAGGGCTTGCGCTGCTTCAAGTGCATCTTCACGTTTGAAAAACGCAGACATGACATTGCGTAACTGTTCTTCTGAGGTATTTAGAATACTTTGATTGAGTAATTCATCTAATTGGTCAGAAGCTTGGTTGAGGGAGTGAGAGAAATTTTGAACTAGATTGTGTTCAAGTACATCCATCATCTTAAGCATGGGGAAACCTCCAAAGATGCTCGTACATTTAATATTACAGGGGGAGTATGACAGCCGAATTGCATAAAATTTATGCTTTAAATTGATTGAAAAGTAAACTAAATTTAATACTTTGACAATGCAGTGCCGATGAACGTCCAGTTCACTGCTCAACCTTGAAATCACAGCGATGAGTTTTCTTTTATAATTAAGTTGTTTGTAAAATACACAAAATAGTGGCTGAGTAGTAGGTGATAAGTCACGCAATTATGAGCTTTCAATTATGAGCTTTCGGTATATTGTCGATATGCACCAGGATTGACCCCAGTCCATTTTTTAAAGGCACGATGAAAAGCGCTAGGATCATGGAAATTTAATTGATCGCTAATTTCCTGAAGTGATTGTTGGGTTTTGCTCAACAATTCAATTGCCGTATCTCGACGGATTTCATTTTTTAATTGCTGATAGCTGGTGCCTTCCTGCTTTAAACGCCGTTGGAACGTCGCTTCAGACATATTGAAATGTTGGGTTAATTCGTTCAGTTCTAACCACTCACTCGGCGGCAATCGCATTAATTGTTTACGGATTTTATGACTCAGCGCATGTGGGTTTTTATAACGCACCAAAAGGTTAAAAGGTGTTTGTTTTAAAAAGCGTTTCCAACTTTTTTTATCCTGCTTGATTTTTAAATCAAGATGTTTTGCCTCAAAATAAATCTTATGCGCTGTACACGCATATTCAATTTCATCACAGAAACGGACACGATAATCAGCATCATCCTGCGGGGCAGCACATTTGAGTTGCATGTTTAAAATAGCGATACGTTGTCCTGTCAGCCAGCACATCAAGCCATGAATCAGCATTAAATAAGTGGCATAACTAAACATCGGTTTCACTTGATCTTTATCGTGAATGGTTAAGATTGCATATTCACCATCTACGTTTAATTCACCTGAAAAATCATCCAGTATTAAATTAAAGAAATTTAAAATGTCCTGTAATGCGGCCTTTAAATGCTCTGCTTGGTACACCCATTTAGACAAGAGTTGATAACTGCCACGACGCATAGCATGGCTGTCCATGCCAAAAAATTCATCGTTCATGGCATCTGCCAGTGCAATCCACAATTGACCATATTGCAGAATTGACACCCTCGCTTTGTTGGAATGTAACAGCTCTGCAGGAATACCCGCCGTCTGCAAAATCGCATGCGTATCCATACCGCGTTGCTGTGCAGTATGCAAAGCTTCATGGACTAAAGCAATTGAAATTGTACCTTTGCTGTAAGTGAGCTGAGTTGCATTCATGGGATGGCGTGGTATTCCATTTACAAGTTGAGTGTTCAAATACATCATAGTCGATGCAGGGTTTGGAAATTGTACTCTAGCTTGAGTGTGATTAATCTGTTTCTTAAGTTGTATCAACCTGAAAATTTATAAGGAAAATAAAATGAAAATTCAAGGAAAAGTCTGTGTGGTCACGGGTGGTGCATCGGGTTTAGGCGCTGCGACTGCACAACATTTAGTTGCGCAAGGTGCAAAAGTTATTTTGGTTGATATGAATCAAGAACTTGGGCAGCAGCTTCAACAGCAATTGGGCGAAAATGCAGACTTCGTAGCTGTAGACGTGACCGATGAAAACCAAGTACAGCAGCTTTTTAACCATATTGAGCAAAAATACGGACAGTTAAATGGCTTGGTGAATTGTGCAGGCATTGCACCGTCTGCTAAAGTCTTGGGACGTGATGGTTTGCATGATTTGGCAATGTTCCAAAAAGTGCTGAATATTAATGTCACGGGCAGTTTTAATATGATCCGTTTTGCGGCACAACTGATGGCGAAATATGACTTAGCCGCCGATGAAGAAGAGCGTGGTGTGATTGTGAATACTGCTTCGGTTGCAGCATTTGATGGGCAGATTGGACAAAGTGCGTATTCTGCATCGAAAGGTGCAATTGTGGGGATGACGCTGCCTTTGGCACGTGAATTGGCACGTGAAGCCATTCGGGTGATGACGATTGCCCCCGGTATTATGGAAACCCCGATGCTGAAAGCATTTCCACAGCATGTGCAAGATGCTTTAGGGCAAATGGTGCCATTTCCACCACGTTTGGCAAAGCCTGAAGAATTTGCGCAATTGGTGGGTCATATTTTTGAAAATGGTTATTTAAACGGTGAAGTGATTCGTTTGGATGGCGCAATTCGTATGCAACCGAAATAAGTTATGACGATGCTATATCCATAAAATAGCCTAAGCAAAAATTCAAGTATTGAAAAACTGGATACTAAAAAACCGTTGCAATACAGCACAAGGATGTTGCGCGCATTCCTGACAAAAACAACATCTACCATATAAACAGAGGGTCACCATGATTTTAAGCCATGAACAAAAAATGATTCAGGATATGCTGCGCAGTTATGCACAGGAAAAGCTTAAACCAACTGCAGCGGCACGTGATAAAACTGCTGAATTCCCTGCAAAGGAGTTAAAAGAACTGGGTGAGCTAGGTGCTTTGGGCATGACCGTTGCAGAAGAATGGGGCGGTGCAGGTTTAGATTATGTATCTCTCGTTTTAGCCTTAGAAGAAATTGCTGCGGGTGATGGTGCAATTTCAACGATTGTGAGTGTGCAAAACTCATTGCCATGCGGAATTACACAACGCTACGGCACAGAGGCGCAAAAACAAAAATATTTAACTAAACTGGCAACAGGCGAATGGTTAGGCTGCTTTTGTTTAACTGAACCACAAGTCGGCTCTGATGCCAGCGCGATTGAATGTAAAGCTGAAAAAGATGGCGAGGATTGGGTTTTAAATGGCACCAAGCAGTTTATCACCACAGGCAAATATGCAGATGTTGCTTTAGTTTTTGCTGTAACGGACAAAACTGCGGGTAAAAAAGGCATTTCCTGCTTTTTAGTCCCGACGAACACACCAGGTTATATCGTGGCACGTTTAGAAGACAAAATGGGACAGCACTGTTCCGATACCGCCACCATCGTGTTGGAAAACTGCCGTATTCCTGCAGAAAACCTATTGGGGCAAGAAGGTGAAGGCTACAAAATTGCACTCTCTAATTTAGAGTCGGGGCGTATTGGTATTGCCGCGCAATCGGTGGGTATGGCGCGAGCAGCTTTAGATGCAGCCGTGGACTATGCCAATGAGCGTAAAGCTTTTGGAGTTGAAATTGTGCAACATCAGGCAGTCGCGTTTCGCTTGGCAGATATGGCAACACAGATTGAAGCTGCACGACAGCTTATTCTACATGCCGCAAGCCTCAAAGATGCAGGCTTACCGTGTTTAAAAGAAGCATCTATGGCCAAGCTTTTTGCTTCAACCATGGCAGAGCGTGTGTGTTCAGATGCGATTCAAATACATGGGGGCTATGGCTATGTATCTGATTTCCCAGTTGAACGTATTTACCGCGATGTGCGCGTTAGCCAAATTTATGAAGGTGCATCCGATATTCAGCGTTTGGTGATTGCACGTGAAGTGACTAAGCGTTAAAGCTGAGTATCTAAAACTTTAGTCGGTGTCCAAAGCTTGCAAGGTTATTGCAGGATGTGGAAATTGAGAAAATGTTCAAATCATGTTTAGCTAACTTGATTGAAAAATACGCGAAGATCATGTCGTGATTGCGTTGCATGATCGACTTCAACACAGCAAACCTAATTTAAATTTTAAAGAGCGATTCAATCCTAACTTGTAAAAACGGTTAAAACAATAACGCATATTGCTGCAAATGAATTGCAGTGTCATCAGTTTAAGACGGAGCTTAAAAGAATGAAAACTTTGCAAGAGGCATATCAACAGTTTGATATTGAGCAACTGATTCAAACCCAATTGGCAGGAACGCCAACGGCACTTAATGCCTATGAAGAATGTTGCGGACGCTATACGGGTACTCAACAAACTGCCTTAATTTGGGAAGGCAAACACGGTCAAACTGCATCGTGGACATTTGATCAACTGGCAGAAGCATCTGGAAAATTGGCAAATTATTTTACTCAACTGGGCTTAAAAGCAGGTGATTGTATTGCAGGATTATTGCCGCGTACGCCTGAATTGTTAATTACGGTTTTTGCCACATGGCGCATTGGGGCAGTGTATCAGCCTTTATTTACAGCCTTTGAATCTAAAGCGATTGAGCACCGTATTCAAACTGCAAAGACGCAGCTCATTGTGACCAATACTGAGCAGCGTCCAAAACTAAATGCCTTGTCTAATGTGAAAATTTTAACTGTGGACGCAGCAAATCAAGCTCAAAACCATGATACAGATTTTTGGCAAGTTCTAAGCACTCAAGACACTTACTTTGAAACCGTGTATCGCAGTTTTGAAGATGATTTTCTGATGATGTTTACATCAGGCACTACGGGTTTAGCTAAATCTGTACCTGTGCCTTTAAAAGCCATTGTGGCATTTAAAGGTTATATGCAGCATGCAGTCGATTTAAGAGCAGAAGATTCATTTTGGAATTTAGCCGACCCTGGTTGGGCTTATGGCTTGTATTACGGTATTACAGGGCCACTGAGTTTGGGGCATAGCATTATTATGGATGAACGTCCATTTAGTGTTGATCATGCACTGGAAATTATCCGTAAATATCAGGTGAGTAATTTAACAGGTTCACCAACCGCATTTAGAATGTTCTTTGGTTTTAAAGAAAAGTTTGATGGTGATATTCAACGACATCTGCGTGTGGTTAGCAGTGCAGGCGAGCCGCTCACACCAGAAGTGATTCATTGGTTTAAGCATGATTTACAAGTCAATATTTATGATCAATATGGACAAACCGAATTGGGGATGGTGATTGCCAATCATCATGCACTGGAACATCAGAAAAAAGTAGGTTCTGCGGGTTATGCTATTCCCGGACATCGTTTCGCGGTTTTAAATGCACAGCATCAGGAAGTCGCTCACGGCGAAATTGGCACACTTGCACTGGATGAATCACAATCGCCTTTAATGTGGTTCAAAGGTTACGATGGGGATGACCGTAAATCATTTGTGGGACAGTATTATTTAACGGGTGATACGGTACGTTTAAATGAATTTGGTGGGATTGATTTTATTGGTCGTGCAGACGATGTCATTACAACTTCGGGTTATCGTGTCGGGCCTTTTGATGTAGAAAGTACTTTGCTTGAATGTGAGGAAGTGCTTGAATCCGCAGTAATTGGTAAGCCAGACCCAGAGCGTACAGAAGTGGTAAAAGCCTTTGTGGTGTTAAAAAATCAATATCAACCAAGCACTGCATTGCAGGAAAAGCTGCAACAGTATGTGCGTTCACGCTTATCGAAACATGCCTATCCTAAAGAAATTGAATTTGTCAGCAGTTTGCCTAAAACATCCAGTGGAAAAATTCAGCGTAATTTATTGAAGCAACAAGAAATTGCAAAACAAAATGCTTTTAAAAAAGTGAGCTAAATTCAGCCAATAGGCCCTGTTAATTATTGCGCCATAAGAAAAACGCCATTCATACAGATTGGCGTTTTTTTAAATCTGTATTCTTTATTTAAACCACCCGATTATGCAAGCACGAACTCAATCGATAGAAAATGTGTGCATCATATTGGTGATGTGATATTTTCAACTTTATGCTGACACAATGAACAAGGCTGCATGTACTTCGATTACGATAAAAGCATGTAGGCAGCGCAATACATATTGGGGGAGAACATCATGGTAACAGCTCATTTAAATTTCACGCAGCCGTCAAAGCGGATATTTACGAAGTCGATATGGATGGGCGCAGCTTTACTGTTGTGTGCCTCTGGCAGTTATGCACAAAACTGGAACCCAGCGCCAACTGCTGAAAGTACAGCCTATTCCAGCTATCCAGCAGCAAAAACGCCACAAAAAAATTATGCAGTCTTTGCCGAATACGCCAATTTTGAAGCAGATTTTGACAGTGGCGATACAGTAGAACTAGATGGTTTTGCTTTGGGTGTTTCCACCACGCCACATCGCTCAGGTTTTTATGGCAGATTGGAATTCTTAAAAAACAATGAATACGATTTGGATTATTATGAATTCAATATGGGCGGGAATTTAAACCTGATCAGCTATCATGGTTTTTATTTCAATACATACGCAGGTCTAGGTTATAGCGGCGCAAGTTCAAAGCTGCTTGCCAATGATGTCAATTTTGTCACTTTACCTGTGGGCGTAGAAGTCGGTTTGAACTTTGTTCCTGATTTCTCGATTTACGCCACTGCCGGTTATAAATGGTTATATGACAGCACCTCGAATACCACCTGTAAAGATGGGACAACCTCAGACAAAGTCGGGAATACGGCATGTTACTGGAATGGTGGAATTGCCTATTATAATGAATATATAGGCGATGCCGATGGCGTTACTTATAACGTAGGCATGCGGATGCACTTTTAAGCAAGTCGTTGCACATCTCCATCTGTTCAAATACGCAACAATTCAACCGCCGTCATGGCGGTTTGCTTTGAATACCCGTTATACTTGGCGTTTTGGTTTTGCAGAATAGGGCATTTTCTTGGAAAGCATATTCGATACTCAGTTGGAATTGAGCGATGCAGAAATGCATCTATATAGCCGACAAATTTTATTGGATGGCTGGGATATTGAAGCCCAAGAAAAATTAAAACTGGCCAACGTACTTGTTGTTGGGTGTGGCGGGATTGGCTGTTTAAGCGCAGAATTACTTGCACGTGCAGGCGTGGGAAAAATCACTCTGATTGATGCTGATGTGATTGAAACCAGTAATTTGCAACGACAAATCGCCTATACCCCCGCAGATTTAGGCTTTTATAAGGCCGAAATTCTCGCAAAAAGATTAATGCAAATTAATCCTTATATCGAGATTGTTTGTTTAACCACGCTGTTAGATGCGCAAAATGCAGGCACTTTAGTTGCCCAACAAGACCTAGTTTTAGATGGTTGTGATAATTTCAGTACCCGATATTTGGTCAATCAATATTGCCGACAATTGAATGTACCTTTACTCAGTGCCTCTGCCATTGGTTTTCAAGGGCAAATGTTCATGGTCGAAGGTGATTCTGCTTGCTATGAATGTCTGTTCCCGAAAGAACAACATGCCAATGAAAGTTTGCGCTGCGCTGACAGTGGCGTATTGGCAACCACTCCCAACGTCATGGCCAGTTTACAAGCGCATCATGCCTTATTGTACTTGGGTTTAGGCAACACCGCGCTGAAACAAAAGCTATTACTTTGGGATGGTTTAAGCATGAAACAACGCTTATTGTCGTTTGATCAAGACCACAACTGTCCAGTTTGTCAGGCAAGATAGCCTTTTTACTTGGCAATTTTTTGTTAAACTCTCACTACTTTAATATGACTCAGACATGATGAAAAATAATATCTGGTTAGATGGTTTACGTTCAGTTGCTCGCATGGGTGAAACTGCCGTAGTGGCAGCCAAAGCAGGCATTAAATATGCCACTGAAAAGCCAAGTAATGCCAAACTCATGCGCGAAACATTTGAATCTTTAGGTTCAACCTACATTAAACTTGGGCAGTTTATTGCCAGTACACCGTCATTGTTCCCGCGTGAATATGTCGAAGAGTTTCAAGGTTGTTTAGACCAAACTCCAACTTTACCGTTTAGCTATGTGCAGCAAGTATTGGCATCTGAATTTGCAGGGCGCAATTTAGATGAAATATTTGCCTCAATAGATGAAAAGCCTTTAGCTTCAGCATCTATCGCACAAGTGCATGCTGCAAAATTGGTAAGTGGAGAAGATGTGGTGATTAAAGTGCAAAAACCGGGGGTAGAAACTATTCTCTATACCGATTTAAACGTCTTGCACTGGGCGACTAAACTGCTCGAAAAAGCTGTACCTAAAGTCAAATTTGCGTCATTGGCCGATATTGTCGAAGAAATCAAAACCCGTATGGTGCGTGAAGTCGACTTTATTGAAGAAGCACGTAACCTAGATGATTTTATTAATTATCTGAATTTAACCCAAAATACAAAAGCCACTGCACCTAAGGTCTATCATCAATATTCCACCCGTCGCGTATTGACCATGCAGCGTTTGTATGGCGTACCTTTGACCGATTTTGACGTGGTGAAACAAGTATCTAACGATCCATCGCAAGTGTTGATTACTGCCATGAATACATGGTTTGGTAGCTTGATGATGTGTAACAGTTTCCATGCCGATTTACACGCAGGCAACCTGATGTTGCTTGAAGATGGGCGTGTCGGCTTTATTGATTTTGGTATTGTTGGACAGCTGAATCCTGAAGTGTGGACTGCATGTATGGCTTTTATGGATGCTCTACAAAATACCAACTACACGCTTATGGCTGAAAATATGCTCAAAATGGGCATGACCGACAAGCAAATTGATACTCAGGTTTTGGCAGCAGATTTAGAGCGTTTATTTAGTGGCGTATTGCTGACCGATCCTCAAGAGTTGCTGACTTCTAACCCTGCCGATTTAAATGACATTATGCTCGATATGGTTGCTGTGGGTGAGCGTCATGGGATTCGTTTCCCGCGTGACTTTGCTTTACTGTTCAAGCAAATGCTGTACTTTGACCGTTTCATGCGCGTTTTAGCACCTTATACCGATATTTATGCCGATCAACGATTGCAGATGGTACAAAGCATTGATCCGAATTTGTTGTTAAAGCATTAATTATCCATATTGGGCGAATCAAGCCTTCTGGTTGCATATTTTAAAGCCACCGATCTTTTGTTTTATGAGTTCAGTGTGGCTTTAAAATACGGCAAATATCCCTTTCAATAGACAGAGATAGAAGGATTTAAAATGAAATATAGAGTGTGGTCATGGATGCAATTATCATTGAAGGCTTAAAGGTGGAAACAGTCGTCGGCTGTTTTGCATGGGAGCGTCAAATTCAACAACCACTCATGTTGGATTTGATCATTGCCACCAATTTAAGCCAAGCTGCAGCTTCAGATGAGTTGCAAGACACGCTCAATTATGCAGAAATTTGCAGCATTTCAGCGCAAGTGATTCAGCAGGCTGCACCCAAATTGATTGAGCATGCAGCACAATTGGTATTGGATGCACTTTTTACGACTTTTGCCGCAGTTGAATCCATTACCATCACCATTCGCAAACCTGCCATTATTCCAGAAGCCAATTCTGTAGGAATTCGTCTTGAACGCCACCGAAACGATTTTTGCTCTCGCTTTGGCGAGTAACTGCGAAGCACCACGTCAGTTTAAAAGTGCCTATCAGCAAATTGCTGCATTGGGTGAAGTGCAATTTTCGCATATTTATCTGATTCCATGCCGTGATGGGATTGGTGCAGACTATTGGAATTCTGCTTGTTTGCTAAAAAGCCGTTTAAGCTTTGAGCATCTAAACGTCATCCTTAAGGAATTGGAAGTTGCAGCAGGGCGTGTGCGCCCATCGCATGACATTCCGCTGGATATTGATATTATTGCGTGGGGTGAAAATTTAGCTCAAATGCAATTCAATCCGAAAAAAATGCCACTTGCTTTAGATGTTAAAATTCCAATGTGGGATATTTGGCAAGATGAGGCTTTTGTGCATTCTGCGCATGACTATCCCATTGTGAGTTGTGAAGAGTAAATCAGCCAGTAAAATTGGCAGATCAGTGATGCATTTTTAAATTTTGGCTGTGAAACGTGATCTGATTTCGGCTTACATCATTGTGTCATATCTTGCTGATATGTTTGTATGAAAAACCATCAAAAATAATATTTTTCTGTATTTATACGGCTTTGCACTTAAAAACTATCCACAAAATCTGCGGATAAATCTTGGGATAACTCAAAATCGGCTCTTTCTCTGTTATTTTTTGATCGTTTTAATCGAGATGTTTTCTATTCCAATGACATAAAAAAACGCCCACAATTGTGAGCGTTTAAGTGTTATCAATTCATTAAATATAATAACTGGTCTTGGTCATGAGCTTGGAAATCGCAGTCATGGTCAAACGTACAGGTACAGGCAAATCTACACCACCTGCTTTGAGCGCCGTATCGCGATGATGCAATTCATCTTCATTCATTTGGACTAGAATTTTACGTGAACGATCATCTTGTTCAGGCAATTGGCTAATATGATGTTCTAAATGCAAGCTGACTTGACGTTCAGTTTCTGCCACAAAACCCAAACTGTATTTATCGCCCGCAATACCTGCAATTGCACCCATCCCAAAAGACAAGCCATACCATACAGGATTAAGCAAACTGGTGTGACTGTCTAACTCTTTTAAGCGGTCTTCGCACCACGCCAAATGGTCTTGTTCTTCAATTGCAGCCTGTTCCATTTCACGACGTACATTGGGCAATTTCGCAGTTAAAGCCTGACCGTGATATAAGGCTTGTGCACAGACTTCACCACTATGGTTTACTCGCATTAAGCCTGCAACATGACGTGCTTCACTCACAGCCAATTTGGTTTCAACCGTATTGCCCGGGTTTTCACGTTGAGCCGAAGTTGTGCCAGGTACTAAACTACGTAAGGCTTGGTCAAATGAATGAATAAACTTGTCGATGCCTGTGTAATGACGCATGAAATTAATCCTCCAAAGAGTCCTGTGCAGTATCTAACATTGGCTTGAGCTTTAACAAGAGCCAAAAGGTGAAAACAGCACTTAAAACAGCCGTAATACTAAATAAAATTTTTAAATCAATTTTTAAAATGCTTAAAATTAAAATCGAAAAAATGGCAGATGACACCATAAATACCGCATTTAAAATATTGTTGGCTGCGACCACACGTGCGCGGTGCGAGCGAGGGGAATAGGCTTGCATCATGGCATACAAGGGCACAATGTAAAAACCGCCACTAATGCCCAGTAAAGTGACTGCACACATGACATGATAATAACTCCAGCCTTGCTGAAAGACTTCGGCTAAGCCCAGTAGTGCGCCTGTTTTTTCTGGTACAAAAGCCAATGTGCCTGCCAAATAAAAAGCAAAGACGGTTAAACCGACTGCGCCAATAGGCACCATTTTAATATTGACCTCGGTACCGCCTATTTTACGGCAGAGCAAAGAACCTACGCCAATACCGACAGAAAAGAGTGTCAGTAATAAACTCACCACATTTTCAGAAGCATGCAAGTTTTGTTGAGTGAGCTGTGGAATTTGGGTTAAATACGTTGCCCCATAAAACCAATACCAAGAATTGCCCAATAATATTAGAAAAATCATCGGCAGGCTTTTGGCATATTTTAAAGTCTGGAAACTGGTACGGAAAAAATTCCAGTCAATTTGAATGTCGGGTGCCGTGACGCGCTGCGTCAGCACAAAACGACTTGAAGCATAACCAATTAGTGCAATAATCACCACAGTTAAGCTAATCCAGACTAAATTGCCTGCAGATACCGAAATCACTGCACCGCCTAAAATCATCCCCAATAAAATTGCAATGGATGTACCTGACTGGAAAATTGCATTGCCCGACATCAGTTCATGCGGTTTGAGTACTTCAGGCAAAATGGCATATTTGATTGGGCCAAAAAAGGTCGATTGTGCGCCCATTAAAAATAAGGCAATCAGCAATAGCCACAAATTTCCTAAAATAAAACCAACGGTACCAATCAGCATGATGACAATTTCAAGCAGTTTGATGGCACGCACCAATTGGGCACGTTCATACTTGTCTGCTAATTGCCCTGCGGTGGCAGAAAAAATAAAATACGGCAAAATAAACAACAAGGCTGCTAAATTGTTCAAGGTGCTGACATTTGCAGATTGCTGGCTAATCAGACCATAGGTAAAGACTAAAAGCAGCGCTTGTTTATACACGTTATCATTGAGTGCGCCAAAAAATTGAGTGAGAAACGTCGGCAAAAAGCGACGACTCCTCAACAAATGTTCATTTTTTTCCATGCGTGATTAACTTCGTTTAGTTTTATTAAGAAATGTGACCGCTTGATATAATAGTACAGAAAATCATGTATGATGTTTCAAGTCTTTTCACTGATGAAAAAATCAAATAAATTGGTGTTTGTACGCGGGTTCATTGGGGTTTTTCCATAAAAATTAAATCAGTTTAGAGTTTTTTATGCTTGTAAATACAAACTTTAAAAAATCAGTACTGTGTTCCAGTATGCATGCAATTTTATGCTGGAATATGCCGAAAAAGCTCGGACTAAGTCTGTTTTTAGGTTTAGTTGCATCTTCAAGTTTTGCAGAAAGTCTTACTGTACCCAATTCAAACGCTCAGCTTGCTGAAAATCCTGTACCGCTACAGACTCCAACTGCAGAAGAAGCACAAAATTTAGCTGCAGAAATTAAACAACTGGCAGCAGCACAAGGTAAAGACAGTGCCCAAGATCTACAAAAAATAGAAGAAGCTTTAGAGCAAGCGCAAACACCTGAATTTAATAGTCTAGAAATGCTGCAACAGCAACAACAGGCAGGGGCATCTTTTGCTGAATTTCAGCCTATCGAATTTGAAGACTTAGAAGATTTACCCATTGCACCTGTAGATCAGGGGCTTGCCAATGAAATTTTTCAGGTGGCAGAACAAGCCAAACAAGAAGCGATGCTAGACCGCAATGGTCAAGTGCCAGAAACGTTGGTTAAAGACGCAACACAGCAGGAGCTACTGCAAATTGATCAAGCGCCTGTAAATGTCGATCGGCTCATAACCAATATTCAGGCAGACAGTAATTTTGTAGTGGAAGCCAATCCTAACGATACCTTAATGGCTGAATTGGGCTGGATGACGCAGGTGGAAAATGCCGATAAATCCGGTTTTTTCAGACGTTTACTGTATAAAGTCCGTCCACCGCGTGAGCTAAATACAGCCAAAGTGCCGCGTATTAGTGCAGATGTGGTCATTACCGCAAATGGTGTCAATGGTACACAAAACTCAATTGGAGAGGTATCGCCCGATGCTTATCGTACAGCGGTAGATCAGTTAAGTGCCAATATTAAGGCCAAACTGTCCAGTTTTACCCAGGAGTCTTTTGCAGATTTTCCATCGGCATTGCCGCAACTGCGTACGTTGTCAAATCAGGCTGCGCAGGCGGTGGGTTTTTATAATGCCGAGTTTAAGTTTGAAAAACTCAGTGATAGCCGCGTGCGTGTGCAGGTTGTGCCAAATCCACCTGTGGCGATTAAACAGCAAAATATTGAATTTACAGGTGAAGGACAATACGAGGCACAATTTCAGGTTATTGGTGTCTTGCCTGATCAAGAAGTAGATGATGTGTTTAATCATGGTTTGTATGAGCAAACCAAAAAACGAATTACCGATGCCGCTTCAGATAACGGTTATTTTGACAGTTACTGGCGTTTGCATGACGTTAAAGTCGCTCAACCTCAAAATACAGCCGATATCAATTTACGTTATGAAACAGGCGAGCGTTATAAACTCGGAAATGTTGAATTTCGTATGAGCGATCCAAATCAAGAATTCCCTTTGGATATGGATATTCTGCAAAGTATGGTCACTTGGCAGGACAATGCTGACTATACTTTTTGGCGTGTAAATGGTTTGGCCAATAACCTCACCAACTCGCGTTATTTCAACTACACCTTAGTTGATACGATCCGTCCTGATCCTGTAGAGCATCCTTTGGAATTGCCACCTGATATTCAGGCTTTGGTCGATCAACAAAAAATCTCAGTTTACGATGCCACAGTCGTCGATCAAAAACGGGTGGCGTCATCTCAGGAAGTGACGCAATCTGTGGTGAACGAAGCTGAATTTGCTGGCACAGAAGAAAGCACCAGTAATGATAAACTGCGCATACTACAAGCACAGCAAGAAGATAAACAATCGGAAGAAGAGCGCTTAAAACAACAGGCACGTATCGACAAAAAAATTCCTGTGATTGTGACTTTAAATGCAGACCGCTTAAATAGTGCCGAAGTCGGTGCAGGTTTTGGAACTGACACAGGCGTGCGTTTGCGTGGGCAATATCGCCGTGCCATTGTCAATAAACGTGGTCACTCTTTCGATGCCAACTTGGAGCTTTCGCAAATTCGTCAAGCCATTGATGGACGTTATAATATTCCTTATAACCATCCCTTGAATGATTATGTCGCGTTGGTTGGCGGTTATGAGCGTGAAGAACGTGACGATGTTGCACAAGGTGGCGGCTTGATGATTGAATCTGCGGTTGCAGGTGTAGACCGTGTGATTAAAAACCCAATGGGCAGTTGGCAACATACTTTTGGCTTGCGTTATCGACTGGATCGCTTAACTGAAGATGGCACTGTATTTTTGGAAAAAGTGCCTGATGCGTTTATTGCCAATGGTGATGTCGAGCAACAATCGTTATTGCTTGGCTATGAAGTCTCACGTACCGACAGTAACCGTCGTGTTAACCCAAGCAAAGGTTTCCGCCAAATTTATAAAATAGAACTGGGGAGTGAATCACTGCTCAGCGATGCAGATTTAGCCATTCTAAATGCAGGTTGGCGTTTTATTTATTCATTGGGTGAAAATGACGATCATCAGTTTGTCGGACGCAGTGACTTAGGTTATATCTACACCGAAGATTTTAATAAAGTGCCTTATAATTTGCGTTATTTTACTGGTGGTGACCAGTCTTTACGTGGCTTTGACTACAAGTCTTTAACACCACAAATTGAAGGCTTTAAAATTGGAGGTCAGGCTTTGGCGGTTGGTTCATTAGAATATAACTATCAATTTAAAGAGGGGTGGCGCGCAGCAGTATTTAGTGATTTTGGTAATGCTTACGATAAAGACTTTAGCAACGACACCGAATATAGCGTAGGTTTGGGGGTACGTTGGGCATCACCAATTGGCCCAATTCGGATTGATGTGGCTTCTGGTATTTCAGATGATAACCATCCAATCCGTTTACATTTCTTTATTGGCTCTCAACTATAAATTTAAGACTTAGAGAACATTATGGCTGAAGTTGAACAGCAACCAGAAACTCCAGTAACGCCACCTAAAAAGCGTCGAATACTCAGGAGTGTTTTACTGTCACTGCTGTTGATGCTGGTTTTATTGGTGTCCGCTTTGGTGGTGATGTTCTCAACAGACCGTGGCTCAAAGTTCTTATTAGACAGCGTATTGCAGCGCCAAGAAATAATTCATTATGAATATGAAGGCGGTAATTTATGGCGTGGGATTATTCTGCGCAATAT
Organism: Acinetobacter sp. YH01007; assembly: GCF_013420425.1. Taxonomy (NCBI): domain Bacteria; kingdom Pseudomonadati; phylum Pseudomonadota; class Gammaproteobacteria; order Moraxellales; family Moraxellaceae; genus Acinetobacter; species Acinetobacter sp. YH01007. The sequence continues at coordinate 117,130 of NZ_VOYC01000006.1, read as the reverse complement.
CATCGTCAGTTTAAAGCCTGTTGATGTCAAAATTGACCGTGCCGATGTCATTCTTGGTTGGCGTGCGATTTTAGATAAAGAAATCCATCTCAACAGTGCCGATGTGCGTAATCTGCGGATTTATCCAAAAGGCCCACCGAGTGATGATCCATTCAAATTCAATGAAATCCGTTTACCTTTTGTTTTGCGTTTAGATACTGCCGATGTCGATCATTTATTGATTCAAACCTCTTCTGGAACTCAGGTCGATTTTTACGATATTCATTTAAACAATGCCTTATGGTCAGGCACAGAGCTTAAATTTGAAGACTCCAAGATTGATATGGAGTATTTGAATGTACGTAATGCCACAGGCAATATGAAGTTTGAGGGTAAATATCCGCTTAATGTGGTGGGGGTTTTAAATATTCCATCTTTACATAACAGCTTAAATATTCACGATATTAAGGTGGTGGGCAAAGGCACGCTCGATACAATTCAGGCAGGTGTTGCAACAAATACGCCTGACTTGCTCACAGGATGGGTAGTGTTGCACCCTATGCGCAAACAAGTGCCCATGTTTGGTGAGTTACAATTTAAAGACTACCGTTGGCCGATTTTGACCGAGCAGGAACTTTTTACTCAAGCGGGCGCAGCCAAATTTAAAGGCGACATTAACCGTTTAGATATTGATGTCAATACGGATTTGAGTGGTAAACACATTCCTAAAGGTCAATATACAGGTTTGATGTATACCGATTTAGTTCATCAACTGAATATCAGTAATTTAAATGCACAACTTATGCAAGGTGCTGCCAATGTAGCGGGCATTGTCAGTTGGGATAAAAAAGTCAATTGGGATTTAACAGGGCGTTTGGATAAAATTAATCCTAAAGATCCAATAATTCCTCAAGTGGTCAAAGACTTTTTACCGCCAAGTTTAGATGCCAATTTGACTTCTAAAGGTCATTTGGAAAAAGGCACACACTTAACTGCACAAGTCGATTTTGACCAATATGAAACTTGGAATTTAAAACTCGATCAAAAACCTGCGCAGGGCAAAGCGGCAAATCCGATGTTGCTTGATGTGCGCTGGAACAACATAGACCGTGCTGTGCCGTATGTGGGTTGGTTGAAAAGTGAATCGGGTGATGTGCAATTGGCCTTGGTAGAAGGTCAGCAAGATATTTTTGTGGCGAGTAAAGTCAGCACACATGAAAAAACCATGTTACCTGCGGGCATGTACCAAGCCAAATTGAATTTAAAGAATAATCGTTTAAATATTCCTAATTTTAAATTTGATACTGCAGATAGTCATTTGGCAGGCAGCGCCGTCATTAATTTACCAACTGATAAACGTCAGTTGAAATGGAATGCGGTATTGGCTGCGAAAAACTTTAATCCGCAAAGTATCAGCACCGCAGCACCTGTTAATGTGTTAAATGGGCAGTTTAAAGCCAATGGTTTTGCATTGCCGAATCAGCAAATTATTCATTTGAAAGATATTAATTTGACAGGGCGTTTGGTCAATCAAAATGAAAACGTACATTTAACTGGGCAAAGCACCATCGCTTTATTGTTCCATGATGTGAAAGCTGGTGGTGGCTTTAAAAGTTTTGCCGTGAATTATGATGGTGGGTTAAATGCCAGTGCCATTCAAGGCAGTGAAGGACATTTAAAACTAAAATTATCGGGTACGCCGGAACTAATTAAAATTAGCGACTTACGCCATAATGGTGTTGCAGGGCAAATTGTGGCGGATGGTTTGCTGCATTTGAATCAGGGGGTGAGCTGGAATTTAAACGCTTCTTTAATTCGCTTTAAGCCGCACTATTTTGTGTCCAGTGTACGTGGTGAATTATCGGGCAATATTCGCACTCAAGGTATTTGGTCAGACACTCAAAAACGGATCAACATTGAACGTCTGAATTTGGCAGGCATGCTCAATAATAAACCTGTACGTGGTACGGGGAATTTAGCCATGTTGATTGATGCTAATCAAAAAGGCTTTTTACCACAACAGTTTGAGGCCAATAATCTATTTTTGTCTTATGCCAAAAATCAGTTACAAGCAACGGGGAATGCACAAAATCTGCGTATTAAAGTCAATGCGCCTGCTTTATACGAAATCTATTCAGGTTTACGTGGACGTGCGTATGGCTATATCAATGTGCAGTCGCAGCCACGCTTACAAGCCACTGCCAATTTCGCTGTTGATCAGTTCAGTGTAAATAATATTTTCAGCGTGCGTAAATTGCGCCTACAAGGTGAATTGCCAACCTCTGAAAATACGCCAACACTGATGATGGCATCCATGGAAAATTTACGCAGTGGCAACCGTGGCATCGAGCAAGGGCAGATTTCTTTAGCAGGTACACGTCAGGCACATATTTTAAAACTAGAAGCCGAAAATAAGCTGAGTAAGTTTTATGTACAATTGGCGGGTGGTTTAAATGCACAAAATGATTGGATGGGACAAATTCAGAAAGGAGATTTTGACTCCTTAAGAACCCACTTGGCACAGCGCCAAAACGCAGCCGTGATTTATCAACATAGAACCAGTGAGTTGTATGTTGGTGCGCATTGTTGGATGAGTCAGCAAAGCCAATTGTGTTTTGATCAACCTATTCGTGTGAGTAAAACCAAAGCCAATGCATCATTTGTGACTCAAAACTTAGACTTAAATGACTTTTCTGCATTTATGCCTGAAGGTTTGGCGATTACAGGCAAGGTTAATGGGTATGCCAAAGCGGCGTGGGCAAAAGGACAGAAGCCAAAAATTGATGCACATTTGGTCACGCGTGATGGCGTCATTGGACTTGCTGCGGACGATCCACAAGATATAGGCTCAACCTTGCGCTATGAACAAGTGGCTGTGGTCGCAAAAAGCATTGCCGAAGGCTTGAAATTACGCATAGATGTGAAAACACCTGAAATTGGTACAGGTTATGCCAATGTGCTGATTGATCCTTACACTAAAAACATGCCAATGCGCGGTGAAATTGCCTTTGATCAGGTACAACTTAAAGTTTTTAAACCGTTTATTGCCGATGTGCGCTCAATGGCAGGCATTTTGTCCTTTGCTGGCAAGATCAATGGGACTTTAACTTCACCATTGCTCACAGGTGAAATGCGCCTGAAAGATGGTGCGATCAGCATGATTTCGTTACCTGTAAATCTGACCAATGTGCAGGTCTATTCCTCTATCCGCCAAGATCAAGCCAGCATTAATGGCGCATTTAACAGCGGTGGTGGTGTAGGGCGTTTAACGGGCAGTGTGGATTGGAAAAATGATCCGCGTATTCAGTTAAATTTAAACGGTAAAGACTTATTAATTCGTCAAGCACCGCTAATTACTGCAATGATTACGCCAGATGTATCCTTAGATGTTTTACCTTTCCAGAAAAAACTGAGTTTAAAAGGACGTGTAGATGTACCTCGGGCTTTAATTTCTATGCCTGAAGTGTCTGCACCTGTGGTTAACGTGTCTTCGGATGTGCGTGTGGTACATGAAGGACAAGATCAACTGGCATTATTACGTTCAGCTCGTCCATGGGATATTCGTGCCGATCTTGAATTGAATTTGGGTGATCGGGTCATTTTCCAAGGTTTTAATAGCCGTATTCCACTGATTGGACGTTTGTATTTATCTCAACGTGGTTTAGAAACTGCGATGCGTGCCAATGGTGCGATTGGGGTCAGCCAGCGTGTGAAAATTGAAGCCTATGGACAAAGTCTGGATTTGAACCGTGCCATTGCGCGTTTTAATGGCCCAATTTCTAACCCAACTTTAGATATGGATGCCAATAAAAATGTACAGGGCAGCATGGTCGGCTTTAGAGTTACAGGCACAGCCAGCAGTCCGAACATTCAGGTCTATAACGATGCAGGCTTATCTGAACAAGAAGCATTAAATGCTTTGATCACAGGTCGTATCAATGAAGGTACCAGTGGTTTAAGTCAGACCGAAAGCTTTAAGTCAGACGTCAACAATACTATTGCAGCGGCAGGTATTAGTATGGGATTGGGTGGTACACGTGCCTTGACCAATCAAATTGGACGTACCTTCGGTTTAAGTGGTTTGGCACTTGATGCCCAAGGTACAGGCGATGATACCCAAGTCAGTTTGACGGGTTATATCACCCCAGACTTGTTTATTCGTTATGGTGTGGGGGTTTTCACACCTGTCAATAAATTGACTTTGCGTTATCAAATGAATAAGCGACTGTACTTAGAAGCCAGCCAAGCTTTAGAACGCGCAGTGGATATTTTCTATAACTGGCGCTTCTAACGGCAACCTCACTTAAAAATGCGTTCTATCAGAGCGCATTTTTTAAGCTTGTGCATGGATAGTTTCGTATTTATGTCAACTTTTGATTATCATAAGCACAACAGGAGAGCTTCAATGAAAAAGATTTTGGTGGTGACTGCAGTGCTTGCATTAATGGGTTGTGCAGAAAAGAAACCCTTAACCCCTGAAGAACAATGGCAAGGCTATTGCCGAAGTGTTGGCAATGCTGCGCGTACCATCATGCTAGATCGTCAAAATGCGATTGAAAAAGAACGTGCCATTGAGCATGCCAATAAAATTGAAGATGACATTACCCGTAATTTTATCTCAGAGATTATTGAGCAAGTATATGCATTGCCACTTGAAGAAATTAATGGTGATGTTGATGCGGCACGTGAAAAAGTCCGTACGCAATTTACTGAAAAATGTATCGCGACCCCGCATGATAAAATGCCTGATTACAAACCGTTCTAAAAGAACGGTTTTTTTATGAATTAAAATTGAAATATGTTTTGTACCTCTATATCTTTTATCAAAAATAGCCTAAGTAAATAAAACGTCTAAAACTAAAATAAATAACAAATAAATTGTGACAAGTTCTAAATCTTAAAACTGGCAAAGCTTATCTTTTTCATGAATAATTAAAAAGATAACAAAAACAGTAGGAGCGCATAATGGAAGTGGTTGCTTACCTGCATAATGCAGATTTGCTCTTAGAAGATGAACAAGGTGTCGCAGTGATTGGCGGCAGTCATTATGTTTTAAGTTTAGGTGATCGGGTGTATTTACGTCAGCAAATTGATGCACCTGCAAAGATATATCAAGTTCAAATTTCGTTTACCAGTGCAGAACATTGCATGCTGCATGAAGATGAAATTCAACTCAAGTTTGAAGGTAGTCGTGAACAATTACAGCACTATCTTCAAGCTACGACAGTACACTAAGGTGGAATATCATTCATTCATTAGAACAGGCAACATGAGCGTTGCCTTTTTTACGAGTTAAACTTTAGGCGAAAAGTTAGTGTACATACAGACAAAGTTAAAATTAAGTCGTGTTTTGCCTGTAAATTGAACAATATGCGCATCATTTAGTTATAAAATAATGGGCATCACAAAGAAACACTCTAGTTGCATTAACTTTTAACCTGAAGTTTAGTAAAATTTTGCAGTCCATATTGTTTGTGATGCTTTAAAAGCAGGAATTCACAAATAATTTTTTAAAAAAGAGGAATAACACCGTGCTAGAAGCTTACCGCCAACACGTTGAAGAACGTGCCGCACTCGGAGTCCCACCGAAGCCACTTGATGATGTGCAAACAGCTGCATTAGTTGAATTATTAAAAAATCCACCAGCAGGCGAAGAAGCTTACTTGGTTGATTTGATTGAAAACCGTGTACCTGCAGGTGTTGACCAAGCGGCATACGTTAAAGCTGCTTTCTTAGCTGCTGTAGCAAAAGGTGAAGCAACCTCTCCACTCGTTTCTAAAGAACGTGCAGTTTACTTACTAGGCACAATGCTTGGTGGTTATAACGTAGCACCTTTAGTAGAGCTTTTAGACAATGCTGAATTGGCTGGCTTAGCAGCTGAAGCATTGAAAAATACTTTGCTTGTATTTGATGCGTTCCATGACGTAGCAGACAAAGCAAAAGCAGGTAACGAAAACGCGAAAGCAGTTTTACAATCTTGGGCTGATGCTGAATGGTTCACTAGCCGTAAAGATGTACCTGAAGAAATCAAACTTACAGTGTTTAAAGTTACTGGCGAAACCAACACTGACGACTTGTCACCTGCACAAGACGCTTGGAGCCGTCCAGACATTCCATTGCACGCAAATGCAATGTTGAAAAACGTACGTGATGGCATCAACCCAGAAGTTCCTGGTGAAGTTGGTCCATTAAACCAAATCAAAGACCTTATCGCGAAAGGCAACCAAGTTGCTTACGTGGGTGACGTTGTTGGTACAGGTTCTTCTCGTAAGTCTGCAACTAACTCTGTACTTTGGTTCTTCGGTGACGAAATCGCGCACATTCCAAACAAAAAAGATGGCGGCTACTGCTTAGGTGGTAAAATTGCGCCAATCTTCTTTAACACAATGGAAGATGCGGGTGCTTTACCAGTAGAAATCGACGTTTCTAATATGAACATGGGTGATGAAATCACTCTTAAAATCGACCATGCTGCTGCTAAAGTAACAGCGTTCAAAGACGGCGCACAAATCGCTGAATCTGAACTTAAAACTCCAGTGCTTCTAGACGAAGTACGTGCAGGCGGTCGTATTAACTTGATCGTTGGTCGTGGTTTGACAGCTAAAGCGCGTGAAGCTTTAGGTCTTGCACCATCTACTTTGTTCCGTACTCCAGTACAACCTGAAAACACAGGCAAAGGCTTCACTCAAGCTCAAAAAATGGTAGGTCGCGCTTGTGGTCTTCCAGAAGGTCAAGGTGTTCGTCCAGGTACTTACTGCGAACCTAAGATGACTACTGTTGGTTCTCAAGATACAACAGGTCCAATGACACGTGACGAATTAAAAGATTTAGCTTGTTTAGGTTTCTCTGCAGACTTAGTAATGCAATCTTTCTGTCACACAGCTGCGTATCCAAAACCAGTTGACGTTCAAATGCAACACACGCTTCCTGACTTCATCATGAACCGTGGTGGTGTTTCTTTACGTCCAGGTGACGGTATTATCCACTCTTGGTTAAACCGTATGCTTCTTCCAGATACAGTAGGTACTGGTGGTGACTCGCATACTCGTTTCCCAATTGGTATTTCTTTCCCAGCGGGTTCTGGTCTTGTAGCGTTCGCTGCAGCAACTGGTGTTATGCCACTTGACATGCCTGAGTCTGTACTTGTGAAGTTCAAAGGTAAAATGCAGCCTGGCATCACTTTACGTGACCTTGTACATGCGATTCCTTACTACGCAATTAAAGAAGGTGACTTAACTGTAGAGAAGAAAGGTAAGAAAAACATCTTCTCTGGTCGTATCTTAGAAATCGACTTAACAGAAATGGAAACTGACTTAACAGTTGAACAAGCATTTGAATTGTCTGATGCTTCTGCTGAGCGTTCAGCTGCAGGTTGTTCTATCACACTTTCTGAAGAGAAAGTTGCTGAATACCTTCGTTCAAACATCACCATGCTTAAGTGGATGATTTCTGAAGGTTATGGCGATGCGCGTACTATGGCTCGTCGTGTTGAGAACATGGAAAAATGGTTAGCGAACCCATCACTTCTTAAAGCTGATGCTGACGCTGAATACACTAAAGTGTATGAAATTGACCTTGCAGACATCAAAGAACCAATCCTTTGCTGCCCGAACGATCCAGATGATGCAAAACTTCTTTCTGACGTTCAAGGTGACAAAATTGATGAAGTGTTCATCGGTTCTTGTATGACAAACATCGGCCACTTCCGTGCTGCTGGTAAGTTATTAGACAAAGTTCCTGGTGGTTCTTTATCTACTCGTCTATGGTTAGCGCCTCCAACTCGTATGGACGAGCGTCAACTTATGGAAGAAGGCTTCTACAACACTTATGGTAAAGCGGGTGCGCGTACAGAAATGCCAGGTTGTTCATTATGTATGGGTAACCAAGCACGTGTAGCACCGAACACAACTGTAGTATCTACTTCTACACGTAACTTCCCGAACCGTTTAGGTCAAGGTGCAAACGTTTACTTAGCTTCTGCTGAGCTTGCATCTGTTGCAGCGGTACTTGGTAAGTTACCAACACCAGAAGAATACCAACAGTACGCTTCTCAAATCGACAGCATGTCTGCTGACATCTACAAGTACTTGAACTTTGACCAGATGGAAAGCTACACAGACGCTGCTGCGAATGTAGACACCAAGAAAATTGCTGCTGCTCAGTTGACCTAAGTTAGGAAAAGCAAACGCAAGAGCAAATCTATGATTTGTTCGAGTGTTGAGCGATAAGCAAGATCAAATAAGGGCTGATTATTCAGCCCTTATTTTTATGTGTAAAATTTCAATCTAATAATGAATGACATTTAAAACAGCATAGATTGTGATATTTCAGCTTGCCTAGCTGATTTTAAAAATAGGGGCGTAAGCTATGAAATAAATTAGGATTTAACTTATTAAAACAATATAAATTTGCCTATCAATACCGTTCGTCATAAAATAATGTAAACTGCGTCACAAAATATAATGGATTAATGCTGGTATTCAATTTTAATTATAATTTTTGGTAAAAACTTTATTGAAATGAACTACTTAGTTTTAATTTTAATGAAATTGGATATTTTTTAATAACTTACTATAATGATTGTAAGATTATGTAATTAAAATGTGTCATATTATTAATGCATTGACCAATTAAAAAAATTTTGCGTCTCTCTTTAAATATGAAACTGGGTTGTTTTTATGAATTTAATAGAAACAGTTTTTGACTTTAAAGCGCTTTCAATGCAGCAGCAATCGTATTTTTTTGAAAAAATTTATCAATTCGATCAAAAAATCTTTCCAAATTCGAGTTTAGAAGAATTTAAAGCCTTTGTTTATGACCCCGATGCAATCGCAGTCACGGTTATTCAATATCATGATCGAGATCAAGTGGTTGGGCAAAATGTTATTCCTTTTATTTTGATTCATTATAATGAACAGCCTATGCATGTGGTCAATTCACGAGCGGGTTTTTTGTCTGAATATCAAAAACAAAATTTGACGATTCCAAGTGCAGTCAAAGCCATGTTGAATCGACGCTTAAAAAATCCATTTATTCCATTGTGGTTTGTGATTAGCATTAATCAACCGAAGATTTATTCTTTGTTTGCTTCGTGTTCTAAAAGTTTTTTCCCAAGAGTCGGGAAAACTATGCCTAAGGAATATCATGAAGTTTTGCAGCTTATGGCGGCACGGTATCCTGAAATTCAAAAGCGCGGTGAAGGCGTATATGTGCATGAAACTCATTCTCCAGCACGAAGTTTTGAGCAACTGATGCATTTGAGAATTCCGCAAGATGTACATTCCAATTTCTTTTTGCAGCACGCGCCTGATTATTTTGATGGTTGGGGCATTATGTGTATTTGTAAATTAGACGGTAAAACTTTATCTGAAACGGCACTCAATTTAGCACTAAACAGAAAAGTGGATTAGGTGCTTATCACATCGAAAAACTGTAATCCTCTGTACGTATCCTGTTGACTCTATACTGCAGTAGATGATGAATTTGGGCAGTGATGGGGTGTAACCATCATCTTCACCAAAGTTTTATTGAGTGAAATAATGATCTTGATGTTTGCAGTTGCGACAAAATAAGGACACATAATTTTCTGCGTCATAATCGACAGTCAGTTCATCCGATCCGCAGTGCATACAGCGTTTAAGTGAATAAAATTTAAGTCGTGCTTCAATTTTTCGCCAAGAACGCCACACAGGTTGAAAGAAAATCCTTTCGTCATAACCCAAAAAGCGGAAGAATAAAATTTCGCTCATATAGCTGAAAGGCAAATTAGGCGGGCGTGGCAGGGTAGAGGTCTCCCATTTTTCAGCCACTGACCGTTCTCGGTATTGCTGCACAGTCTTTTTCAGTAAATTGGTATTAATAAAGTTTTCATTACGCGGTTTGAGTGCTTTTTGTTGGTATAAAAATTCCAAAGCAGTTTGCACCAAGTAATAAATTTGCCCAACCGCCAAGACATCTAAAAGTCGGTAGCAAAAGCTCTGAAAACTATGGTTGCCCGCAATTTGTATTCCCCAAGTCCGACAATAAAATTGCATAAACTGCACAATCTCTTGATACAGCAATAAATACAGCGCATCTTTGACTTCATCTGCTGTTTTGAACGGTGTGCCCATACTCAGATTTTCATAAAACCAATAACGTAATTGTTGTGCAATGCTGAATAAGCTTGGTTCAGAATAACCATCTAAACGGACATTGATATAATATTGCTGCGCATTTTCCGCAAAATCTTTGGCAATTAATATTTGCTCTTTTAGCAAATGTTTGATCATGCCGTGCTGGAAAAAATAGTTGGGGGTAATATTTAAATACTTGATTTTTTCCCAATCTATAAATTCTTCATGTGGAATATGTTCCTGTGCATGCTGATCTAAAATACTCAATAAAAATAATTTATCTATAAAACGCAGCTGATTTAATTCGCGTTCAGGTGCATCCTGTTTTTTGAATTTTTGTTGTTCTTGCAAGCGGGTTTCCGCCATGATTTTTTTGCGTTGTTGGGTACAGCTTGCGCAATGACAGTTTTGTTGTTGGCTATTTTGAAAGATGCGATGTTCACAATGACTACATTGGTGAAAATTTAATTCCTGCTCATATTGTTCTGCTTCTACCCAATACATAGATGCCTGACACAAAGGGCATAATGTGCTTTCATCTAATTGTTTTTGCAGAATTTGTAGCATTGTGAAATAGAAGCTCAAGTAAATCGTGATATGTCATTATACATGGCTTGTGTACTGAAAAGTGGAAGCTTCTGTGCTTTTGATCATCATCAAAATTAGCCTGTGTTGGTCGTATTTGAAGTGAAGTTGCATATCAAAATATTAAATTTACGCGTAATAGCAATACAGGTATTGATTTAAACAGTCTGCTTTTATGTTACTTGTATAGGATTAATCCAGATAGGATTGAAAAGCTTGGGTTGAGCGCCCATATAAATCAGCATTGTTGAATAAGACTGAAATAGATTGTGCGCAGACAGATGTTGAAAGTTGTCGTATGATCATTGCAACTTTACAAAAACAAGCGCATCGCCACAAAGAATGAGGACAAGATGAATATTGCAGCAAATCCTATGGTTGAAGCCAGCCAAACTATCTATTTAAAAGACTATCAAAAACCTTCATTCTTGGTAGATGCTGTAGAGCTAGATATTCAAGTCTATGCAGATTACACCCAAGTGGGTGCAACATTGAAAATGCAGCGTCAGACTGCAGGCGATTTGGTGTTATTGGGCCGTGATTTAGAATTGAAATCTATTATTTTGAATGGCACGGAATTATCGGAAAGTGACTATCAATTAGATAGTGAGCAGCTTCGCATTGCAAATGCACCTGATCAAGTCACGTTAGAAACCATCGTGATCATTCATCCTGAAAGCAATACGCAACTTGAAGGCTTATATCAGGCAAGTTCTGATTTATTTGTTACCCAAAACGAGCCTGAAGGTTTCCGTAAAATTACCTTCTATCCTGACCGCCCAGACGTATTGTCGGTATTTACCACACGTGTTGAAGCCGATAAAAAATATCCTGTGTTATTGGCAAACGGCAACTTGTTAGAAACAGGTGAAGCAGGCGAAGGTCGTCATTATGCGATTTGGCAAGACCCGACCAAAAAGCCAAGCTATTTATTTGCTTGTGTGATTGGCGATTTGGCAGTCATGAAAGACCATTATGTGACATCTGAAGGGCGTAATGTTGCACTGGAAATTTATGCAGAAGAAAAAGACATTCCAAAATGCAAAATTGCTATGCAAGCGTTAAAACATTCGATGCGTTGGGATGAAGAACACTATGGTCTGCCGTATGATTTAGATAATTATATGATTGTGGCGACCAGTGCCTTCAATATGGGCGCAATGGAAAATAAAGGTCTGAATATTTTCAATACGTCATGTGTATTGGCCGATGAAGAATACACCACAGATGCCGCAATTATGCGCGTACAGTCCGTGATTGCGCATGAATATTTTCATAACTGGACAGGTAACCGTATTACTTGCCGCGATTGGTTCCAGTTGTGTTTAAAAGAAGGTTTAACGGTGTTCCGTGACCAATCTTTCTCTGAAGATTTACAGTCTGCCGCAGTACAGCGTATTGATGATGTGGCGGTGCTCAAAGCACATCAATTCCCCGAAGATTCTGGCCCGTTATCGCACCCGCCACGTCCAGATCATTTTGTAGAAATTAATAACTTCTATACTGCAACAGTCTATGAAAAAGGTGCGGAAATTAACCGCATGATGTCGACTTTACTCGGTAAAGAAAAATTCCGTAAAGGTAGTGATGAATATTTCCGTCGTCATGATGGACAAGCAGTCACGGTTGAAGATTGGGTCAATGCTTTAAGCGCAGGTTCAGGTGTTGATTTATCTAATTTCCTGACTTGGTACAATCAACCAGGCACACCAAAGCTTGAAGTGCAGGGCGAATACGATGCGGCTGCGCAGGTTTATCGTTTAAATTTAAAACAAAGTCTGAAAAGCAATGCCAAATATCCAAACTTAAAAGCATTGCCTATTCCTGTTGCATTGGCATTGTTCAATGCAGAAACAGGCGAGCAATATATTTTGCAGTCTGAAGCTTTGGTTGAAAACTCAGTAAAAGATGGTGTGTATTTGTTTGATCAGGCACAAGCAAGTATTGAATTTAGCGGTATAACTGCGCATCCCGTTGTTTCTTTATTGCGTAATTTTTCTGCACCTGTGAATTTAGAATTTAACTATTCTAATGATGAATTGGCATTTTTAATGCAGCACGAAACCAATGGCTTTAACCAGTGGCAGGCGACTCAGACTCTATTGGAACGTATTTTATTGGAAGAACATGCAGCAGATACTTATTTGCAAGCCATGAAAAATACAGTACCTGCTTTAATTGAAAAAGATCCTTTGTTGGCATCACGTATTTTTGATGTACCTTCTGAAGGCTATTTGGGCAGCCGTATTGATCAAAATTATCAACCTGAAAAAATTCAGCAACAACGCAATGCGCTGTTAGATACATTGGCGCGCGAACTTGGTGCATTCTGCAAAGAAACCTATTTAAGCCTTGATCCAGACATGCAGCAAGATTTCTCTCAGGCAATGGGTGTACGTGCTTTAAAGAATATCATGTTGGCGTTAATGGCACGTCAGGGCGATGCCAAAGCGTTTGAGCTGGCACAGCAGCAATACCATACCACTCGAAATATGTCTGAGCGTTTAGGGGCATTGCGTGTCTTGGTGTGGAATGATGCACCGCAAGCCAAAGCTGCTTTGGAAGATTTTTATACACGTTTTAAAGATGAAGCTTTAGCACTTGATCAATGGTTTATGGTTCAAGCTTCACATCCAAAAGCGACAGCTGAAACCATTCAGGCTTTAACTGCACATCCTGATTATGATTTGGGTACACCTAACCGTATTCGTTCAGTCAGTGGTGGTTTAAATAGCAACCCTGTGAATACATGGAGTTTTGGTGTTCAGCATTTTATTGACTTAGCCAAGTATTTAGATGAGAAAAACCCAATTGTAGGTTCGCGTTTATTGCAGGTGTTGTCGCGTTGGTACACTTTGGCAGAGCCACAACGTAACCAAGTGCAAGCAGCGTTGCTAAATTTGCAGTCTGTGGTGAAATCTAAAAACGTGGTTGAAACCCTAAATAGTATGTTAGAGGTTTAAGTTAAAAAACTAAAAGCCATTTCATCAATTCGTTGAAATGGCTTTTTTGTGGCTGGAATACATTAAAAATAATCTAGCTTAGTCACAGCGAATTTGATATTCATTTTTATAGTTGGTGTAAGTTTCATTTAATTCAGCAAGTAATTTTTTCTCGTTATATTGCCGATCTTCAGGTTTAGAATTTTAAGTACAATTGGCATATATTCATGTTTGTAAATCTGCGTATATTCTTCACAAATAATATGTTTGCGCTCATCTGCAGAATAGTTATCTAAATCGCGAAGCAAGATTTCATTCATTTTGGTATTGATGAGATCGAGTTCATCAAACATGCTTGGGGCTTGATCTGACGGTTGGGATGGGGAACAGCCGAAAGTGATAAAGCTACATATCAGAACGTAAACCCACTGCTTCACATTGACCCCAATGATAAAAAATCAAATTTATATTATAGCCTTAAAAGCGTAAAATTTAAGTGAATAGTCAGTTTTATTGGCAGTGAAATCAATTGAATGACAGTGTGTCGATTTTGTGTATTTAGACAATATGGCTGACTTGGGAAATGCAGTTTTATGTGTTAGTTTTGATGAAAATGAATGTTTTTCTGCGCTGAATTTCTGCAGATGAGTATCTAAAAAATCACGAAAAATTGAGGCATGAAATGGCTAAACATTATGACTATTTGGTAATTGGGGCAGGAAGTGGTGGTATTGCTTCGGCCAATCGCGCGGCGCAATATGGTAAAAAATGTGCATTAATTGAAGTTGCAGATTTGGGCGGGACTTGTGTCAATGTGGGGTGTGTGCCTAAAAAAGTGATGTGGTATTCTGCGCAAATCGCCGATGCTATTCAAAAATACGGCCCAGATTATGGTTTTAATACTGAATTAAAATCGCATGATTGGAATACGTTAATTCAAAATCGTCAAGCTTATATTCAGCGTATCCATGCATCGTATCAATCAGGTTTAGCTAAAAACAATGTTGATGTGATTCAGGGCTTTGCTCGTTTTGTAAATGAAAAAACAGTTGAAGTAAATCAGCAGCAATACACTGCAGATCACATTTTAATAGCCACAGGAACTGAGCCAACACGTCCAGATATTGAAGGGGCAGAGCTAGGAATTGATTCAAACGGTTTCTTTGAATTGCAACAATTACCAAAACGCACGGCAATTGTCGGTTCGGGTTATATTGCCGTAGAGTTAGCAGGTGTTTTAAATGGGTTGGGTTCAGAAGTTGGATTGTTTATTCGTAAACAATTGCCGCTGCGTAGTTTAGATCAATTTTTAGGTGAAACATTACTTGAATGTATGCGTGATGAACATATCCAAGTGCATACGCAAGCCATTCCAAAGAAAGTCACTCGCCAAGCGGATCAGTCTTTGTTATTACATCTTGAAGATGGTTCACAGCATGAGGTCGATTGTCTGATTTGGGCAGTTGGACGTAAACCAAATACACAAGCATTGAACTTGGCTGCTGCAAATGTGCAGATTGATGAAAAAGGATATATCGCAGTAGATCAATTCCAAAATACCAGCCAAGCAGGTATTTATGCGGTGGGCGATATTATTGGAAAAATTGAGCTGACACCCGTTGCTGTTGCCGCAGGACGTAAATTGTCTGAACGTTTATTCAATCACAAACCAAATGAATATTTAGATTATCAAAATGTTGCCACGGTGGTCTTTAGTCATCCGCCTATTGGTACGGTGGGTTTAAGTGAAGCGCAAGCCATTGAACAGTTTGGGCAAGATCAGGTCAAAGTCTATCAATCTTCTTTTACCTCAATGTACACGGCTGTAACTCAGCATCGTCAAGTGTCTAAAATGAAATTGGTCTGCGTTGGTGATGAACAGAAAGTCGTGGGCGTGCATGGTATTGGCTATGGCATGGATGAAATTTTGCAAGGTTTTGCAGTCGCGGTCAAAATGGGCGCGACCAAGCAAGATTTTGACAATACTGTCGCAATTCATCCAACTGCTGCAGAAGAATTTGTGACTATGCGCTAATGGAGTAGCGTAGTCGCACACAAAGAGTATGGGTTAAAAAAATCCATACTCTTTTTTATTTTTGAAATTTGTAGATAAAAAATCAGAAGATAAACGTCAGAAAGATAAAGTTTGTTATCGTTATTTAGTTAGCCTAATAAGAAACCCACCGAAGTGGGCTTGTGCGATCAAACACCATCCATTGTGTCTGGGGTAGATTATCTCACGAAAATGATTAAGGTTTGATTAAGAAATTTTTGTTTTATTAAGTTTATCTTTACAAATTTGTAGCCGATGCTGCAAAGACTTTAAATCTATGTTATAATGTAACTTGTACAATAAAAATATCTCTATTCTCTCGTAGTTATTCATCATCATGCTGTGCTGCATTTATTTTATGCACTGCAAATTAAGTGTGATGAATGTTGTTGTATTAAAAAACTATGCTCAAAATTTTAATTTGAGCTTGATGTGTAAGTTATAAATGAATTGGTGTAAATATTGAAAAAAATGCAAACAATGCTTGCGAAAGCAGTGAATGGTCGTGAAATTATGGTGTCTTTGGTGGCATCAAAGAAAAAGCAAAATACCCGTGATGGTTTTAAATGGGTCGAAGTCGGAAAACATGTGTTGTTGGAATGTGGTCAGGAAATTGAACTGAATTTAGATGGTCGCAGTTTTTATACCGATACGCATGAAATGTTCCGTTTACCACATCGGGTTAATTAAGTTTTAGTCTGATGAATATTCAACTCAACTGGATTGCATAAAATATGTAATTTAGAAAAATTTTAAAAGTTTTATCCAGAAAAATCCCGTTCATTGGCGAACGGGATTTTTTTATTTTGTATTTTTACTGTGGCAAAGCACAGCCAGTATTGAATTAAACCTTAACAATCAAAACAGGAACAGGAGACTGAGTCAGTACGTTTTGGGCAACGCTACCGAGCATCATCTTTTTCACTCCAGTACGGCCATGCGAACCCATAATAATCAGGTCAGCACCAATTTCATTGGCAATTTGTACAATCCCTTCAGAGGCTGCAACACCGCGGATAATTTTGGTATCTACCGAAATACCTTCACGGCTAAAGGATTGCTGAATTTCAGCCAAACGATTTTGTGCATTTTGTTCAGCCTGCATGAAATAATCGGTAATTGCTGGTGCAACTTTGTAGAAGTCCACGCCTACAAAAGGATCAACTGCAATTACACTCATAATAGTAACAGGGCAATTTAGATCTTTTGCCAATGAAAGTGCTTGTTCGGCTGCAGCATAAGACATAGGTGACTCATCTACTGGAACAAGTAAGTGTTTATAAGTTGTCATGGCAAATCCTTATTAAAAATTTATGATGAAAATATGGCTTAAAATAGTGATTAAGCTTTAACTACAAGCACAGGTAATTCTGTATGACGTAATACGTCTGTGGCAAAGCTACCCAATAATAATTTTTGGAAACCTTTACGACCATGTGAACCCATCACAATCACATCGGCATTTAAGTCTTTCGCAGTTTTGATTACACCTTCAGCAGATACCAAACCCTCAACCACGCGAGTTTCTGCATTTACACCCACTGCTTTCGCAATTTCATCTGCTTCTTTTAATGCCTTTTGTGCATTGGCTGTCGCTTGCACAAAGTATTCTTTCATAATGGCAGATGAATAATTATAGTAAAAGTCAGAATCAGTAAATGGGTCTTCCGCAACAAGGCTAATTAAGGTGAGTTTACTGTTAAATACTTTGGCAATTTCAGCTGCATGTTTGACCGCTGAAAAAGAAATTTGTGAACCATCTACAGGGACTAAAATATTTTGGTACGACATGCGGGTAACTCCAGAAATTATGATTATTCGCCTTACACTTTATTGATAGCATATAGTCTATATAGGTTCAATTTAAAATCTGAAAAAAGATTGATAATTCATTTAATTACCCGCCAAATTTGCTGAAAGAAAAGATAAGCTGAAGATGATGAATTTACTCAACTCAACGGCAAAGCTATACGATAAAATAAGATGCTAAATTTGCAAAAATAAATAGACCTTCATAATTTAATTTTAAATTACTTGGGTTTGAATTGGGTGTATGAATCTTGAGGGAAATGTGGTTTGAAAATAATTTGGATGTTGCTGTGTTTTATGTTGTTAAGTGCTTGTCAAACCACGCAGCAGAACAGTCGAATCATTGCTGGTGCATTTAATCTCACCACAGGCTTGCAGCAAAAAATCATGGATCGCTATGCACCCAAAAACATACAAGTGCAACATGATATTGTGTATGCCACGCAGCCCAATTTGAGTTTTGACTTGTATCAAGACAGTCAATTGCAAGATTTAGCTGCACGCCCGACAATTGTCTGGATTCATGGTGGTGGCTGGATTGCAGGTTCAAAAGCCCACGCACGTGGCTATTTTAAATTATTAGCCGCGCAGGGCTTTAATGTAATTGCCGTACAATATCAATTTGCCCCGCATGCAACTTATCCTACTCAGTTGCAACAAATTGATCAGGTTTTAAATTACATCACGCAACATGCAGAAAAATATCAGCTTAATCCACAACAATTATATTTAGCAGGCGATTCTGCAGGGGCGAATTTAGCTAGCCATTATGCCGCATTATTGAGTAATCCTGCATTTGCACAGCAGTCTAATTTACAGCCGACTATTCAGCACAAACAACTTAAAGGGCTGATTTTGCACTGCGGGATTTATGATCTAAAAGCGTTTGTTGAAACTGCGCCAGATGAAATGAATATCGTAGAGTGGGGTGTTTATAATTTGGTGCAGGCTTACACGGGAGATCGGAAACAGGACAGTGAATTTCTGAAGAATATTTCGCCTATTCAACATTTAACGGCAAACTATCCTGCGGTATTTATCAGTGGTGGTAACAAAGACTTTTTAACAGAAACTCAATCTATGCCGATGCTGCATGCATTACAGCAACAGCAGATTCCTGTGACGACAGCATTTTATCCAGATACAAAAGCATGGTTAATTCACGAATATCAATTTTTTATGCACCAAAAAGAAAGCCAACAAACTTTTGCTAAAACAGTGGAATTTATCCGAAGCACAGCGGCCCTTAATGTATCGCGCATACAATAAATCAATACGATGCTTCTGAAAAAGTGTTTTAATCGCTTAGTTATTTAGCTTTTGCTTTGTTTAAACTTTGAAACTGCCAAAACCACACAACCAAAAATCAGTCCCCAGAATGCAGAACCAATACCAAAAAACTGCACCCCAGAAGCACTAAATAAAAAGGTCAATAAAGCGGCTTCACGTTCTGAAACGTGCTGAAAGGCGAGGGCAATGTTGTGTCCAATAGTACCGAGCAGTGCAATTCCTGCCAAAGCTGTAATAAAAACAGCAGGGAATAACATCAGTAAACTGGTAAGCGTTGCCGCAAATATCCCCATCAAGATATAAAACAAACCGCAGCTAATCCCCGCAATATAGCGTTTACTTGCATCGGGATGCGATTGATCATCTAAGCTAATAGCAGCACTGATGGATGCGATATTGACACTAAAACATCCAAATGGCGCGAAAATAACTTGTGCTGTGCCTGTCCAACCAATTAAGTGACGTACATTTGGGTTAAAGCCATAGCTTTTGATCATGGCAAGACCGGGCAAATATTGCGATGCCATATTAATGACAAACAAAGGCAGGGCTAAACCTAAAATGGCAGACCAACTTAATTCGGGTTGCATCCAAACAGGTTGCGCAATACTCCATTGCACACTCGGCATTTGAAATTGTAAGAAGATTGGGCATAACGCGACCCCAATCAATACAGTTAAAACAATGCTATAACGTGGGCTAAATCGTTTTGCCAATACATAGGCTGCCAATAAAGACAAAATAAATGCCCATGCTTCTTGCAGGCTGGTAAATAAGGCAATTCCAAATTTAAGCAGAACACCTGCCAACATGGCGCTGGTTAAACTTTGTGGAATATAAGTCAGTACCTTTTCAAAAATACCTAAAAAGCCAAGCACTGCTGTGAGTACGCCACAAAATAAAAATGCGCCAATTGCTTCGTGTAAGCTATAACCGCTGCCCGTGGCGATAATCAGTGCCAAGCCTGCGGTAGACCATGAGGTCGCCACAGGATATTTAAATTTCCAAGATAAAATCAGCCCGCTTAGACCAATACCTAAACCCAACGCGCAAAACCAAGAGCTGATTTGCTCAGCACTTGCGCCTAAAATTTGTGCTGCCTGAATGACTAAAACCGCGGAAACACTAATACCGACCAAGAAGGTAATAAAACCTGCAAATACTGCAGGCACAGAGAAGTCATTTAAAAGTTTTTGCATGCTTTCTTAGACATATTTTCTATAATTTATGAACAGATCATACACATTTGAACAAATAGTCAAAAGTGTTTTTTATACTTTTTTTATAGCGTTGAGCTTGCCAGTCTAAAGCCAAAACCGCAG
Organism: Acinetobacter sp. YH01007; assembly: GCF_013420425.1. Lineage (NCBI taxonomy): Bacteria > Pseudomonadati > Pseudomonadota > Gammaproteobacteria > Moraxellales > Moraxellaceae > Acinetobacter > Acinetobacter sp. YH01007. The sequence continues at coordinate 97,035 of NZ_VOYC01000006.1, read as the reverse complement.
AACAAAATACCAATGCTTGCAACGCAAATGGCTGCAATTTTATAGCGTTGATTGAAATAACTGGCTAATTTGACTCCTGAAAAAATCAAGATAGATAAATAACCCATGCTAATGATTTGTAGGACGATGGCTAAAACAGCAAAGCTCAGCATCGGGTAGGTGTAATCAGGATTGACGAATTGCACAAAAAAAGACAAATAAAACAAAATTGCTTTTGGGTTAATAACGCTAATCATTAAAGCAGTTCGGTAGGGATGAACCCGTTCAGTTGTATTGCTCGTTGCTGTTGTAGAAAGATTGGCGTGCGAAGTTCTGGTTTGTGGAAACCATGTTTTATAGGCTGCAATCAGTAGTTTAATACCTAAATAGCCTAAGTAGAGCGCACCAACTACTTTTAATAAGGTGAATAGCCATGGAAAAGCATGCAGTAATGAGGCTGCCCCTAAAATGGTGCACACAATTAAAATCAGATCACCCGTAAATACACCGAAAGCACCTGCATAGCCTGTGCGTATCCCAAAGCGTGAAGCCACTGACATGACATAGAGTGAGTTTGGGCCAGGCAAGAGCACAATTAAGGTTGTGCCAATTATAAAAGTGCTGAGGTCACTAATACCAAACACGCAAACTCACCTAAATAAAAACCGATGTTGCAGTATAACAACATCGGTTTTGTGGCTTAGTAAAAATTTTGGAATTTTACTGGGATAGGTTAAAGCTTAAGCTTTAATCTCTGCATCTAAGCCGAAAGACTGGCGTAATAGGGTGGCAAGTTGCTCACGCGCTTTAATAAAGCCATCAATGCCGCCTTGTAACAATTGGAACGCCATCAAATCTGCTTCAAGTTGCGCTTTGAATTGTTCCTTTTCAATTGCTGCCAGTGGTTCAGCTTGAACTTGAATGCCATTGGTCGATAACGCTGCAGCGACTTCTCGTTCATCAGCTTCAAGTTCTGCCAATAAATTTGGTGCAACGGTCAATAAATCACAACCAGCTAAAGCCAAAACCTGATCAATACTACGGAAACTCGCGCCCATAATTTCAGTTTGTACTTGGTGCTGTTTATAGAATTGATAAATTTTCTTCACCGAAAGTACACCTGGATCTTTTTCAATAGGGTAGTACATGACATTTTCAGCTTTTTTATACCAATCTAAAATTCGACCCACAAATGGCGAAATCAACGTCACTTTGGCATCTGCACAAGCATGTGCCTGATGTAAACCAAACAACAAGGTTAAATTGGTGTGAATGCCTTCAGCTTCCAACACTTTCGCCGCTTGAATGCCTTCCCATGTCGATGCAATCTTAATCAAAATGCGGTCTGAATGAACACCATAAGCTTGGTACAGTGCTAAAAGTTCTTTGGCTTTGGCAATGGTCGCATCAGTGTCATAAGACAAAGAAGCATCCACCTCAGTCGAAACACGACCTTCAATCAGCTTTAAAATTTCTACACCAAATTTGACCGTTAAAATATCAATGCTGCGCTCAACCAATAGATCATTTGTATAACCTTCAGCTTTGGCTTGCTCAAATGCAGCTTCAATCAACGCTTTATTTTCAGGTTGATTTGCAGCCGCCGTAATGAGTGATGGGTTGGTGGTCGCATCCAAAGGACGAAACTTTTCAATCGCAGCCAAGTCACTACTATCTGCAACAATAGTGGTTAAGTTTTTTAGTTGATTTAAAGCTGTCTGTGTCATTCGAGATCTAGTTCTTAGGTTATTGCTTATACATTCAGTTATATCACAACCAGCTTTTAACCCAAGTACCAAGTAAGAGGGTTTGTGGATAATTTACCAGTTTTTCTCAGATTTCGGACGTGATTAATCAAAAAATGAGCAGCAGCGCCCAACTGACGTTCTCGGCTCCAGACCAAATCGACAAAATATTCAAATTTTGGGGTGAAATCTAGCAGCTGTAAAATTTTTAATTCGTGTTGTAGTTCAGGATGTTCATTCAGCATTTCCAAGGGCAAGACACCCCAGCCTAAACCCTGCTTAATCATACTGCAGGCAGAATGATGATTATCGGTACGCCAATAGTGCTTAGAAAATAACAACTCGGGTTTAATCTGCCGATCACGGCTCGCCACTACAATTTGCCGATTTTGTAAAATCTGTTCAAAACTGACTTGATCAGATTCAGCCAGCGGTGAATGTCGGGCAGCGACAGGCACTAAAATTTCACGTTTTAATTCCACAAATTGTTCACTGCTTTGTAATTGTTCGCGTTCAAACATAAAGGCCAAGTCCGCTGCTTGAGTCATGAGTAAATGCAGTGCATCTTCTTGTGGCGCAGAGAAAATATTGATCTGCAATTCAGGAAATTGCTGTTCTAGTAACACAATATAATCTGTCCAGCGAGTGTGTAGTAATTCAGACACCACCACAATATTTAAGTGTGCTTCCAGCCCAGAACTGAGCGCAAAAGCATGTTGTTTCCATTGCTTCATTTCTATGAGCAGTTGTTTGCTTTTTTCGTAAAGACTCTGCGCTTGTGGGGTAGGCAAAGGTTCACGCCCAATCCGTTCAAACAGTTTTAGGTCTAAATCAATTTCTAAATTAGCAATGGACATACTAATTGCCGAAGGCACCTTGCCCAATTGGCGTGCAGCTGCAGAAAAAGAACCCGTTTCCATGACGGTGATAAAAATAATCAGCTGATCTTGATTGATATTCATGACAGAGGTTGGCTTTTATCTTTCAATATTATTGATGGATTCTAACTCGATTGGTCAATTAAATGAAAATAAAATAAGCGGGGAAGGATAAGTATTTGAGTAAGCAGATGTTGATTTCCAAAAGAAGATGGGTACATGCCCTGAGTTATGAAGTGATTTTATTGGTCATCATTGCTTTGGCATTAAGTTATGTGTTTGAAATGCCAATGCAAGTGACAGGTGGTCTAGGCATTGCGATGGCGGTGACATCGGTGCTGTGGAATATGTTTTTCAATCACTATTTTGAAAAGTTTGAAGCGCAACACCAGCTACACAGAACTTTTAAAATACGCGTTTTACACGCAATTGGTTTTGAAGGTGGCTTAATGCTCGCCACTATTCCCATGGTGGCGTATGCCTTAGAAATATCCCTGCTGCAGGCAATTTTGATTGATTTGCTGATGACGCTCAGCATTTTGCTCTATACCTTTATTTTTCAATATTGTTATGACCATATTGAAGCGAAACTGGGTTATGCCCCGCAACATTCAGTCAGATAAAGCGCTAGTAGCTAATTAAAAGTTGGCTGCTATAAATTTAGGGTTATAAAAAAGCCACCTGAATGAATCAAGTGGCTTTTATCTCTATCTAAATTAGAACTAGGCAGAATTATTTTTCAATAATTGCTGTTACACCTTGACCGCCTGCAGCACAAATTGACACCAATACACGACCAGAACCTTTTTGATTCAGAAGTTTGGCTGCAGTTGCAATAATACGACCACCTGTTGCTGCAAATGGGTGACCTGCCGCTAAAGATGAACCTTTAACGTTCAGTTTGCTGCGATCAATTGATCCTAAAGGTGCATCTAAACCTAAACGCTCTTTACAGAAGTTCGGATCTTCCCATGCTTTTAAGGTCGACAAGACTTGTGAAGCAAATGCTTCGTGAATTTCGTAATAGTCGAAGTCTTGTAAGGTTAAGCCAGCACGTTCAAGCATACGTGGGACAGCGTATGCAGGCGCCATCAACAAACCTTCTTTTTTACCTACAAAATCAACTGCGGCAGTTTCTTGGAAAGTCAAATATGCCAAGACTTCATGACCATTGGCTTTTGCCCATTCTTCAGAGGCAAGTAATACGCAAGATGCACCATCAGTCAGTGGGGTAGAGTTACCTGCAGTCATAGTGCGCGCGTCGCCTTTACCAAAAGCAGGTTTTAACTTCGCTAGTTTTTCTACAGTAGAATCTGCACGTAAGTTATTGTCACGTTCTAAACCTAAAAATGGCGTGATGAGATCATCAAAGAAACCTTCGTCATAGGCAGCTGCCATTTTTTGGTGAGATGAAGCTGCTAACTCATCCTGCGCTTCACGAGAGATGCCCCATTCCAACGTAGTAATGGCTTGGTGGTCGCCCATTGATAAACCTGTGCGTGGTTCACCGTTACGTGGCGCATCCATTAAATCTTTAATGTTGATTTTGGTTAATGCTTTTAAGCGGTCTTTACCTGTTTTTGCAATGTTCAATTCAAGCAATGCTTTACGCAAACCATCGCCAAATGCGATTGGCGCGTCAGAAGTCGTATCTACACCGCCTGCAACACCAACCTCGATTTGACCCAGTGCAATTTTATTCGCAACTAAAAAAGCAGCCTGCAAGCCAGTACCACATGCTTGTTGTATATCGTAAGCAGGTGTTTCAGGAGCAAGGGCAGTATTGAGTACGCACTCACGAGTCATGTTAAAGTCACGGCTGTGTTTGAGCACTGCACCTGCAACAACTTCACCCAAACGCTGACCTTGTAAGTTGAATCGTTCAACAAGACCATTTAATGCTGCTGTAAACATATCTGTATTAGATGCAGTAAAGTAAGCGCCATTAGAACGTGCGAATGGAATACGGTTACCACCGATAATAGCAACGCGGCGAACAGTGTTTTGGCTCATAATTTTATCCTGTTGAACAGAGGTATTGGTATTAGATGGTGCTTTTGTTTGCGTTGAAGCAGTTGTTTTAGCACGGCTAGTCGTGCGGGTACGTGTAGTTTTTGTCGTACTCGTGTTGGAACGGGTTGCAGTGTTGCTACTTTTGCTTGTACGTTTAGCAGTTGATGTATTTGACACAGAATCCGTTGCAGAATTTTCCACTGCTGGATTTTCTTGAGTTGTTTTGCTCATAAGGCTTTTCCAAGCATGTTAAGGGTCTACTTGATGCGTACATTAGCACAATAGTATGACAGCTGAATTGACTACAATGACATTGCAGAATGCATTCAGGTCAAGACATCTCATAATTAACTCAAGTATGATTTAGCACAAACGGGTAACGCTATTGAAATGTGGGCATTTGGCATCATATTGATGTTAAAAGATATCGTGTAATCCATCAAAAAATGAATTTATGAGAGATAATAATCATGACTGATCAATATCAAACATTTGCAAAATCTCCTATTGGTAAATTTGTCATTAAAAATTTGGGTTTACCATCCCCAACTTTTTTAGATCGTTTTGAGTCTGCAACACCAGTGGTAAAAGGTGCAGTACTTTTAGGTGCAGCCCCTGCAAGTGATTTGTCTGCATCAATTGCACAAGTTTTAGCTAATGTACATGCCAACAGTTATGCAGGTAACAATGCAGAATTGCAACAAGCTGCGGCAAAAGTGGGCTTAAATTTAGGTGCATTCAATCCAGGCGATAAAGAATCTAAATTTAAAGTGGTGGTGTTTGATGCTTCAGGTATTGAAAACTCTGAACAATTAAAAGCGCTTTATGAGTTCTTTAACCCAATCTCACGCCAAATTCAGGCTTCTGGTCGCGTGGTGGTGATTGGTACTACACCAGAAACTGCAGGCAGTGTGAAAAAAGCCATTGCACAACGCGCTTTGGAAGGTTTTGTAAAATCGGTAGGCAAAGAATTTAAAAAAGGCATTGCGGCTAACTTAATTTATGTCGATCAAGGTGCTGCAGCAAACTTAGAATCTACGTTACGTTTTGCAATTTCACCACGTTCTGCTTATGTGTCAGGTCAGGTGATTCGTGTGTCGAGTGCTGCAACTGTAGATGTAGATTGGGCAAAACCATTGGCAGGTAAAACTGCAGTGGTGACAGGTGCAAGCCGTGGTATTGGTGAAGCGATTGCGCATGTGTTGGCACGTGATGGTGCACACGTTATTTGCCTAGACGTTCCACAACAACAAGCAGATTTAGACCGTGTTGCTGCTGAAATTGGTGGTTCAACGCTAGCAATTGACATTACTGCTGCAGATGCAGGCGAGCAAATTAAAACAGCTGCCGCTGCACAAGGTGGTTTGGATATTATTGTGCATAATGCGGGGATTACCCGTGACAAAACTTTGGCAAATATGAAACCAGAGCTTTGGGATTTAGTCATTAACATCAACTTGTCTGCAATTGAGCGTGTGAACGATTACTTATTGGCAAATGATGGTTTAAATGCCAATGGTCGTATCGTTTGCGTATCTTCAATTTCAGGTATTGCAGGCAACTTGGGTCAAACCAACTATGCAGCATCTAAAGCTGGCGTGATTGGTGTCGTGAAATTTACCGCACCTGTTTTAAACAACGGGATCACGATTAATGCCGTTGCACCTGGCTTTATTGAAACGCAAATGACTGCTGCAATTCCTTTTGCCATTCGTGAAGCAGGTCGTCGTATGAACTCTATGAGTCAAGGTGGTTTACCTGTAGACGTTGCAGAAACCATTGCTTACTTTGCTTCATCGGCATCGACAGGTATTAATGGTAACGTGGTACGTGTTTGTGGTCAAAGCTTGTTAGGGGCTTAACACCTTCAAAGTTCTCTCCCTTGGTGAGGGGATTTAGGAGAGGGAGATAAGGGGATAGATTATTAACCCTTCTCTCTAGCTTTCTCCCAGCGGGAGAAAGAACTCCATTAAATAAATTAGAAAAACTTCTCAAAGGTTCAGTATGAATACTCGCCATTTTAGTCAACTTCCAAAACCCTATTTAGCCTATCCAAAAGTGATTCAGGGCTTAATTTTTAAAAAGCCAAAAGGTGAAAAAGTTCTGCCGCAAGTTGAATATGTGGTGGATTCATTCAAGGTCGATCAAAAGCACTTAAAAGCCTATAATGCAGTGACAGGTTTTAAAAATAACGGCTATATTCCTGCAATTTATTTGGCTGTATTGTCACAAAGTCTGCAAATGCACATGATGACCCAAGAAGCATTTCCATTTGCAATTTTGGGCTTGGTGCATATTCGCAACCAAGTCAAACAAAGCCGTAAAGTTGGATTGAATGAACAACTGACCTTGTCGTGTAAATTTGGTGAATTGCAACCACATGATAAAGGCGTACAGTTTGATTTTATTACCACTGTTAAAGTAGGCAATGAGGTGGTGATTGAAGGTTTAACCACGTATTTAGCACGTCAAAAAACCACCACTAAAGCAGCTGCAAAATCTGCAGAAAGCAAAGCGCCAAACTATGCCGTTCAAGCTGAATGGGATATTTCTGAAAATACGGGTCGCCGTTATGCCTTAACGTCTGGCGATTTTAACTTAATTCATATCCACGCGATTACTGCAAAAGCATTTGGCTTTAAACAAGCGATTGCGCACGGCATGTGGAGCAAAGCCAAAGCCTTATCGAGTTTGACTTTGCCAGATGCCTATGAAGCCGATGTCTGGTTTAAGTTACCTATGTATTTGCCATCTAAAGTTGAGTTTTTAACTGCAACGGACGCTAAAAATACAGATTTTTTAATTCGTAACAGTAAAAACCAAAAACCGCATGTGACAGGTGTTGTCACCGCGCTTTAATTCAGTGATCGAAAGCCCAGATTATTTAAATTTGGGCTTTTTATTTGCGCTAAACTTTTATTAACAAGAAAAACGAGATAAACAGGACGATGCAACATTTAAAGGATTATATTTTTGCTGAAACTGAAAATTATCGTGGATGGGTTGCACCTGAGTTTCATGATTTAGCGATGCAATTTAGCCGTTTGCAAAATGCACGTAGCCAACAGGGCGGGGCTGCTTTAGCGGTGTACTTTCAAGGTCAGAAAGTCGTCGATATTTACACAGGCAAAAAGTCGCCAGATGAAGACTGGCAAGCCGATACCTTATCTGTATGTTATTCCACAGGCAAAGGTGTATTAGCGACACTGGCACATATTTTGGTCAGTCAAGGACTGGTCGATTACGATACTCCCATTTATATATACTGGCCTGAATTCGCCCAAAATGGCAAAGCATTGATGACCTTAAGGCATGTGCTGAGTCATCAAAGTGGTTTATATGACATCCGTAATATCATTGCCGATGCGACTGAAATGGCAGATTGGTCGCACATGCTGGATGTGTTGGCTCAAGCCAAGCCACGTTTTGATGTAGCAAGTGAGGCAGCGTATCAACCTTTAACTTTTGGCTGGCTGGTCGGTGGGATTTTAGAAAAAGCTACAGGTCAAAAATTGGCTGAATTGATGCAGCAATACTTGGTTGAATCTTTGGCTTTGGATGGGGCGTATTTTGGTGTGCCTGCGTCTGAGCTTTCCCGTGTCGCACGACCATTTAAAACTGCTGTGACATCAGCGCAAACAGATGCATCATCTACAAATAAACAGACAGCTAAAGTTAAAAACCAAGCTAAATCGAGCAAACGTCCTGTATCAATATTCGATAAAGTCATTGCATGGAGTGGGCAAAATCCGCAAGACTTTCAGGATGGCATGATTCCCAAAGGCATGAAAAATTTTAGTTTTTTTAGTGATACAGGCTTACAAGCCGTGATTCCTGCTGCCAATGGTGTATTTACTGCACAAAGTTTGGCACGTATTTATGCCATGTTGGCGCAGGGTGGATCATGGCAAGGTCAGCAATTGATTCAGCCTGAAGTTTTTCAGAAATTGAGCCAAGTGCAATATGTGCAGCGTGATCGGGTTATGCCTATCCCGATGCATTGGCGATTGGGCTATCACCGCGTATTAAGTTTGGGTAAGCGCTCTCACGGTTTTGGACACATGGGTTTTAATGGTTCAGGCGCGTGGTGTGATCCTGACCGTCAACTCAGTTTTGCCTATACCCATAATTTTGCTGCAGGTTCTTTAATTGGTGATTATCGACTTTGGGGACTGAGTCAGGAAGCCATTCGCTGTGCAGATCGGCAATTGCAAGGGCGTAAAGGCTGGTTTTAGGCGTGATTGTACGTTCACTCTTTGCCAAAAAAACAGTATGCTTAGACCTGTAAAAAGGAGCATTCATGTATCAGGTACTTGCGCGTAAATATCGTCCTCGTAATTTTAATGAATTGGTGGGACAAAACCATGTATCACGGGCATTGACCAGTGCTTTGGAACGTGGGCGTTTGCACCATGCTTATCTTTTTACGGGAACACGTGGTGTAGGTAAAACTACCATTGCGCGTATTTTGGCCAAATGCCTGAACTGTGAAACAGGCGTGACATCTACCCCATGTGAAGTGTGTCCGACCTGTACTGCGGTCAATGAAGGTCGTTTTATTGATTTAATCGAAATTGATGCGGCGTCACGTACTAAGGTTGAAGACACACGTGAGTTGCTCGATAACGTACCTTATGCACCGACTCAGGGACGTTTTAAGGTTTATCTGATTGACGAAGTGCACATGCTGTCTACGCATTCGTTCAATGCTTTGCTAAAAACTTTGGAAGAACCGCCTGAGCATGTGAAGTTTCTGTTTGCGACCACAGACCCACAAAAACTCCCTATTACTGTGATTTCGCGCTGTTTGCAATTTACTTTGCGTCCATTGCAGGTCGATGAAATTACCAGTCATTTAAAGGATATTTTAGCCAAAGAACAGATTGTTGCAGAGCAAGATGCAATTTGGCAGATTGCTGAATCTGCGCAAGGTTCTTTGCGTGATGCGATGTCTTTGACAGACCAAGCCATTGCTTATGGTCAGGGTGAAATTCATCATCAAGATGTCAAAGACATGCTGGGCTTGATTGATCGCACCATTATCTATGATTTGATTTTAGCGATTCATCAAAACCAACAGCAGCGTGTGAGTCAGTTGTTATTACAATTTAGACAGCAAGCTTTAGATGTGTCTTTGGTGTTGGATCAGTTAATTTCGACACTGCATGAATTGGCAATCATGCAATATCTGCCAGATTTAAACCTAAAATACAGTGCTGAAATTAATCAAAAAATTCAGCAGCTTGCGGGTCTGATCTCTGCACAAGATTTACAGTTGTATTATCAAATTGCTTGTAAAGGACGCGCCGATTTACAAATTGCCGTAACCCAAGAACAAGGCTTTGAAATGTGTGTACTGCGTTTACTGGCATTTCGACCTTTGCAAGCCAATGAAGTGTTGGTTGCTGCGCCACAAAATACTGCACAAACAGCGGCTTCCCAGCCAGTTGCTCAAATGGAGCAAACTCCACAAGCTGTGGCAACTCAAAATACAGCACAAGCGGAACAGCATGTAACTGAATTAGATGCGGTTGCAACACCTGATCTTGATGGATTTGACTATGAGGATGACGATTATTCAGATCACACCACGACACAAACCAGTGTTGCAGAACCTTCTTCAGATGATTTTTTAGATGAGGATGAGCCTGAAGCTTTAACACATCAAGATCAACAGTCGATTCAAGCGCAACAACCGACTCCGCAAGCGCTACACTCAACAGCTGCGATTTCACCAGAATCTATGTCAGAACCTGCAGTGAATGAAGAAACTGCAATACAGGCTGAGGATAAGCAATCTGAATCTATCGTGTTTGATCCAAATGCAGATGCACAATTGTTTGGTTTAGATGAAGATGCCTCATCGGTAAGCACTACATCTGATGTGCAAAGTCATGATGATTTTTTACTGGAAAGTTTTGATGCCGTTGCACCGTTAGGTGATCTTGCTGCATCAGCCGAAACATCGCTAGTTTCATCTACACTACAATCGAATAATGCTTCACCGTCAATTACACAAAATGTAAGTAATGCAGAAACCGCTTTATTTGATTTAGCAGCGACTGAAGTCGAACCGAATGTTGCCAGTGCGACAGCACAACCGCAGCAAACCATAGCATCTAATGCCGATGATCAATTAATGCCGCAGGATATTCTGCGTTTACAGCCGCAAGTTTTAGAAGGTGAGTGGACTTTAGACAAGTGGGAATATTGGTTTAGACACAGCGAGTTGTCACCTGCCGTGCAAGAATTGGCGCAGCATGGCGTAATGACGGGGCAGATTAATGCTGAATCGGTTTTTCATATTCCTGAGCAATATCAGCAGTTATTGACTCAACTGCAACATGCTTTAGAAAGTGCTTTAAAAGAACAGTGGAGTAAAACTCTGTTTAAAGTGCAATATGAAAATGTGGATGACACGACACCGTACATTTTGCAGCAACAGCGCAAACAACGCGCTTATCAACGGGCTGAAAATTTATTGCATCAAGAACCGATTGTGAAAGATATTTTGCAAAACTTTGATGGCGAATTACATAACATTCAGTTGAAATAACCTGTTGTTAGCTTTTGTTTGCAGAATTTTAAGGCTGGGTCAAACCAGCCTTATTTTTTGCTAAGCGCAAGCTGAATCTGTGCTTTTATATGGCTGTAATGCTTCGCGGATGGAGTCAGGAATCGGGCAGTTTTGGCGTGTAATTCGATCTACAAATACATGCACCACTTGTCCTTGTGCAGCGGCAAGATTTTGATTGTTTTTAAAAATTGCCAAATCATAAATTAAGGATGAGTTTCCAATTTTTTGAATAGCAACACCTACTTCAATCATTTCAGGATAGGACAATTCCTGCAAAAAATGACAGGTGGAATTGACCACTAAACCAATACAGGGTGATCGTTTGGGTTCAAAGCCTGCTTTTTGCATCAGTAGGGCATTGGCTGCGCTGTCAAAATAGCTGTAATAAGTGACATTATTGACATGTCCATACATATCGTTGTCTGCCCAGCGAGTTTGGATGGGAAAGAAAAAAGCGTATTGCTCACGGGTTTTGGTGTCAGGTTTCACAAGTTTACCTATATTTTTATCAATGTGGTGTCATGCTTTAATGGGTGGAAATCATCCCAAATAAATCTATAAAGTTAAATACAGAACGTTAAGCGTAAATGTTAGGCATAAATGGCTTGGTAAATTTGTAAAGCATCCTGCATTTGCATTGCTCTCGGGTTGTTTTGTAATAAACGACTTTGCTGCATCGCATCTTCTGCCAATTGTGGCAGTATGTTTTCTGCAATGCCTAATGCATTGAGTTTTAACAACAAACCACTTTGATCTAAATGATTTTGTAAATGATCAATAAATAAATCACATAATCCATCTGTGCAGCCTTTGCTACGAGGGTCTAACCAACACATTAGTTCTGCATAGTATTGTTTTGCAGCAGGCGCATTAAACTTTAAAACTTCAGTCAGTACCAATGCATTGCTATGACCATGTGAAATATGGAAATGCCCGCCTAAAGGATAGGCAAGTGCATGCACCGCAGCCACAGGAGCATTGGCAAAGGCTTGTCCTGCCAGCATTGAACCAAACAGCATATTTTGCCGTGCTTGCATATTGCTGCCATCTTCAAGCACTAATTTTAAGTTTTGATCAAGTAAACGCAGCGCATGTTTTGCCAGAAAATCTGAATACGCATTTTTTTTGATTTTAGAAGTATAGGCTTCAATGGCATGTACCATCGCATCTATACCTGTGGCTGCGGTAATCTGTGCAGGTAGATGACGGGTAAAATTGGCATCTAAAATGGCAACATCGGCATATAAAATAGGAGAAACAATGCCTGTTTTACTGGTTGCACCTGTGGTGACAATGGAAATAGGTGTGACTTCTGAACCTGTACCTGCCGTTGTGGGAACTAAAATGAGTGGTAAACGTGGTGCTTTCGCATTGCCAACACCGTACAAGTCCGACAGTTGTTGAGTTTGTTCGGAATGACTCAGCACGGCAATAATTTTGGCGACATCCATCGCACTACCCCCACCAAAACCTAATACAACATCAATATTTTGCTGTTTGGCAAAATCAACTGCTTCTAACACAATCTGTTCTGCGGGGTCGGCTTGCACATTCGAGTAAATGGCATAGTCCAGTTGCAGTTGCTTTAAAATTTCTAAAATAGGTTGATGTAATTGTTGTTGTAAAATGCCAGCATCGGTGACCAATAACAAACGCTTATAATTTTTTTCGGTTAAAACCGTTTTTAGTTCAGAAATTGAACCCAATCCAGAAATAATGTTGCCAACTGTTTGAAATTGAAAATGCTGCATCGTCTTTATTCCTAATTTTTATACTTAATTCAACATTATTGTAGGGTCACGATATAGGATTCATATCATAAATAACTTAACATAAGACTCTTAAAAATAAAGTAGCTTTGAGGTTGTTTATGTCATCCAAAACGCCATATAAGGTGTTATGTGTTTGTTTGGGAAATATTTGCCGCTCTCCAACGGCAGAAATTGTACTTCGACATTTTTGTGATGAACAACAACTCAATGTGTTGGTAGATTCTGCTGGAACCAGTAATTATCATCCAGGCAAAGCCCCAGATTTACGCAGCCAAAAACATGCGTTCAAACGTGGTTATGACTTATCTACATTGCGCGCGCGTCAGTTACGTATACAAGACTTTGTCGAGTTTGATTTGATTTTGGCGATGGATTTTGAAAACTTAAGCAATATTCAATCTTTAATGCGCCGTGCTGAAGCTGAACTGGGCAGTTTGCGCGCTGAAATAGCCTTAATGAGCGAACACGATCCGCATTATACGCAGCAAGAATTACCCGATCCATATTATGGCGAAGCCGATGGTTTTGAGCGGGTGCTCGATCAATGCGAGTCGAGTAGTCGCGCATGGGTGAAAGTTTTACAACAACAATTTGAATTGAAGGTTTAAGTCATGCACATTCACTACAACATGCAACTCAAACCGTTCAATACGTTAAATTTAGATGCAACTGCGTCGCATTATGTCAAAATTGAAAATATTCAAGATGTACAGGATGCTTTGGCATTTGCCCAGAAAGAACAATTAAATGTGCTGATTTTATCGGGTGGTAGCAATATGTTATTGCCTGAACATATTCATGCCTTGGTCATGCACATGGATATTCAGGGCATCGAAAAATGCGCTGAAGATGATGCAAGTGTCACCCTAAAAGTTGGGGCAGGACAAGTCTGGCATGAGTTTGTGTTGTGGAGTACGGAACAAAAGTTATATGGTCTGCAAAATCTGGCTTTAATTCCAGGTTTGGTCGGCGCTTCACCTGTGCAAAATATTGGTGCTTATGGCGTTGAAGTCGGTGAGTTTATTGAATCTGTGCAGGTCTATGATCGTGAATGCCAACAATTCAGCTCAATTGTTGCTGCAGATTGTCAGTTTGCCTATCGACACAGTATTTTTAAAGATCATCCCAACCGTTACATCATTACCCATGTGACTTTTAAACTGTTAAAACAGGCTGCGTTAAAATTAAATTATGGCGACTTAAAAGCTGCTGTAGGCGATGAGCAAACTGCTGAAAATCTGCAGCAACAAGTCATTCAAATTCGCCAAAGTAAGCTGCCTAATCCTGCAGAATATCCAAATGTAGGTAGTTTCTTTAAAAATCCTGTGATTTCGACTCAGCAATTTGACCAAATTGCAGCACAATTTCCAAATTTACCCCATTACCCACAGCCGAATGCGCAAGTTAAAATTGCAGCAGGCTGGTTGATTGATCAAGCTGGCTGGAAGGGAAAACAACTGGGTGTGGTGGGTATGTTTCATAAACAAGCGTTGGTTTTAGTCAATTATGCCGATGCCACTTTGGCAGATGTGCAACACACCTATCGTGCTGTGCAGCAAGATGTTTTGAGTCGTTTTGGTATTTCACTAGAACCTGAACCTGTGTTATTTGATGAAACAGGTTTGATTCGTGCACATCAACCGGTAGGTTAAGTGAAGATGAAACAGAATCATTGGATGCTCAGATTGGTACAAATTGCTGCCGTGCTATTTGTATTGTTTGCAGCGTTCATGATTTTTATCTATTCACCTTTTTATTCTACTTTGGTGGTCAAAACGCTGAACACTTTGGTACCTGTAGAAGTGAATCAAGTGGCAGCAAAAAGTCAGCAAATGGCGGCTTTTAGTGATCAAGACAGCTTGGAACCCGGTTCAGATTTATGGATTGCCCGACAAGCTTATTTGAAGCTGATGGAGCAAGAGATTCAATCTGAAAATTCGAAAAATTTAACTTTAATTCAGGCTCGTTATAAAGCCTTACAAGCGCTTATTTTAGAAGAACAAACGCAAAAAAAATTAGCATCTGAGCAAGAGTTGCCGCAAGTCCCATTGTTGGTGTCTAATGCAGCTTCTGAAGCAGTTGTAGAAGACCCATCCGAAAATGTAAAAGCCTTGCTCAATTTGGATAGTCATGAAAATCAGGTACTCATGGAACAATACTTGGAGTTTTTAAGCACTCATAAAATTGCCGAAACCGAAAGTGAGCCTGTAGATGAAGAAATCTTTAAAGATATTGCTTTAATTCAGCAACAAAATATTCCAAAAATACCTGCAAACTCTAAACCTTATGCGATTGTGGTTTTAGGTGGTGGCTTAACTTTAGATGATAATGGCAAAGATATTGTGGTCAATGACTACACACGTTTACGTTTAGAAACGACCCTAGCGGTGGTAAAACAATATCAATTGCCGATTGTACTGAGTGGTGTAGAAGCACCTTATATGCAGCGTTGGTTAAAAAAATATGATGTCGAAGCAAAATTATTAGAAGATCGCAGCATGAATACTTGTGAAAATTCACGTTTTAGTTCTTTATTATTACAAAAAAAAGGGGGGGCGCCGACAGTGATTTTGATTACAGACCGTTATCACATGCCACGCACCCGCCGTTTATTTGCTTTAAATGGAATTGAAACGATTCCTGTCGAAGCTCCAATGCCGACTCAACTGACCGCATGGCGTCCAAGTGAACAAAACTATGATCACAGCCGCCGTGCCAATTATGAAATGCTTGCCGCCATTCGGGATGTCTTGATTGGTTCTAGCGCATGTCGCGAGGTGCCATAATGCCTGATATTCCATTTTTAAACCCAAGCGTGTTGAAGCAATTAGATTTGCCAGTGCCGAGTAGGGAAACCACACCACAAATTCTACAACCTTTAAATTTGAATCGTGGTTTTGAACCGAGTGTTGAGTTACAAGCCTATCGACAGCTATATGGTTTTCATTTGTTGGACTGTGAACATTGGCAAGGCTATGTGCAAATGCCGTTGTTTAAATTGCATGTGCAAATTTTTCAACCCGATTTAAGCAAAACCAAATTTGATCAGGTGCAGGGCACGGTATTTCTACTGCATGGCTATTTGGAACATAGCGGGATTTATCAACCTATCGTCAAAGAATTATTAGAGCAGGGCTTTAGTGTTTTGACTTATGATTTGCCTGGACATGGATTGAGTGATGGTTATCCTGCCAACATCAAAAATTTTGATCATTATCAGCAAGTATTACATGCGGTTTATCAATATGTAAAAAATGCCGATCAATTGCCAAAACCGTGGTTGGGCATTGGGCAAAGTACAGGTGGTGCAATTTGGATGCATCACTTGTTGGAATTTGCTCAGCGCCGTGAAAATCCATTTGTAGAGCGTGTGTTGTTGTTATCGCCTTTGATTCGTCCTGCAAAATCGGCATGGTGGCATAACTCTGTTGGTTTGGGCATTATCCGTCGGATTAAGCGTGAAGTGCCGCGACATTTCCGACGCAATAATCATAATCCTGAATTTTTACGCTTTGTGCGTTTAAAAGACCCGCTGCAACCTAGAATGATGGGCATGGATTGGATTTTAGCCATGTCTAAATGGATGTTGGAGATGGAAGAACGTCCAGCTTGCCGTATTCCTGTTTGGTTGGCACAAGGGGCGCAAGATCAAACCGTAGATTGGCGCTACAACATTGAGTTTATTCGGCGTAAATTCCGCCTGCAAACCTTACTCATGTTAGAAGAAGGCTCGCATCAATTAATCAATGAACGTGCGGATATTCGTGCGGCTTTAACAGGGCTGATTCCTGCATTTTTACATGCACATAGCTCTAAGACTTATTATTAATTTATCAACCATCTTTTAAATACGGCTCTACATTTGCTTTGATGCTGTTCTCGGCATCAAAGCATATTTATGCTGCGCTGCTCATTAAAATGTGAAGCGATTTCTAAAATAAAATAGTACTTCACATTTATTTTTTATTTCATGCTCGAGTTTCATGTTTCAGTGCTATGCTCATGTTTATAAAATAAGCTAAATTTGAAAAACTCCTTAATTCTAGGGATAGTGTTTACATCAAAACGATTGATATATTTACAAACATAATCAAGGGGATGAATGATGGCAGAAATGGAAGCGATATTACCCGTACCGGTTTTAATTGTTGAAGATGAGCCTATTATTCAGTCACGTCTTAGAAAAATTTTGCATGATATTGGCTATCAAGATGACATGCTATTTTTCGTGAGTCATCTTAAAGCTGCAATGACGTGTATAGAAGATCATCCGATTGCTTTAGCTTTAGTCGATTTAGGCTTGCCCGATGGCAATGGTAAAGAACTAATCGAACAATTACATTTTAGAGATCCAAGCGCATTAATTTTGGTGATTTCTGCATGGAGCACCCAAGACAGCTTATTTTCTGCAATTCAAGCAGGTGCAACAGGCTATGTGCTTAAAGAACGTGATGATGCTGAAATTATTATCGCAATACGCAGTATTTTAAGAGGTGGTGCACCGATAGACCCATTTATCGCCCGTGAAATTTTATCGCAAATTTCACATCAAAAAGTACCCGTGCTGACCGAAGATTTATCAGATCGCGCCGATGCTCAAGCATTCAACTCACATTATGAACAGCTCACCAATCGTGAATTAGAAATTTTAAATCTGGTGGCGCAGGGCTTAAGTAACCGTGAAATTGCTGAGCAATTATTTGTGTCGCGTTATACCGTTGAAAGTCATATTAAACATATCTATCGGAAGTTGTCGGTCACTAAACGCACTAAGGCTGTCAGTACCGCTAGAACTTTAGGTCTTTTATGATTCAAAGGCTTTGGCAGTGTGGTTTGGGCGTGTTGTTATTGTTCTGTGCGTGGCAAAGCTATGCGCAGCAAGTGGTGTACCCAATTAATCAGTACTGCAATGTGCATGTACTTTCAATCAGCTCTGCCAAAACAGCATCACATAATAAAAAACCTGAAACGGGTTGGGAAAATGTTCAACTGCCCGACGTTTGGGATGATCGCTGGAAAAATTATAATGGTGGGGCGTGGTACAAAATAGAGTGGGAGTGGTTTTGTGAGCGTAATCATTATTTAAATCAACCCATCGTTTTTGCGCTGGATTTTTTAAATAGTGCAGGGGCAGTTTATCTGAATCAAGATTTACTTTGGGCAAGTCAGCACTTAGAAGAACCATTATCAAAAAGCTGGAATATGCCACGTTACTGGATTTTACCTATTGCTGGTTTAAAACAAGGTAAAAATCAAATATTGGTCTATGTGAATGGATATGCATTTCAAAATGCAGGTATAGGCAAAATAAGTTTTAATAATGTGCATAACAATATTAAGCAGCATCAGAAAAATATATGGAATAAACGTACTTTATTTGAAATTAATGCGATTTTATCTGCCACTTTAGGCATTTTATGTTTGGTTATTTGGCTGTTTTTACGCCGTGATCAGAGTTTTGGCTGGTTTGCGCTGAGTTGCATGTTCTGGTTATTATTTATTTCTCATTTTTTAACCACAGAAACCTTTCCATACCCAAGTGTATTGGTGGCATCTCAAGCCAATTTAAGCTTTTTTATCCTGTATGTTTTAGCTTTTAGTCTGTATTTAATTAGGTTTGTCAATCAACGCTTGCCAATATTGGAAGAAAGTATTTTTATTCTGAGTTTAGCGGTAATTGTTTGTGTATTTTTAACACCCTTAGATTATGTCAAACTGGTATTTTGGATTGTCTTTTTAAGTTATGCCAGTTTACTAGTCGTGGTTTATTTTTATTTGGCGTATTTAGCGTATAAATCCCCAAAAACAGAAGTATATCTGCTGTTATTTTGTTTAACCTTGATTGGCCTTTTCGCGGGTGTAGATGTATTTCGTTTAAGTAACGCGGCAACAGCAAGTTTATATCAGCCATTATCACCGTATACCTCGCCAGTGATTACTATATTTATTGCGATTATTTTAGGCATGCGTCTAAAAAGAAATATTCAAAAAATTGAGAAATTTAATCAAAATTTAGAGCTTAAAGTTTTTGAAGTCAGTGATGATTTAAAACGCAGTATGTCGGAAAAGCATTATTTGGAACTGGAAAATGTGCGTTTGCAAGAACGGATTCATCTATCGCATGATTTGCATGATGGTTTGGGTGCATCTTTGGTACGTTCCATGATTATGGTCGACCAAAGCGAACAGAACATGAGTAATCAGCAGTTCTTATCTATGCTGAAATTACTGCGTGATGATTTACGTCAAATTATTGATAGTGGTTCTTCCATTGGTTCTAAAGTGCCTGAAAATCCTAAAATTTGGGTTGCGCCAGTACGTCATCGTTTTAGTCAATTGATGGATGAAATGGATATTCATTCCAAGTGGGATTTTCCAAATGAATGGGTGATTGAGCCGAATTCGTTACAGTGCTTAACTTTGATGCGGGTATTAGAAGAAAGTTTAACCAATGTGATTAAACACAGCCAAGCCAAGCATGTATCCGTCAGTATGCAATTTGTACCGCCTAAGCAATTGGTACTTAAAATTCAGGATGATGGTGTAGGTTTTGAAGCCAATAGCGTGCTTGAACATGGCATGAGTATTGGGATGCGCAGTATGAAAATGCGTTTAGAACGGGTTGGAGGGCAATTAAAATTAAATTCGACACCTGGCTATACGTTAATTCAGGCAGTTTTAACTTTAGATCCCGCTTATCTAAATTCCCCAAGATGAATTGATCATCTTGAGGGGGCTGAAACGAATATTTTAAGCGTCTTCAGCAGGTAACAACATTAAAATGGATTCATTGAGCAGTTGTACCAAATCTTCCAGAATATCTGCGTCGTAAAGGTTTTCATCGAGCAGCACGCGTTCACCATTGGCGATTTTTTGCAGCGTAGGGATAGATGCTTCTGCGACACAAATCGCTTCACCATTCGCCCAAAATAAAACTTCATCTTGCTGATTTGCATAAAGTAGGCGAGAGGCGGGTTCCAACATGATTTGATAACCCTGATCTAGCGCATCCTCTAAATCACCTACACCTATTTCATCTACTTCAGGGATATTTTCAGGATATTTCGGTTCGGACATTAAGCTTAAAATCGCATCATCCAACACCGATGAGTTTTGTAAACGCGCCCACAATTCTGCTTTTAGATAATCCAGTTCTGTCGCAGTCATTTCGCCAATTTGCGTACTTTTTTCACGAACAATGTCTTGTAGTGGCGTGCGTAACATCTCATCGGCAGAGAATTTATCGCTTACGCGATCCATCATTTCACTAATATTCGGCATACGGAAACCGAACGAGAATGTCAGACAGTCATCTTCTGCCACGCCATAATGTGCCAATCCTGGTGGCACATAAAGTAAATCACCAGGGGCAAGAACTTCATCAAAATTGACCTGCATTTCAGGCAATAATTTTAAAGGTTGCCCTGCGACAAATTCAGTTTCGGCATCACACATTTGTCCAAGTTGCCAACGGCGATGTCCATAGCCTTGTATTAAAAAAACATCGTAAAAATCAAAATGCTGACCTACAGAGCCGCCTTTAGGCGCATAAGACACCATAATGTCATCACGTCGCCATTGCGGAATAAAAGGAAATTTTTTCCAAAGTTCGGCGAGATCAAAAGAGTAATGATCTACGGCTTGTACCAATAGCGTCCATAACTTTGGCATTTTTTGAAAATCTGCCTTAATCAGTGGTGATGATTTCACAGTCCATTGATTTGGATCACGATCTTTTTGTTTAATTAAACGAGCAGTCACATCTTCTTCAAGAGCGAGTTCCATCACATCATTAGGTTCGAGTAGGTGGGCAATTTCTGGGAGTGCATTGCGTACCAAAAGTGGTTTTTTTTGCCAATATTCACTTAGGAATTGTTCTGCGGTCATTCCGCCTAATACATCTAAAGGTTGCGACATAAAATAGCCTAAGCAAGTTTTATCAATAATCTCAATATTGTCCAATTTGTCGCTGTAAAGGGCAAGGTGATTTAGAGCATTTCATAAATATTCACGACTGTTTAATGATGCAGCTTAAAACTTAGGGAACTTGAATATTTAGCATTCTTAATATGCGGCATAACTGAATCATCGGCAGACCCATTAAGGTGGTTTGGTCATTGCCTTGCATGGCTTCAAACAAGCTAATGCCCAAACCTTCGCACATAAAACTGCCTGCACAATGAAGAGGTTGTTCCTTTGCAACATAGCGTGCAATTTCATTGTCAGTTAAGCTGCGGAATTGAACTGTGTAGTGTTCTACAACCGTTTGTTCAAAGCCTGTAGATTGCTGCTGCACACTCAGCGCAGTGCTGAAATAAACCGTTTGACCTGAATTGGCTTGTAATTGTTGTATGGCTTTTTCTGAAGTGAGCGGTTTACCTATAAAAATATCTGGCTGCTGTTCACGCCATGCCACTTGATCTGAACCAATCACAATCGCATCAGGATATTGCTGCGCGATACAGCGTGCTTTTTCAAAAGCCAAGCGTCGTGCCAAATCATCCGCATGCAATTCACCCTGTGCAGACTCATCAATATCAGGTGAAATTGACTTATACGCCAAATGTAGACGATTCATTAATTGCTGACGGGTTTGGCTGCTTGACGCTAAAATAATTTCTGGAAGTTGCATCAGATCATCACACTGCATAATCCATCAATATATCTAAAGGCACATAAGACAATACGGATTGATGACAGGCTTGAATTTTAATCGGTGGCGCATGACCTGCTTGATAGGCCTCAACCCAACGGGTGACGCAAATACACCAGAAATCACCTGGTTGTAAGCCGTTAAATCCAACTTCAGGTACTGGCGTGATTAAATCATTGCCAATTTTTTGCGAGAAATTTAAAAAATCAGAGGTCATTTGTGCACAAACGGTGTGCTGACCTAAATCGGTTGGGGCGGTATGACAAAAACCGTTACGAAAATATCCAGTAATAGGATCAAAGCAACAACTAGCGAGAGGTTCGCCCAAAACATTTAAACGATTGATATTTGGATCGGGATGAATAGACATAGTTTCTAGAAAGATGGTAACTTTTCTCTATCATAATCAAAACTTTTGCTTTAATCAGCAATTCTACAAAAGTTGCTAACCTTTTTCTGCATAATCATTTAAAATCGTGGCGTTTTGATATCAATAAAGTGAGCTATACATGAACTTTCAGCGTATGACTGACCTCGATTTAGCAGGTAAGCGTGTCCTTATTCGTGAAGATTTAAACGTACCTGTTAAAAATGGTGTGATCACCAGCGATGCACGTTTACGTGCGGCATTGCCAACGATTCAAGCTGCTGTTGCCAAAGGTGCAGCAGTGATGGTGTATTCTCACTTAGGTCGTCCTGTTGAAGGTGAGCCAAAAGCTGAACAATCTTTAGCACCTGTAGCTGCGTATTTAACCCAAGCATTAGGTCAAGATGTTCAACTGATCACTGACTATTTAGATGGTGTAGACGTTGCTCCTGGTCAAGTCGTTTTATTGGAAAACTGCCGTTTTAACCACGGTGAAAAGAAAAACAACCCAGAACTTGCCGCTAAATATGCAGCATTGTGTGATGTATTTGTGATGGATGCATTTGGTACCGCGCACCGTGCAGAAGCCTCTACTGAAGGCGTTGCACGTTTAGCACCAGTGGCAGCAGCAGGCCCATTATTGGCTGCGGAATTAGATGCTTTGGGTCGTGCCTTAAAAACACCTGAAAAACCAATGGTGGCGATTGTTGCAGGTTCTAAAGTATCGACTAAGTTAGATGTATTGACTTCATTGTCTGATATTTGCGATCAATTAATTGTAGGCGGTGGTATTGCCAATACTTTCCTTGCTGCAGCAGGCTATAACGTGGGCAAATCATTATGTGAAAATGATTTGATTGACACTGCCAAAGCAATTGCCGCAAAAGTTTCTGTACCACTGCCAACCGATGTTGTAGTTGCAGATGCCGCTGAAATTAATTTTGAAGATTTCTTGGGTTCATTGGCAGCAGCGAAAGCAACTGTGAAAAAAGTTGAAGATGTTGCAGACAACGATATGATTTTAGACGTAGGCCCAGAAACTGCAAAAGCATTTGCTGAAATTTTAAAAACTTCAAAAACAATTCTTTGGAATGGCCCAGTGGGTGTATTTGAAGTTGATCAATTTGGTGAAGGTACGAAAGCACTTTCATTGGCGATTGCAGAATCTGCAGGTTTCTCTATTGCAGGCGGTGGTGACACTTTAGCTGCAATTGACAAGTATGAAGTTGCAGACAAAATCGGCTATATCTCTACAGGTGGAGGTGCATTCCTTGAATTTGTAGAAGGTAAAACCTTACCTGCAGTTGCGGTATTATTAGAACGCGCTTAAATCTAGAAAATTTATCAATAATTTTTAAAAAGGTTGACTTCGGTCAACTTTTTTATATTTATGTCATGCCGTAGTCATCAAAATGTCATAAATATGCAATAAACTGTAGTAAATGAATGACCTAACTGTAGGAAATGACGATGATTCAAAAACTAACACTTGCTGCTTTAATTGCTGCATCTTTAGCCTTGACTGCTTGTGCAAAAAAAGAAAGCGCACCTGCGACTGAAACTGATGCATCTTCTGCAGTTGTAGATAACGCTCAAGTTACACCAGAACAACAAGCTGCAATCGACGCAATTGACCAACCAATCTTGGATGAAGGCAACACCGATATTCCTGAAGACGTTGCAAATGCACCTGCTGACGTTGCGACTGCAGACACAGAAGTTGCTGCTTCTGAAGCGCAATAAGTGCTGAAAAACGACAAATTGTAGTAATTTGTTTAAAAGTCCCTGCTTTTGCAGGGACTTTTTTTTGAAAAAGGCGATTTGTTGCTGAATTGAAACAAATCACAGGGTAGAATAACCAACATTATTTGGGAGGATATTATGGCTCTTATTTCATTGCGCCAGCTCTTGGATCATGCCGGTGAACATGCTTACGGCGTTCCAGCGTTTAACGTCAACAACTTAGAACAAATGCGCGCAATTATGTTAGCCGCAGATGCAACCAATTCACCTGTAATTGTTCAAGCTTCGGCAGGTGCGCGTAAATATGCAGGTGCGCCATTCTTGCGTCACCTGATTTTGGCTGCAATTGAAGAGTGGCCACATATTCCAGTGGTTATGCACCAAGACCATGGTACAAGCCCTGATGTATGTCAGCGTTCGATCCAACTAGGCTTTTCATCAGTAATGATGGATGGTTCTTTGGGTGAAGATGGTAAAACACCAACGTCGTATGAATACAACGTCGAAGTGACGCGTCGTACTGTGCAAATGGCGCATGCGTGTGGTGTATCGGTTGAAGGTGAGATTGGCTGTTTAGGTAGTCTTGAAACAGGTATGGCAGGTGAAGAAGATGGCGTGGGCGCAGAAGGCGTACTTGACCACTCTCAATTGTTAACATCTGTTGAAGAAGCACGTAGCTTCGTTGCAGATACTAATGTGGATGCTTTAGCGATTGCTGTTGGTACTTCGCACGGTGCATACAAGTTTACTCGTCCACCTACAGGCGATATTCTTGCAATTGACCGTATTAAAGAAATTCATGCTGCGTTGCCAAATACACACCTTGTAATGCACGGCTCTAGCTCTGTACCACAAGAATGGTTGGCGGTGATTAACCAATACGGCGGTGACATCAAAGAAACTTATGGTGTACCTGTTGAGCAATTGGTTGAAGCAATTAAGCATGGTGTGCGTAAAATCAACATCGATACAGATTTACGTTTAGCTTCTACTGGTGCAATGCGCCGTATGATGGCAGAACAACCAAGCGAATTTGACCCACGTAAATTCTTCGCAAAAACTGTAGATGCAATGAAACAAATTTGTATAGACCGTTATGAAGCATTTGGTACTGCAGGTAATGCAGACAAAATTCGCCCAATTTCTTTAGAGAAAATGGTTGAACGTTACAAATAATTCTTAATTTAATTAAGAACTCGAAAGCCCACAGTCCTTGTGGGCTTTTTACTGATGAATCCACAACTTCCAATCAAGAACAAAAACAATCCTCGAGCGTGTCATGGAACTGATTGTAGCCGCAGCCTTTTGTAGTGTACTGGTCTCTATTTTATTAAAAGTCTGCAAAATGCAGGGTTTTAACCCTATGCAGATGATTACATGGAATTATGTCAGTGCCAGTGTGTTGTGTTTTTACTGGTTTAAACCCAACTTGGGCACGATCTCAATCCAACATACGCCGTGGTGGCTCATTATTAGTTTGGGTGTGTTGTTGCCCAGTGTCTTTTTAGCATTAGCAAAATCGTTGGACAGCGCAGGTATTTTAAAAACTGAAATTGCACAGCGTTTGTCAGTGGTTTTGTCTTTAGCAGCCGCTTATTTTATTTTTCAGGAAAATTTTAGCCAACTGAAAATTGTGGGAATCGCGCTTGGGATTATCGCGGTCTTATGCATTTTGTATTCGCATCGTGCTGCAGTGCAGTCTGCTAAAGCGCAACAAGGCATCTTATATTTGAGCTGTGTTTGGTTGGGTTATGCACTGATTGATGTTTTGCTTAAATACACCACAGGTTTAGGACTGCAATTTGCAGTTGCACTGAATTTGATGTTTGTATGTGCTTTTGTTTTGGCGATGGCTTATATCTTAATCCGCGATAAAAGCATGGGCAGTATGCAAAATATCAGTGCAGGTTTAATTTTGGGTGCACTGAATTTTGCCAATATTGCCTTGTATGTCAAAGCTCACATGCTGCTCAAAGACAGCCCTGCAGTGGTATTTGCAGGGATGAATATTTTAGTGGTGCTATTTGGCGTGATCAGTGGTGTATTGTTCTTTAAAGAAAAGCTGAAAAGCACGACCACTATTGGGCTAGGCTTGGCATTGCTTAGTGTGCTTTGCCTCGCTTATGCCATGACGGTTTAAGATAACTCAACATAAAGCGAAAAGGATGTCGCAATAAATCTGCAGTTTCTGCAAGACCATGCAGCATTGTGGTTCTATCGCAGATCGGGCAGCGCAGGGTTGGATAGCTTGGTTTGGCTTGATATAAATACAGTTTTTTACAACGTCGGCATTCTAGTTTTAGCGGCATTAAATTGAGCATCATACACCTCATTTTTATTTTTGATAGAGATTGAGTACAGATTGCAAATATAGATAAAGCAAAATTCAGACCAAAAAATAGGGACAAATTTTGTCCCTAGTGTTATCGCATGTTTGTTTTACAGTTGCGTGAAAATCTCACGTTTATCAAGGCGTGATTTTGGCAGTTTGGCATTAAAATCTTGTTCACTACGATAGCCTAAACACAATAAAACCGAAGGAATCAGTCCTTGCTCAGTTAGTTGCAGTTCTTGAGTTAAAATTGCTTCATCAAAACCACCAATTGGCGTTGCGTCAATTCCTTCAATGCCTGCAGCCAAAAGCATTTGTCCGAGTGCAATAAAGGTTTGATTTTCTGCCCAACGCTGAATATCGCCTTTTTCATTGCGGTAGTAATCGACATAACCTGTGCGGCTGTCTTTCTGACCTTGTTTAGCGGCTTCATCTTTAAAGCGTCCACTAGCAGCATCCTGATTAAGCAGGTTTTCTAAATGTAATTCGCTAATGTCAGCTTTGGTGCAAAATAAAATGGTATGCGAAGCATCTAAAACTTTAGGGGCGTTATAGGCGTACTTTCCAACTAAAGCTTTAGCAATACGTTGTTTGGCTTCAGGGCGATCTGCAATAAAAAAATGCCACGGCTGAATATTAATGGAAGATGGTGCTAAACGCAGAATTTCTAATAAACGCTCAAATTGTTCTGCAGGAATAGTGCGACTCGCATCATAGGCTTTGGTCGTATAACGAGTTTGTGCAACGTTGAGCAAATCCATGAATCATCTCCATTTAAAGACTATATTTGGGGCAGGTGTGCGCCAAAAGCTTAACATGCCTCGCTATGCTAACGGAATGAATCCATGTGCTATTTATGCGGTTAAGATGAGATGAGCACGACATAAACATCTTTAAACTTAGTGTTAAATTCAATCATGCAAGACGTTTTCACTATTGGTTGTTTATAGCAAATAGGCGTTAAATATAAACTTGAGCATGGTGCATCCCAAAGGTGTATGGATGGAATATATCAATTATTTTAAGCGTAAATTAAAAACTCAGCAGCAAATTGGCTTATGGGTAGGTTTAGCAGATGCGTATGGTACTGAAATTGCTGCCAATGCAGGCTATGACTGGCTTTTAATTGATGGGGAACATGCACCGAGTGATTTAAGAACCACTTTGTCACAATTACAAAGTATTGCGGCTTATCCCTCTCAAGCGGTGGTGCGCCCGCCGATTGGCAGTGTGCAACTCATTAAACAACTGTTGGATATTGGCGTACAAACTTTGCTGATTCCTATGGTTGAAAGCGTTGAACACGCTGAGTTGATGGTCAAAGCGGTACGTTATCCACCTGAAGGTATTCGCGGCGTAGGCGCAGCTTTAGCACGTGCAACTCGCTGGAACAGTATTCCAAATTATTACGCGACAGCGCATGAAAATATTTGTTTGCTCATTCAAATTGAATCGGTCACAGGTTTAGAAAATCTGGATGCTATTTTACAAGTCGATGGGATTGATGGGGTGTTTATTGGTGCGGTGGATTTATCTGCCACGATGGGTTATGAAGGCAATCCGAACCATCCAGAAGTACAAGCCGCTGTGGTCGATGCGATTCAACGGATTCGTGCAGCAGGCAAAGCAGCAGGGATTTTATCGACCCAACATGAAGTGACACAAAAGTATTTGGATTTAGGCACAGAATTTGTGGCAGTTGGGGTAGATACCAGTGTGTTGATGACTTCGCTGCGTGAGTTGTTGGCTAAATATAAAGCTGATGCCGAAGTGATTAAAACGGAAGGTGGGTATTAATCTGCTAACTAAGTAGATTTTAGTTTGGTGTACCTGACGAAGTACCTTTAGTGTTGTATCTATTATTTTTATGTAAAGATGTTGCGCTTAATAGTTCCAATGACTCAGTTGCCAAGTTGCTAAGGCTTGATTTGGTTCAACTACTAAAATTTGTGCAGCATCTGTGCGCCAATCGCCTAATACAATTCTAGGTTTGCCGTGTTCATTGTGAATATTTGGACGATGCGTATGCCCATGAATTAACACATCTGCATGCTGCAAGGCTTGTGACACAGCATCTGCATTTACGTCCATGACGTCATAACTTTTGACTTGATTGGCTTGCTGACTTTTTTTGCGGAAACCTTGTGCAAGTTTTTGCCGAAAAGCCAAAGGTGTTTTCTTTAAAATCCCTAAAATGATGGGATTGCGAATGATTTTACGGAATTTTTGATAGGACACATCATCGGTACACAGTGCATCGCCATGTTCTAAACGTACCTGTTGAGAACCAATATGCAGCGTGTACACATCGGGCAGGAGTTGTCCTGAAAACTGATCTAAAAATTTCTGACCCAAAGCGAAATCACGATTGCCGACAATAAAGTAAATTTGATTACCTGCTTGGCTAAATTGCTTTAAACGTGCAACAACTTCATCGAGCCACGCTGCGGTGTAATCATCGCCAATCCATGCATTAAACCAGTCGCCTAAAATATACAGTTGGGTGTTTTTATTTTGATAAGCGTCTAGCAAATCTAAAAACCCCCGAACAAGTCGAGGGTGATTTGGTGACAAGTGTAAATCTGCGATAAACAGATAGGTCACGAATTATTCCTTGGAATCTCCCGAAATCCCTCTTTTAAAAGAGGGATTTCTCCTCCCTAAACGAATTTTAAAGCAGTACTTTAAAATGATGTGCGTAAGCGAGGTCGGGTAAGATTCTTATTCAGCAATGATTTTTGCAGATTCAATCACCACATTTTCTAGTGGAACATCTGCGTGATAACCACGGTTGCCAGTACGCACGCCTTTAATTGCATCTACAACGTCCATACCTTCAACAACTTTACCAAACACGGCATAACCCCAACCTTGTGCAGTTTTGCCTGTGTGGTTTAAGAAAGAGTTATTTTTTACGTTAATGAAGAACTGTGCAGAAGCAGAGTGAGGTGCTTGGGTACGTGCCATTGCAATTGTACCAACATCGTTGCTTAAGCCGTTGTCTGCTTCGTTTTCAATCGCATCACGTGTTGCTTTTTCTTTGAAGTTTTCATCCATGCCACCGCCTTGGATCATGAAACCATCAATAACACGGTGGAAAATTACGCCGTCATAAAAACCATCACGAACGTATTCTAAGAAGTTAGCAACTGTAATTGGTGCTTTTTCAGCGTTCAATTCTAAAACAATACGACCTTTATTGGTGTTTAATTCGACTTGAGGAAAACTCATTGTGTAATCTCCTAAACATGGACACGAATGCCATGGGTTTTTTGGTTGAGAGAAGCATAAGCAAACTGTAAACTACAAGGCAAGTAAAAACGTTATTTTCTTTGTTAAAAACAAGGAAAAGCGTTCCAATGGGTGATGAATGCTTCACTGATGAAGTTTTTGCAACCCAGTTAATTCAATTTTATTTTAGAAGTGATTTTATTGCTATGAAGCCAAATGATGTTGTTGCATCTCTGCCAAACACCCCGACACCAAGTTCAAATGCCTCTGTCGATGCTGTGCAGCAAGAACAACAGCCGGGCTTGGACTTTATACGTCAAGTCATTACCGATGATATTGCGGCTGGTCGCACTCAACAGGTTGTGACACGTTTTCCGCCTGAGCCGAATGGTTATTTGCATATTGGTCACGTGAAAGCTATTTGCTTGAACTTTGGTATCGCAGAAGAATATCAAGGGGTGTGTAACTTACGTTTTGACGACACCAACCCAGATGCAGAAGAACAAGAATATGTAGATGGTATTGCCAATGATGTGAAATGGCTTGGTTTTGAATGGAATGGCGAGCCACGCTACGCCTCAAGCTATTTTGATCAATTATATGCTTGGGCTGTTCAGTTGATTGAACAAGGCGATGCCTATGTCGATTTGCAAACTCCAGATGAAATTAAGCTAAACCGTGGTTCTTTTGTAGAGTCAGGCAAGAACTCGCCATACCGTGATACCTCTGTGGTAGAGAACTTGGCTTTATTTGAAAAAATGCGCAATGGCGAATTGGGTGAAGGTCAGGCAGTACTCCGTGCCAAAATTGATATGGCCTCTCCAAACGTACACATGCGTGACCCGATTTTGTATCGTGTTTTACATTCATCGCATCACCAAACGGGCGATAAATGGAAAATGTACCCAATGTATGACTATGCGCATCCATTATCCGATGCTATTGAAGGCATTACCCATTCATTGTGTACTTTAGAGTTCCAAGACCATCGTCCATTCTATGATTGGGTGGTGGAAAAAGTGAAATCTGAGGCTGTACCGCATCAGTATGAATCTAGCCGTTTGAACATCGATTACACCATCACCTCAAAGCGTAAATTGCGTAAATTGGTTGAAGGTGGTTTTGTAAATGGTTGGGATGACCCACGTATGCCAACTGTGGTGGGTATGCGTCGTCGTGGTTTTACTCCAGAAGGTTTGCGTGATTTCTGTAAGCGTGTGGGTGTATCTAAGTCGGATGGTATCGTGGATGTAGCAATGCTTGAATACTGTATCCGTCAGTCTTTGGAAAATACCGC
Organism: Acinetobacter sp. YH01007; assembly: GCF_013420425.1. Classification (NCBI taxonomy): domain Bacteria; kingdom Pseudomonadati; phylum Pseudomonadota; class Gammaproteobacteria; order Moraxellales; family Moraxellaceae; genus Acinetobacter; species Acinetobacter sp. YH01007. Next base: position 66,448 of record NZ_VOYC01000006.1, on the reverse strand, counting down.
AGCACGTGGCATGGTGGTGCTAAATCCGCTTAAAGTGACTTTGACCAACTTGCCTGAAGCACTGGATTTAGTCCATGCTCGTCATCCAAATGTAGATATGGGCGAGCGTACGATTCCTTTAACATCAGAAATTTACATTGATCGTAAAGACTTTGAAGAAGTGCCACCTAAAGGTTTTAAGCGTTTAGTGCCAGAAGGTGAAGTACGTTTACGTCACGCCTATGTGATTAAATGTGATGAAGTGATTAAAGATGCCAGCGGTGAAGTGATTGAACTGAAATGTTCAATTGACCCAGAAACTTTGGGTAAAAACCCAGAGGGGCGTAAAGTGAAAGGCGTGATTCACTGGGTATCTGCAACGAAAGGTGTAGCAGCAGAAGTCCGTTTATATGATCGCTTATTTACCGAATCTGACCCAGAAGTGGGCGATGATTTCTTGGCGAATTTAAACCCTGAATCATTAACCGTGGTTCAAGCCATTGTTGAACCTGCTTTGGCAACAGCACAACCTGAAGATCGTTTCCAGTTTGAACGCGAAGGTTACTTCGTTGCAGATCAGTATGATCACAGTGCTGAAAAACCAGTGTTTAACCGTATTTTAGACTTAAAAGACAGCTTTAAACCTGGAAAATAAGCTACATTTCTAATTTTAGTAAATGTTGTAAAAGCCCAACTTTGTTAATCCAAGTTGGGCTTTTTTATAGCAGGAAATCGAATAGATTTGGGACTTGTGTTAAGCATCATAAAATAGCGATTTGGAAAGATAAGCACTTAGCGGTTTTTATGCTGTTCCTGCTTCATCAGTATTTGTGGTAACTGCATTTTAGCTTTATCACGCAGTTTTTTCTTAATATAGAGCACTAAAGCAAAGCAAGTGGTGGTCAGGGTCAGCATCATACTGTTCATGTAGCTCATCAGTGAACTGACATAACCAATCGTGGTTAAACGATCCATCATCTTAAACACTTGAGGGCTGCTTTCTACACCTGTAATGGCCCAGGTACATAAGTGTTCGCAGTTATTGATAATTAGATGATAGTTATTTTCATGCATTCTGGAACGCATACGACGTACCACTTTACGCCCTTTATATTTGGCTGCATGGTAGCTTTGTACTTTAATTTCTTTGCCGTGACTAAACTTTTCAATACTGGTCATTTCAATCGGGTGCTTTTTGAAAAGATGTGCAAAACCCGAATAGTGAATCACGCGCCCACGTCCAGCATAGATACCATGATGGCTATAGCCGAAGTGTTTCACAATTAAATGTGCCCCTAAAGGAAATCGTGTTTTCTGCTTGAGCATTGTACGTTTGACCAATAAAGTAACATGAGTAAAGAAATAAGAAGAGGGTTTATAGTGTACTGGGTCTGAGGTAAATATGCGATAACCCATTCAGATATATGCACAATTTGTAACATAGCGATGGCAGGAGCTAGTAGAATGAAAAATATATTTTACTGCATGATACTGAGTAGTCTGCTGCTTAGTACTGTGGTGCAAGCAGGGATACGTGCATGGACTGTAAAAGATGCGCATATTGATGTAGATGTCGTTGAGATTAGTCGTTTGCAGCATTTGCGCTTATATCTGAATGATCTAAATGTAAAACCGTTTAAGCAAATCTCACAGCTGCAACAGGCTTTAGCATCTTGTGAGAAATTACAATTTGCGATGAATGCAGGTATGTTTCATCATAATTATCGCCCTGTGGGGCTGTATATTGAGCAAGGGCAACAAATTCAGAAATTAAACAGGCAGCAGCAAGGTTGGGGGAATTTTTTGATTCAGCCAAATGGTGTATTGGCTTGGAATCGGCAGCAAATTTTCTTGGGTACGACCCAGCAATATGCAGATCAAAACTTTGCAGCAAGTTATGCTACCCAATCGGGGCCTATGTTGGTTATCAACAATCAGTTAAATTCACTTTTTCTTGCAGACAGTCAGTCGTACAAAATTAGAAATGGGGTAGGTCTTAAAAACCAGCGTTTGTATTTTGTCATAAGCAATACACCTGTGACTTTTTATCAATTTGCTAGATTTTTTAAAGACCAACTGAAAACTCCAAATGCTTTGTATTTAGATGGTTCTATTTCTACAGCATACATTCCACAATTACAGCGTCAGGTTGCTATACACCGTGACTTGGGGCCTATATTTGCCTATATCGATTCAACCGCTTGTGGGGCATGATGTTTAGAACGAGCGCTTTAACGCTCTCATGCTATTGAGGAATGAAGCTTAAAGCAGTGTTCTGCATGCTACAAATTTTGGCAGCCTCATCAGCCTTCATATTTTTGACTTCATCTTCAAATTGCTTTTTCTGGTGTTTGAGTTGTTCATCTGAAATCCCCATTTTTTTAGCAAAATTTTCCATTTTTTCCCAAGTCTCAGCACATTCTTTAGGCATTGGACTGCATGCGCTAAAACTGAGCGATATGAGTACAAGACAGGCAAGTTTGGTTTTTTTCATGGTGATGCTCTGAATTAGAATTATTGATGAATGGCAGTGTGTTGTTTGTTTTTAGAAATACTACCGCAGGATTGTGGAAATAAGATTGGCTAGAATTAAGCTGAATGGAATTTTAATGCAAGCTAGCGCATCGCTTGCGCTACAAAATCTATTAGGCAGATTGATTTTTAGTATTGAGGTTTTGGTATTAAAAAAGGCACTTAGTTAAACTAAATGCCTTTTTGTCATATTCCATTACTGGAATGGTAGATGCTGGAGTTCATTCAACTCTTTGCGGCTAAAACCTCGCGATGCGAGAACCTTCTTAATTCCGATAATAACATCTTCATCGGTCGCTTTGGTTAAAGCGTCGAGAAGTTGTTCATTCGTCTTGCAAGAGCAATCATTTTCAACACAAGCAATTTGATTTTTATGCTCGTTTTGCTGTTCTGCAGAGAACAACTTTTGCCAAAAACTCATAGAGCCTTCATTCACAACCTAACATAGATCGAAATATAGCCAATATAAAAAATAAATCAAGTCGACCTAAGTGATAAAAGCAGCAATCGAGTTGCAGAATTTTCGATGATATTGCATTTTTTTAACGAAATTATGACAGTTAAAGGGCTTGTAATGCTTTAACTGATTCATTTACATCATAATATTTACAAGTGCTAAAAAGGAGAACTTGTAAATATTGAAGAATAATGCAACAAATTGTTTAAATCTTTTCCAGTAAAACACCCGACTCAACATGATGGGTGTATGGGAATTGATCAAACAGTGCAAATTGCGTCACTTTATGGTTTTGACACAAGGTTTTTAAATTGTCATGCAATGTGTCTGGGTTGCACGAAATATAAATAATACGCTTAAAACGCTGTAGGAGTTTTAAGGTTGCATCATCAATTCCTGCGCGTGGCGGATCGACAAAGACCGTATCAAAATCATAACTTGCAAGATCAATGTTCGCTTCTTGCAAGCGGCGGAATTCACGCTCACCGTTATAGGCTTGGGTAAATTCCTCTGCAGATAAACGTGCCACCTGAATATTCTCAATCTGGTTTTGTTCAATATTCCACTGCGCTGCATATACCGAAGATTTAGCCAGTTCTGTGGCAAGTACACGACGGAAACGAGTCGATAGCGGCAGGGTAAAGTTACCATTACCACAATAAAGTTCTAATAAATCTTGCTCAGAATGTTCGGCAACCGTACATGCCCATTCCAGCATTTTTTGGCAAACTTGCGCGTTTGGCTGGGTAAAGCTGCTTTCAATTTGCTTATAGGTATAAGTGCGCTCAAAAACCTGTAATTGTTCAACTACATACTCATCGGATAGCACGAATTTTTGCCCACGGCTGCGTCCAATCAGTTTAATGTTTAATGCTTTGCTCAAAGCTTGGGCTGCAGGCTCCCAATCAGATTCAAGTTTGCGGTGATAAAGCAGTGAAACCAACATTTCGCCACTTAAAGTCGCTAAAAAATGCACTTCAAATAAACGAGCCGATAATACGGGATCGGCTTTCAGGGCGGCTAACAGCTTTGGCATTAATAAGTTAATGCTGCGGTCTGCAATCGGAAACTCATCTACACGAATAACTTTTTTCTGCTTATCTTCACTGCGTTCAAACATGGCATAAAACAGATCATCTTCAATATGCCAAATTCGGAACTCTGCCCGCATACGGTAGTTGTGTTCTGGTGAGGCAAATACTTGCAAGGCAGGCGGGTTATATTCGGCAAATTGGGCAGAAATACGGGCAACTTTTGCATCAAGTTGTTGCTGATAAGATGAGGTCATATGCAGTAAACATCACAAACACAGAGAAAGAGCGATGGTAACAAAGTTTTAAAGAGATACCTAAAACTATTATGAAAATGATGCAATCCTGCAAGATGTCAAAATAGCCTAAGCATGTTGATGACATCTTACAAGTGGAAAAATTTAGATACTGTAATTACTTTAAACTTGATGTAATTGATCGAACAATTGCTGCATGCCCTCAGTGGCAGTTTTGGAAATCCGTTGAAATTGAGCAGGAAGTTGGGCTTGCATGGCTTTTGGGTCAATATAATAAGCCTGACAATTTGCAGGAATTTCGTGTACTAATCCAGCAACAGGGTACACCACCAAACTTGTACCAATCACAATAAAAATATCGGCATCTTGAATCAAATCCAGTGCTTCTTCATAGGCAGGAACTGCTTCGCCAAACCAGACCACATGCGGACGTAAAGGATAGCCTTGTGGGCAAAGATCCTGTTGCAAGTTCAGCGAGTCACCTTCAATTGGAAAAAATTCTGTCGTGTATTGTGCATGAGGCCCTGAGCTTTTGGCTAAACGAATATTGCCGTGTAAATGCAAAACTTCTGAACTGCCTGCACGTTCATGCAAATCATCAATATTTTGGGTGATCACTTGTACATCAAAATCATCTTCAAGTTCAGCAATTAAGCGATGCGCCAAGTTAGGCTGCGCATTAAGAATGTTTTTACGACGTTCATTATAAAAGCGTTGGACTAATTCAGGATTCCTTGCCCATGCTTCAGGACTTGCGACATCCTCCACGCGATGTTTTTCCCATAAGCCATCACCATCTCTAAAGGTGTTGATTCCACTTTCTGCGCTCATACCTGCACCCGAAAAAACTACTAATTTACGCATGTTTTATTCTCTTGATGGATGGTTAGATTTGAGTATAAGTGCCGAAAATAGAAACACAAATCTACAGCTCATTTTTTCAGAATTTTAAGTATCTAAATATGTGAAAGTTTAGTGCTGTCTATAACTTTGCTGAATAATTGAATCAAAGTTCACTTTTTATTGCTTGTTATTTCATTTTAATGATAGAACATAAAGTAAAGTAGTATGACGCTACAAAATCAAATATTGATGAACCAGAACCTATAATAATGTGCAGAGGATGCCATGTCACAACACAATCCATCGCCAAATCACACGCCTGCAACTCACAGTGAAAAAGTGAAATTTGATTGGAAAGATCCTTTTTTGCTTGAACAGCAATTGACTGAAACCGAACGTATGATTCGTGATAGTGCCTATGCTTATTGTCAGGAAAAATTACTGCCGCGGGTACGTGATCAGTTTAGACATGAAACGGTAGATCGCAGCATCTTCCGTGAAATGGGTGAGCTTGGTTTGTTAGGCTCAACCATACCTGAACAATATGGCGGTGCAGGTTTAAATTATGTGAGTTATGGGCTAATTTCACGTGAAATTGAACGGGTCGATTCAGGTTATCGTTCAATGGCAAGTGTGCAAAGTTCATTGGTGATGGTGCCAATTTATGAGTTTGGCAGTGAAGCACAAAAACAAAAATATTTACCCAAACTCGCTTCGGGTGAATGGATCGGATGTTTTGGTCTGACTGAACCTGATTTTGGCTCCGACCCTGGCAGTATGAACAGCAGAGCACATAAAGTTGCAGGCGGTTATCGTTTACACGGTGCGAAAATGTGGATTACCAATAGTCCAATTGCCGATGTATTTGTGGTGTGGGCAAAAGAAGTTTCAGCAGATGGGCAAGTGGGTGATATTCGCGGTTTTATTTTAGAAAAAGGTTGGGATGGACTTTCTGCACCAATCATTCAAGGCAAGGTTGGTTTACGCGCTTCAATCACAGGTGAAATTGTCATGGACAATGTTTTTGTGCCTGAAGAAAATATGTTACCTGAAGTGCGTGGTTTAAAAGGGCCGTTCACTTGTTTAAATAGTGCACGTTATGGCATTGCTTGGGGTGCTATGGGTGCGGCTGAGTTTTGTTGGCATACTGCGCATCAATATACGATGGATCGGATTCAGTTCGGACGTCCTTTGGCGGCCAATCAGCTCATTCAAAAGAAACTTGCCGATATGCAAACCGAAATCGCGCTGGGTTTACAAATTGCTTTACGTTTTGGTCGTATGAAAGATGAGGGTATTGCTTCACTCGAAGGTACTTCGCTGATTAAACGCAACAACTGTGGCAAGGCCTTAGAGATTGCTCGTATGGCGCGCGATATGCTTGGTGGGAATGGTATCAGTGATGAATATGGCGTGGCGCGGCATTTGGTCAATTTGGAAGTCGTGAATACCTATGAAGGGACGCACGATGTGCATGCGCTAATTTTAGGTCGTGCGCAAACGGGTATCGCGGCTTTTGCCAATTAAATCTAGATCTAAACTAAATCTAGGTCTAATGATGCTACGGTGGAAAATATTGCAAACCACATTTTCCACCGTTTTACTTTAGCTGTTTAGTTTTAAAAATTGGCTAATTTCCTGATTAAATTTCAACGGTTCGGTCAGTAAAGGGGTATGCCCAGATTGGTGAAATATGACTTGTTTCGCATTCGGCATAGCTTCTACCACTTGACGTTGTCCTTCTGCCGCATACAAGGTCGATTGTGCGCCTGTAAAAAAGACTGTCGGACAACCCAGTTGAGTTAAAGCCTCACGATAATCTTCCTGATGGTGTAAATAATTGTCGATATACCAGCGTAAATAATCTAAACGCTGTGTAGGTAAAATATAGCGTTGTAAAACAGGACGTTTGACGGCCAGTTTAAATAAAAACGGACTGATTTTATTGCTGGCTTGTAATTCTATAAATTCTAGCCAAAGTTCGACTAAGTTTTTACGCTGCAACACATCCATTTGTTGAATATCAGTATATTGCGCGTGATCATGTAAAAACTCGGACAGATGAATCAATAACTGTTTAAATTGTTGATGTTGATTGCCAAATAAGCCATAAGGCCAGTTTTCATCTACCCCAATTTTTGGTGCTTGGTCAATTTGTAAATAACTGCTTAAATGCGCAGCCAATTGTCCATATTGCATGCCATGCATGGCAGTGGTTGCCCCCATGGAATAGCCAATCAGTTTAAATTGTTGCAGGTTCTGTTGTTGAAGCAGACTGTTTAAATCTTGCCAATGGCTCGAAATAGCATCCAGTTCTGGAACGGCACACAGGTTTGAACCCCCAAAACCACGCCAGTCTGGAATAATAAAACGATACTGCTTTTTATGTTGATACAGAAATGGCAACCATTGCCAACTGTGCATGCCTAAACCTGAAAGCACAACCACAGGCTCACCTTGACCAAATTCACGTACAAATAGAGCTTCGCCATCGGGCATGCGGTAAAAAGGCATCAGCATTTCCTTGCATGGTTGTAATTAAAGATGCGTTATTCTTTATAGCATAGCCTGATCATTTCTGTATGGTGAGCAACCCTGATTTCACATTGATGTGGTTGCTATTACTTAAAAATATACTTTTAAGATGAGGCTTCGGCATCAAACTTTTTCAGTTCAGGAATCACATTTTCTAGCCATTCAATCCAGCCAATTTCCTGATCTATCCCTAGCTGCAAAATCATTTTATGAATATACAGGGTACGGTTGTTCGCAGGTGCTTGGCTAAAGTCTTTGGCAAAAATCTGTTGATAGGTGTGCAACTTGGCTTTGTGAAGCAGCAAATGTCGTTCTAGTTCGGGTAAGACGCTGTTGCCGCCAAGTTGGGCTTCGGCACGTAAACGTACCATAAGTTCTTCGCGTAATTGTGCAGGCGGGCTTTGCTCGACCATCCAGTTTGCCAGTTCATGCCGCCCCAAAGCTTCTACCTGATAGGTTTTGCTACGACTGCTAGAATCTTCATCTTCTAAGGTTGAAATCCAACCTTTTTTCAGCATGGTATTTAGTTCGCGATAAATTTGTTGATGGGTCGCATTCCAGAAAAACCCCATAGAGCGGTCAAAACGGCGTGCCAATTCAATACCGTTACTGGGTTTTTCAATTAAACTGGTCAATAAAACGTGAGCGAGCGACATAAACAGAGCAACTTTATTTTTTTCAGCTTTAATTATGCAACATGTTGCATAAAAATTAAATCTAGAATATAAAAGTATGCAACAAGTTGCATTAAGCATAAAACAGCCAGCATTTTTGCCAGCAGGGAGATTCTATGTCTGACTATCCACATTTACTTGCGCCTTTAGATTTAGGCTTTACCACTTTAAAAAATCGTGTCTTAATGGGTTCAATGCACGTTGGACTAGAAGAAGCACCGGGTGGATACGAACGTATGGCGGCTTTTTATGCAGAGCGTGCCAAAGGTGGCGTTGGGCTGATTGTAACAGGTGGTATTTCACCGAATGATGCAGGCTTAACCTTTGCGGGCGGCAATAAACTTGATACTCGTCAAGAAGCAGAAAAACATAAAGTGGTGACTCAGGCTGTGCATGATGCAGGCGGCAAAATTGCTTTACAGATTTTACATACGGGACGTTATTCCTATCAGCCCGATATTGTCGCACCGTCAGCAATTCAGGCACCGATTAACCCAAGTAAACCACATGCACTAACATCGGCAGAAGTACAGCAAACCATTGCCGACTTTGTGAATTGTGCCAAATTGGCACAATACGCAGGCTATGATGGTGTCGAAATCATGGGTTCGGAAGGCTATTTAATTAATGAGTTTATTGTTGCGCGTACCAACCATCGTGATGATGAATGGGGCGGCAGTTATGAAAACCGTATTCGTTTCCCAATTGAAATTGTTAAACGTACCCGTGCAGAAGTGGGTGAAAACTTTATTATTATTTACCGCTTGTCGATGTTGGATTTAGTCGAAGGCGGTTCGAGTTTTGAAGAAGTGGTGCAATTGGCACAAGCGATTGAAAAAGCAGGTGCAACCATTATCAATACAGGGATTGGCTGGCATGAAGCACGTATCCCAACCATTGCTACCAAAGTCCCTCGCGCAGCTTTTACATGGGTGACAGAGAAATTAAAAGGTTTGGTTAAAGTGCCACTGATCACTTCAAACCGTATTAACACCCCTGAAATGGCTGAGCATGTTTTGGCTGCAGGACATGCCGATATGGTATCGATGGCACGTCCAATGTTGGCAGATGCTTTCTTTGTGCAAAAAGCAGAGCAAGGTCGCAGTGATGAAATCAACACATGTATTGGTTGTAACCAAGCTTGTTTAGACCATATTTTCTCAATGAAGATTGCTTCATGTTTGGTCAATCCACGTGCTTGCCATGAAACAGAACTCATTTTTAAAGAAGCAACACAGACTAAAAAAATTGCGGTGATTGGTGCAGGGCCTGCAGGTTTGAGCTTTGCAACCTATGCTGCAGAACGTGGGCATCAGGTGACGATTTTTGAAGCATCGAATCAAATTGGTGGGCAGTTTAATATTGCTAAAACCATTCCTGGTAAAGAAGAGTTTTACGAAACTTTGCGCTATTTCAAACGCCAAATTGAGCTGCAACCGAATATTAAATTGGTATTGAATCATACGGCTAGTTTTGAACAATTGCTCAATGCTGACTTCGATGATGTGGTTGTGGCAACAGGTGTAACCCCGCGTCAATTGGATATCGCAGGTATTAATCACCCTAAAGTGCTGAGCTATATTGAGGTATTAAAAGAGCGTAAGCCTGTAGGTCAACGTGTTGCGATTATTGGCGCTGGTGGTATTGGTTTTGATACTGCAGAATATTTAAGCCATGAAGGTGAAAGTGGTAGTCTAAATCCTGAAAAATTCTACGATGAATGGGGAATTGATACCAATTATGCGCATGTCGGTGGTTTAAAAGCAGCAAAAGTTGAAGAATCGCCACGTGAAATTTATTTATTGCAACGTAAAGCATCATCCGTGGGTGCTGGCTTGGGTAAAACAACAGGCTGGATTCATCGTACAGGTTTAAAAAACCGTGACGTTAAAATGATTGCAGGGGCAAGTTATGACCTGATTGATGATCAAGGCTTGCACATCACCGTCAATGGTCAAAGTACAGTGCTCGAAGTTGATCATGTGGTGATTTGTGCAGGGCAAGAGTCTTACACCGCCATGTATGAGCAATTACAGGCAGCAGGCAAAAATGTGCATTTAATTGGTGGGGCGAAAGAAGCAGGCGAGTTAGATGCCAAACGTGCAATTCGTCAGGGTGCTGAATTGGCAGCGAAAATTTAATGTAATTCCTTCTCCCTCTCCTTTGGGAGGGGGCTGGGGAGAGAGTTAATAATCGCTTCTGCCCAGTGCAGCAGTGCTTCAGTCTCACTCAGGGACTCTGCATAGAAATGAAATATCAAAACAAAAAAAAGGAACTTAACATGACTTTGGAAACAACAAAATTAGCGGTACAGCGTTGGCATACAATGCTGCAAAACCATGATATGTCTATTTTGAGTGAATTGCTGGCAGATGATGTGGTGTTTCGTTCACCTGTAGCGTACCAACCTTATGCGGGTAAACAAGTGGTATTTTTTATTTTGACCAATGTAATTCAGGTCTTTGAAAACTTTACTTATCACCGTGAGTTTTATACTGAAGATGGTTGCAATGTTGTACTTGAATTTTCCGCCAATGTGGGAGATAAAAAACTTAAAGGAATTGATATGATTCAATTCAATACACAAGGACAAATTGTGGACTTTGAAGTGATGATTCGCCCGAAAAGTGGTTTAGAGGCATTGGCTGTGCAAATGGGACAACGTATGGCTGCCTTTATGCCAACCGAAAAATAAAATACCGCGTGTGTATGGCAATGAAGTTGTTTTATAGAAATCGGTTTTGGGTTGGCATGCTTGAAAGTGCATGTATTGCTTGGGAGTAAAATGATGTCTACATTACAAAAAATAGCGAAAATTACACAAGCGGTTTTAGATCAGGTCACAGGCGCAGATTTACCAACGTTGTATTATCATCCACATGGAGAAATCCGTCGGGTATTGGATTATTTACCACAGCTCAAAGAAAAATACCGTCCAACACCGTGGCTGTCCAATACACATGCGCATCTTTTATATTTTGATTTAATTAAAAAGAAAACCATTCGTCAGCAGTATGATCGGGTTGATCAACTCACTATGCAAGATGGCGGTATCACCGCAGTTGCTTGGGTGGGTTATGACTTACCTGCAGATACTCCCACAATTGTTTTAATGCATACCATTACAGGTTCTTTGGAAAGTATGCGTGAGTTGGTGCGCGATTTACATCAGCAGACACAGTGGCGTATTGCCTTATGTTTACGTCGTGGGCATGGCAATTTACCTATGCCTGTACCACAAATGAATCTGTTTGGTTCGACGCATGATTTGCGTGAACAAATAGTGTTTATTCAGCAACAATTTCCACAATCTGAATTATATGCTGTTGGTTCTTCCGCAGGGACAGGATTATTGGTGCGCTATTTGGGCGAAGAAGGCGAGCAAACCCCAATTAAAGCCGCGTTTGCACTGTGCCCAGGATATAACACTGAACTAGGCTTTCAGCATGTGCATCCTTTTTACAGTAAAGTGATGACCAAAAAATTATTCCAGTTTTTTATTCAGCCCCATCAGGACATTTGGCAAAACGTAAAATCTTTATCGCAAGTGTTAAGTGCGACTACACTGGCAGAGTTTGAAAAGGCGTATTTTGAATTGGCGGGTTTTGAAGATTATGACAGCTACACACAAGCCATTAACCCAATTTATGTGTTTGAGAATGTCAAAATTCCGCTTATGGTTTTAAATGCAGAAGATGACCCAGTGTGCCACATCAAAAACTTTGATCCTTATAAAGAAACCATACGGAAAATGCCAAATATTATGGTAGTGACGACCCGTAAAGGCAGTCATTGTGGTTTTTATGAAGGTGTCGGTTTTACTAAATCTTGGGCATCGCGTTTAATTTCTAATTATTTTAAAGTGCAATCGCAGTTGCTGCAGGCAAGTTAAAGTGAAGCGCACAAACCTATATAGAAATAGGTAGCTGTATTGCAAATGTATTCACGAGTTATCTCAGCGAAGACTCATCCAAATGAATAAAAAACCCAGTACACAATGACTGGGTTTTTTAACGTCAATTCAAATCTAAGATAAGAACTTACACCTTAAAACTGACTTTAACTTAAAGCTTAGTTTTAAGTGAGCACTTAGTTCTCAAGTGCTGGGGTTGCAGCAGCAATCGCAGCGGCAACAGCATCATCTTCAGATTGAGCACCTGTGTTATTGCTTGGACGTGCTTGAGTTGGTTTATCTTCTGCTACAGGAGCTGCCGCTTTCGGCGCAGGCGCAGGTGCAGCAGCAGGTTGTGCAGGTGTTTCACGACGGATTTCAGTTGTGGTGTTCACTGTTTCAGTGCGCTCCACTTCTACCTGTGCAGGCGCTTCTGGTTCAGCATCTTGAATGTTTTCAACAGGTTCTAGTGGTTCAAATTGAGCAGTTTCAGTAGTTTGTTCAGTTTGAACCTCTACTTGTTCTTGCTCATCTTGCTTTGGCTGTTCTTTTTTTACACATGCAGTTAATAACAACGCCGTTGCAATTGCACCACAAATTAAAAGTTTCTTATTCATAATTGCACAAAATAAAAGATCGGATAGACGGACGTATTATAGCAATAAAATGACAGATGAAAATCCTCTCAAGAAGTTCTAATTTTTTATAGGAAATGCTGATAGAATAACCAATTGTTTATTGTTCTATGAATTGATGCGGAATGACTTTGCTTTATTGGTGCAGAGTAAAGTAAAATTGCGCAACATTGCAGGCCGATTTAGGCTCGATTGTACGAGAAACCCAATGACCCATTTTATTTTCGTGACTGGTGGTGTAGTTTCATCACTAGGTAAAGGTATTTCAGCTGCTTCAGTTGCTGCACTTTTAGAAGCCCGTGGTTTAAAAGTAACCATGGTCAAAATGGATCCATACATTAATGTCGATCCAGGGACAATGAGTCCTTTCCAACATGGTGAAGTTTTTGTCACAGAGGATGGTGCCGAAACTGACTTAGATTTGGGTTATTACGAACGTTTCTTGCGTCGTGCGAAAATGACCAAGTTAAATAACTTTACATCTGGTCGCGTGTATCAAGACGTTCTAAACAAAGAGCGCCGTGGTGATTACTTGGGCGGTACTGTTCAGGTGATTCCACACATTACCGATAATATTAAAGAACGTGTACTTCGCGCTGGCGAAGGCTACGATGTCGCAATCGTAGAAATTGGCGGTACAGTAGGCGACATTGAATCTCTCCCATTCATGGAATCTGTACGTCAATTGATGGTGGAATTAGGGCATAAGCGTACTATGCTCATGCACTTAACTTTATTGCCATATATCAAATCTGCGGCAGAGTTAAAAACCAAGCCAACTCAACACTCAGTTAAAGAATTGTTATCTATCGGTATTCAGCCAGATATTCTCATCTGCCGTACTGAACATGATGTTGATGCTGACACTACCCGTAAAATTGCGTTATTTACCAACGTAGAAGCACGTGCGGTTGTGGTATGTAAAGATGCCAAAACCATCTACCAAATTCCGCGTACATTCTATGAACAAGACGTTGATGATTTAATTTGTGAGCGTTTTGGCTTCAATGATCTTCCAGAAGCAGATTTATCTGATTGGGATAACGTAGTTGATGCATTATTGAACCCTGAATACAGCGTTCGTGTGGCGATGGTGGGTAAATATGTTGAACTGCCAGATGCCTATAAATCTGTAAACGAAGCATTATTGCATGCGGGTATTCAAAACCGCGTCAAAGTTGAAATTGACTATGTCAATGCAGAAGACCTTGAAAGCCAAGACGTTAATACTGTACTTAAAGATGCCGATGCAATTTTAGTTCCGGGCGGCTTTGGTGAGCGCGGTACCGAAGGTAAAATGCAAGCCATCAAATATGCACGTGAAAACGGTGTCCCATTCTTGGGAATCTGTTTGGGTATGCAATTGGCTGTTATTGAATATGCACGTAATGTGGCAGGTATTGCCGATGCAAGTTCAACAGAGTTTAACCGTTCGACTAAGTCGCCACTTATTGGTTTGATTACTGAATGGTTAGATGAGCGCGGCGAAGTTCAACAGCGTTCTGTCGATTCTGACTTGGGCGGCACTATGCGTTTAGGTGCACAAAAATCTGAATTGGTTGAAGGTACCAAAACTCGTGAAGTGTATGGTTCTGCAGAAATTGTAGAGCGCCATCGCCATCGCTATGAAATGAATAACCGTTATATTCCTGTGCTTGAAGAAGCAGGTCTTAAAATTTCGGGTTATTCACCAATTCAGCACTTGGTTGAAACTGTTGAAATTCCGCAACATCCTTGGTTTATTGCGGTACAATTCCACCCAGAATTTACCAGCTCGCCACGTGATGGACATCCATTGTTTGCTGGCTTTATCGGTGCGGCAAAACAACAGCATCAAAAAACCAAATAAGATGGCTTTAGGGATAAACTAGGAAGTTGAAATGTCACAATTAAAACCACAAGAAATTGTACGTTTGGGTGATATACAAATGGCGAATCATTTGCCATTTGTATTGTTTGGCGGCATGAATGTACTTGAGTCTAAAGACCTTGCATTTGAAATTGCTGAAACTTATGTGGATATTTGCACACGCTTAAATATCCCGTATGTATTCAAAGCCAGTTTTGACAAAGCCAACCGTTCTAGCCTGAACTCATTTCGTGGTCCCGGTTTAGAAAAAGGTATTGAATGGCTGGCTGACATTAAAAAGCATTTTAATGTGCCAATTATTACCGATGTGCATGAGCCGTATCAGGCTGCGCCTGTGGCAGAAGTGGCAGATATTATTCAGCTTCCTGCGTTTTTAAGTCGCCAAACCGATTTGGTTGAAGCGATGGCAAAAACTCAAGCCATTATCAACATCAAAAAAGCACAATTCCTTGCGCCGCACGAAATGCGTCATATTTTGCATAAGTGTTTAGAAGCAGGGAATGACAAATTGATTCTTTGTGAGCGTGGTTCAGCATTTGGTTACAACAACTTGGTTGTCGATATGCTGGGCTTTGACATCATGAAAGAAATGAATGTACCTGTGTTCTTTGATGTAACCCATGCTTTGCAAACTCCGGGTGGTCGTGCAGATTCGGCAGGTGGTCGTCGTGCACAAATTACCACCTTGGCACGTGCAGGTATGGCAACTGGCTTGGCAGGTTTATTCCTAGAAGCACATCCCGAACCAGAGCAGGCAAAGTGTGATGGCCCATGTGCATTGCGTCTATCACAACTTGAGCCGTTCTTGGCACAGCTTAAAGAATTGGATACCTTGGTAAAAGGTTTCCAAAAGCTAGATACACACTAAATTAGATCCATATTAAATTATAGACTCATTGATGCCTAAAGCATCACGTTATTAATCAACTGAGGAATTGTTCATGAGCCAAATCGTTGACATTCGTGCACGTGAAATTTTGGACTCTCGTGGTAACCCAACCATCGAAGCAGACGTAATCTTAGCATCTGGCGTAGTTGGCCGTGCATGTGCACCATCAGGTGCTTCAACTGGTTCTCGTGAAGCTCTAGAACTTCGTGATGGCGATAAAGCACGTTACTTGGGTAAAGGCGTTAAAACTGCGGTAAATAACGTCAATACTTTAATTCGTGATGCTTTACTTGGTAAGTCTGTGTTTGAACAAAAAGACATCGACAACACCATGATTGCGCTTGATGGTACTGAAAACAAAGAAAAATTAGGTGCTAACGCAACTTTAGCCGTGTCTTTGGCTGCTGCGCGCGCTGCTGCTGATGAAAAGAAAATTCCTCTTTTCCAATACATCGCAGACCTTCGTAACAACAGCATTTTAACCATGCCTGTACCAATGATGAACATCTTAAATGGTGGTTCACACGCAGACAACAACGTTGATATTCAAGAGTTCATGATTGAGCCAGTGGGCTTTACTTCATTCTCTGAAGCATTACGTGCTGGTGCAGAAATTTTCCACTCATTAAAATCTGTATTGAATCAAAAAGGTTTAAACACAGCAGTGGGTGATGAAGGTGGTTTTGCGCCAAACTTACGTTCTAACGAAGAAGCAATCACAGTTATTCTTGAAGCTATTGAGAAGACTGGCTACAAAGCGGGTTCTGACATCATGTTGGCGCTTGACTGTGCATCTTCAGAATTCTACAAAAATGGTCAGTACATTCTTGCAGGTGAAGGCAACAAAGCATTCACAAGCAACCAATTCTCTGACTATTTAGCTGGTCTTGTAAATCAATATCCAATTATCTCAATTGAAGATGGTTTAGATGAGTCTGATTGGGAAGGTTGGTCTTACCTCACTTCGATCTTAGGTGACAAGATTCAATTGGTCGGTGATGACTTGTTCGTTACTAACCCGAAAATCTTACAACGCGGTATCGATGAAAAAGTAGGTAACTCAATCCTGATCAAGTACAACCAAATTGGTACTTTGACTGAAACGCTTGATGCAATTTACCTTGCGAAAGCCAATGGTTACACAACTGTTATTTCACACCGTTCAGGTGAAACTGAAGATTCTACAATTGCGGATCTTGCAGTAGGTACAGCAGCAGGTCAAATCAAGACTGGTTCACTGTGCCGTTCTGACCGTGTAGCAAAATATAACCAATTACTTCGTATTGAAGAATTGACGAATGCTGCATATCGCGGTAAAGCTGAGTTCAAAGGTTTGAACTAAGCGAAATCAGTAGATGTCATTATTAAATGTATTTGACTCCAAAGCGAGTAAAGCATTGTTGGGCCTTGCGATCTTTTTGATCGCAGGGTTTCAATATTTACACTGGTTTGGTGAAGGTGGTTATCGTGACCATGCTGCACTGACAGAAAAAATCCAACAACAAATAGAATTAAATACAGAGCTGAAGGAGCGCAATCGTGTACTTGCAGCAGAAGTTTATGATTTAAAAAATGGGGTAGAAGCCATTGAAGAGCATGCCCGTTTAGATTTAGGCTTAATTAAGCCACATGAAACCTTTGTGCAAATGAGCACCATCAGCACACAATATAAACCAATTTATATTCAACCAAATTCCACAGTAGATTTACGCACCAATGAATCACAACAACCTGCAGCAGCAACCGCCCCGACACCCTAAACTTTGGGCGGTTATTCCCGCAGCGGGTTCTGGTAGTCGTTTTTCTAGAACTGAACTTAAACAATATCAGTATATTCAAGATCAAACAGTCTTAGCGCACAGCATCGCACGTTTAAATCACTTGCCTTTAGCGGGTTATGTTTTGGCGATTGGTCAAGCAGATGATGTGGCGCAAAACCTAAACTTGGCAGAAAAAGAAAAAGCACATTTTTGCGTAGGTGGTGCAGAGCGAGTGGATTCAGTCTTGAATGCACTGCATTATTTATCTGAAATCGCCCATGTAGATGACTGGGTTTTGGTGCATGATGCAGCGCGTCCTTGTGTGACAGCTGCTTGCCTTGAACAGTTGTATCAGACTGCACTGGCAACAGATCAAAGTGCAATTTTGGCTATTCCAGTGCGTGATACTTTAAAAAAGGTAAGCCAAGGCACAAAAATTGAAACCACGGTAAGCCGTGACCAACTTTGGCAAGCGCAAACTCCGCAAATTGCTAAACTTGATGTGCTTAAAACAGCCATTGAATCTGCATTAAAACAGCAATTGACGATTACCGATGAGGCCAGTGCTTTAGAAGCAGCAGGGCAAATTGTAAATGTTGTGCACGGTCGTTCGGATAATATTAAAATCACCTATCCCGATGATTTAGAGCTGGCACGTTTAATTTTAGCCTCACAACAACATGGATGATAAAAATCTAGTGTAATTAACACCGCGTTAAACTTGAATCTTCAACGATTAAGCTTTAATGATTCACTCTGTGCCGCTTTGCTTCTATAATTGTCCATCCTGTCTATTTTAAATACCTTTGAGTCGCATGAATCCATCGCAGCAGTATCGTTTTTTACGTCACTCATTACGTGATGGTAGAAGCATTAAAAATGATTCCTCACGCTGGACTAAATTACATTTAGATCCATGGTTGCTGTGTTTTCTGATTTTAAATGCGATTCTGGGTTTAATGGTGGTATATAGTGCCACCGCGCAAGATATGGGGATGGTGCTGCGTCAAGCAACCAGTTTTGGCATTGGTTTTATCGCCATGATTATTTTGGCGCAAATTCCGCCTAAGGTATATCAAGCTGCCAGTCCATATTTTTATATCTTTGCAGTCATCATGCTGGCTTTGGTTTTGGTCATTGGTGAAACCCGTATGGGGGCAAAACGCTGGATCAGCTTGCCGGGTATTGGCAGTATGCAACCCAGTGAATTTATGAAATTTGCCATGCCATTGATGATGGCGTGGTATTTTTCGCGTCGTGCTTTCCCGCCTAAATTGATCCATATCATTGTCGCTTTAGTGATTATGATGATTCCTTTTGTCTTGGTGGCATTGCAACCCGATTTAAACATTGGTTTGATTATTCCTGGTGTCTTTGCGCTATTTTTAAGTGGCATGTCATGGCGATTAATCTTAGGAGGAATCACTGCATTGGCGCTCGCAGCACCATTGCTTTGGATGTTCTTTTTGCAGGAGTACCAAAAGAAAAGGGTACTAACCTTATTTGACCCAGAGTCGGATGCCTTGGGGGCAGGCTGGAATATTATTCAATCTAAAATTGCCATTGGTTCAGGCGGCTTTACAGGTAAAGGTTATTTAGAAGGAACGCAATCACATTTGGGTTATCTGCCTGAACATCATACTGACTTTATTATGTCGACCTATGCCGAAGAATTTGGTTTTATTGGCGTATTTTTACTGTTCAGTTTGTTTGCTGCCATTATTTTACGTTGTTTGATGATTGGGATGAATTGTTTCCATAATTTTGGACGTTTGTATGCAGGCACGGTTGGTCTGACTTTCTTTTTCTTTGTATTTCTAAACTCAGGGATGGTGAGTGGTATTTTACCTGTAACGGGTGACCCATTGCCGCTGATGAGTTATGGTGGAACGGCTGTTATTTCCATGTTGGCGAGTATGGGGATTGTGATGTCTATCCATACTCATCGTTAATACAGAATCCATCTGAAAGATGATGTAGGTGAGTTTTGCTATTATCATCTTTTTCTCTTTTTCTCTTTTTGTGGTTTTAAAAAGCCTAAGCAATTAGGATAAACACAAAACAATCCTTATAATATCCAGTAAATTTACTTTATTTATTAAGCAATAATTTAAAAAGAACAGCATAACAGTAACACAGAGCACCCCATGACCCATTTAATTTTTATTGCACTTTTCCCTTTGATTGCCTTAATTGCAATGGGTTATCTGCTTAAGCAATCACGTATGTTGGATGAGCCATTTTGGAAGGGTGCAGAAAAGTTAAATTACTATATTTTGTTTCCTAGCATGTTGTTTTTAAACCTCGCTACAGCAAACATTGAAGCGAAATCAATCGCACAGATTTTGTCGGTCGTAGGGATTATTGTGGCTTTAGTAAGTTGTCTGTTATATGCCTTGCGCGGCTATTTCAAAACACCCGCAGTCCGTTTTGGGGTGTATATGCAAAGCATGGTACGTTTCAATACGTATATCGGTTTGGCTTTGGTCGCAGCATTGTTTCAGGTGCAGGGCATGGCGCTGTTTGCGATTATTTTGGTGTTCTGCATTCCATTGGTGAATGTTTTATCTGTGCTGGCTTTAAGCGATACTAAGACTTTACAGGCAAAGCAAATCTTATGGTCATTAATGAAAAATCCATTAATTTTAGGGTGTATTGTTGGCGGTCTATTTAATTTATCAGGTTTGAGCTTGTGGGAAGGTGCAGCGCATTTTATTCGTCAAATAGCGTTATGCAGTTTGCCTTTGGGATTAATGTGTGTGGGCGCAGCATTACAATTTAATGGCTTGCAACGAGATGTATTCGCATTGGCATTGAATGTGTTCGGGCGTTTGTTATTTATGCCTGCTTTGGCTTGGCTAATTTGTCAGAGCTTAAATGTTCCAGTGTTGGAGTCGCAAATTTTAGTCTTGTTTTTTGCTTTACCTACTGCATCGGCAGCTTATGTACTTACACAAGTTTTAGGGGGAGATAGTCGTTTAATGGCTTCAATTATTAGCTTGCAAACCGTATTCGCCGCATTAACTTTGCCAATTGTGTTGTGGTTGCTCATTTAATCTGTCTAATACAATCTATTGTTCAGCATTAATCGTATAAACGATAGATGCCCGCAAAGCGTTCACAACCTTTTTGTTTGGTTTGAATTTTTAAGATTGCTTTAGAATAATTAAACTCATAACTGCAATCGTGCTCATTGTCGATGATTTTGTTTTTTTGATCAGGTGTTGTATAAGCTAAAAAGGCAATACTTTGGCTTTCAAGGCGGTTATTTGGATTGCGATAAGCAATACCTTCAATTTTAATGCTGTTTTTATTGAGTTGATGAATTTGTAAATGTACGGGTTGTGCAGCAAATTGACCATTTTCATATTTTAAATAATGTTGAGTCATGCTTTGATTCATTGAAGTGAAAAAATTCAGTTGATCAATTCTAAAATCAAATTGCTGAGTATAACAATTTAAGCTTTTGCATTGCTGTAAGCGTTGGATCCACAATTGCTGAGTATCTTCTAACAAGCGAATAGGCGCATCACTCATCAAATAAGCTGTTAAATGTTGATCACTTAATTTTTCACGCAATTCTGAGAAATTTTCTGTGCACACCTGCGCCAACTTTTTATTGGGTGTAGATCTACAATCAATCCCTTGTGCATAAGAGAAAGATGAATATAAACAGCCAAATAACAGCAGTGTACTTAAGTTTTTGATAAGATGAATCTCAGATTTCAACAGCATGATCGCTTATACTTTCACTATGTTGCGCTAGGTCTAATATAGCGAAATCGAAAGTATGAATACAAGATTTCAATGATTTATTTCTACAGGAGTTGAACATGGTTGCACAGATTCGTATTGGACAAGGATTAGATGTTCATGCCTTTGAAGCGGGAGATTTTGTGACGCTTGCAGGTGTTCAAATTCCTCATACACAAGGTTTAAAAGCACACTCAGATGGTGATGTAGTGCTGCATGCACTATGCGATGCATTATTAGGTGCTTTGGCGCTGGGGGATATTGGGCAGCATTTTCCAGATACCGATCCAAATTATAAAGGTGCAGATAGTCGGGTATTGCTTAAACAGGTTTATCAACTCATTTTAGACCGTGGCTATAAACTGAATAACGCCGATATTACTGTGGCGTGCGAACGTCCTAAACTTGCACCGCATACGCTAGAAATGCGCCAAAGTGTCGCTGATGTATTGGATGTAGAGGTCACACAAATCAGTATCAAAGCGACAACCACTGAAAAATTAGGTTTTACTGGGCGTCAGGAAGGTATTTTAGCAACAGCGATTGTATTGATTTCTCATACAAAATAATCGCGTTAGAATTTTATCTATACAATCTGCTGAATTAAGAAAGTTCAGCAGATTCTAAAGCTTGTTGTAAATCTTGCGTGGCTTTACGACCTTGTAATTGCAAAGAAACGGCGTGAATTAAGCCTGTCCAAGTTTCATTGGGTTTCCAGATATCATGTAAAAAGTCTTGAGCCGTTGCAATATCCACATCCATAAAATATTGACGATACAAATACATTAAACTACTGACGTGGTTGTTATTGCTGCAATGTACCCACACCATTTGGCTTTCTAATAAATGATTGACCAAATCGAGCAATAATAAACATTGATCAGAGGATGGTGTTTCCCATGAAATTGGCAGTTGAATATAGTTTAGTCCAACATCCAGACAAATTTTGTCTTCATGGGGAAGGGCGTGTTCCGCATCACTTTCAGCCAAATTAATGACAGTGCCAATACCATATTCTTTAATTTGTTTTAATTCTTCAGCCGTAGGCTGACCTGAAGAAAACAAACGCTCATGAATGAACTGGAAATTTTTAATTTGGCTAAGTTGGGTTTCAATGTCATTCATGCGCGCAGAATTTCCTATGCTACAAATAGAAACGCCATCATGAAGATGGCGTTTTTAAATCTTAACGATTCACTAAAACGTCTTTTAATGCTTCATGCATTTCAAGCAATGCTTTTTCAGTGGTATCCCAGTCGATACAACCGTCAGTCACAGACTTACCATACTCTAAATCGCATAAGTTTTCAGGAATATCTTGACGACCACCTTTCAGGTGACTTTCGACCATAATCCCAACAATAGACTTATTGCCATCTAAAATTTGCTCAGTGATATTTTTTAATACCAATGGCTGTAAGAATGGGTCTTTGTTTGAGTTAGCATGGCTGGTGTCAATCATGATTTTGGTGCTGACTTTGGCTTTGTTTAATGCATTTTCAGCATCTGCAACAGAGCCTGCATCGTAGTTAGGCTTGCCATTACCACCACGTAAAACCACGTGTGCATACGGGTTGCCGCTAGTACGAATTACTGAAACCTGACCTTGATCATTAAGACCCAAGAAGCTGTGACCGTGTTTTACCGACTGCATGGCATTGGTAGCAACTGTTAAGCCGCCATCTGTACCATTTTTAAAGCCGACTGGAGAAGAAAGACCAGATGACATTTCACGGTGCGTTTGGCTTTCTGTAGTGCGTGCACCAATTGCAGACCAAGAAATTAAATCTTGATAATACTGCGGAGAGTTTGGATCAAGTGCTTCAGTCGCACATGGCAAACCTTTTTCATTTAACTCAAGTAAAAGTTTACGACCAAGACGCAAGCCTTTTTCAATGTTAAAAGAGTCATTCATGTCTGGATCGTTAATTAAGCCTTTCCAGCCCACTGTAGTACGTGGTTTTTCAAAATAAACACGCATCACAATATAAAGAGAATCTTTTACTTTTTCGCTTAATACTTTTAAACGATCTGCATATTCATGTGCAGCAGCAGGGTCATGAATAGAACATGGACCAATCACCACAAATAGACGCTTGTCTTTACCATCTAAAATATTGCGGATTGTTTCACGACCACGAAGAACGGTTTGATAAGCATTTTCAGTCAAAGGTAACTCAGTTTTTAATTCTGCAGGAGTCACGAGTGGCTGAATACTTTCAATATTCACGTCATCGATGTCTGATTGTGTAAGAGGATTAGACTGTAAAGTATTCATTGCCGTCACTGGTTTGATCATACAAAAGATTGTTTAATAGTCTGAATATAACATGAATTTCACTGTATTTTGTTATAAAAAGATGAATACTTCTTTAAAAAATAAGTGATGAATCGGGTAGATAAATTAAACGGTCTGTTTTAGCAAAATCCTGTCAGATAAAGCATTCATTATTGGCTGGCTTGTGCCTCAGAAACTGCTGTTGCAGTTTCTGGTGTGCTGATAGGTTTTGATTTCACAGGATTGACCATAAAGTTAATCCCGATAATAAATAAGGTAATACCTAAAACTTTACGAATCACTTTTTCAGGTAAACGTGAACTGACTAAAGTTCCCACCACAATTGCAGGAATCGAGCCAACCAACAACCAAACCAATAGGTGAAAGTCGACATTGCCTGAACTCATGTGACCTAAGCCTGCAACTAGGGTAAGTAAGACGGCATGCACGACATCTGAACCGATAATACGAATCATCGGTAGATTCGGGAACATCAGCACCAATGCCATGATGCCAAAAGCACCTGCACCCACTGAAGAAAGTGTGACAAATACACCCAGTACAACTCCCATAATTACAATGAGGGCACGCTTATCTGCAGCCTGTAGTTTGACCTTTTCAAGGTCTTGGGTCATATCGGGCAATTCTTGTTTATGGTATTTATTAAAAAACGTTTCAATTTGACTGCGAAACACAATTGAGATGCCAGTTAAGGTCAACATAAAGCCCAGTACCACGGTCAGTACCATTTTGTAATGGGTAGATTGGCTTAAATAATTCTCTAAAACCCAGTGGGTCGCAAATGAAGCAGGGATACTGCCCACCGCAAGCCAAATGACAATGGGCCATACAATATTCATTTTTTTGGCATGAACCAATGAGCCGCAGAATTTTGAAATGGCGGCATAAAGTAGGTCTGTTCCAATTGCGATATGCGGTTCAATTTTAAACAAGCTGATCAGAATGGGAGTCATCAGTGAACCGCCACCTACGCCAGTCACACCCACGCAGAAGCCGACCAATACACCTGCCAAAATAAACTCTAAAGGACCAACCATGAAGATATGCCGAAGTCAAAAATCGTGAATATATTATGACTTTTGGCAATAAGCTG
Source organism: Acinetobacter sp. YH01007 (assembly GCF_013420425.1). NCBI lineage: Bacteria > Pseudomonadati > Pseudomonadota > Gammaproteobacteria > Moraxellales > Moraxellaceae > Acinetobacter > Acinetobacter sp. YH01007. The sequence goes on along the minus strand of NZ_VOYC01000006.1, from coordinate 41,949 downwards.
TTGTCTTGATTAATGATTTACTTATTCTTAAAACAGATATAGTCAATGTGGAAAATCAGTGCAAAAGATCGCAGATTCAAGCCACGGCTTACTTTCTGTTTCTTACAAAATACAGTGGCTATGCTAAAATGCGAAAATTCATATCCATTAAAATTTAGAGGACAAAACGCTTGCAAAATCGGAAACTTAAAATAGGTATCGTTGTGGGAGAAGTATCGGGTGATACTTTAGGGGCACAACTCATGCGACGTTTTCGTGAGCAAGGCATTGATGCAGAGTTTGAAGGCATTGGTGGCCCACAAATGATTGCGGAAGGTTTTAAAAGTTATTATCCGATGGATATTTTATCGGTAATGGGCATTGTTGAAGTGCTGAAAGATTTGAAAAAACTCTTTGCAGTACGGGATGGTTTGGTCGAAAAGTGGACTCAACATCCCGTCGATGTCTTTGTCGGAGTTGATGCGCCTGATTTTAATTTACGTCTTGCCAAAAGTTTAAAACAGAAAAACTTGCCGATTAAAACCGTGCAATATGTCAGTCCTTCGGTATGGGCATGGCGACAAGGTCGGGTACATGGCATTAAAGCCAGTATAGATTTGGTACTGTGTTTATTTCCGTTTGAAAAAGCCTTTTTTAAAAAATGGGATGTGCCTGCAGCCTTTGTCGGACATCCTTTGGCGAGTCAGTTGCCGTTGGAAAATCCAATTGCTGCAGCAAAACAAGAATTGGGTTTAGACCAACAGCAACAACATATTGCGTTATTGCCTGGTAGCCGACGTGGTGAAATTGAGCGTTTAGGGCCGTTAGTTTTAGATGCGGCTTATATTTTGACGCAAAAATATCCGCAGTTTAAGTTTTTAATTCCTGCAATTAATGATGCACGTAAACAACAAATTGAAGCGTTACTGCAGTCTTATCCGAGTGCATTACAAGACAAAGTGCAATTGATGGAAAATCGTGGCACAGAATCCAAAATTGGTCGTCAGGTAATGAATGCGTCCGATATGATTGCACTGGCTTCAGGCACGGCGACGTTAGAAGCGATGCTATTACATCGTCCAATGGTTACGTTTTATAAGCTCAATCGCATTACGTACTGGATTGCGAAACTGTTGGTGAAAATTCCTTATTATTCATTGCCAAATATTATTGCAGGTAAAAAGGTGATTCAGGAATTAATTCAGGATGATGCAACACCAGAGCGTTTGGCAGCAGAAATTGAAAAGTTAATTTATATCGAAACTGCACAAATTCAAGTGATGCAACATATCACTATGCATAAGCAATTATTGTCCGATAACAGCGAAGACCCTGCACAAGCAATTTTGGCGATTTTAGATCGTTAAACTGTTCATTTCGTGATTGCATTGTTGTTTTGAAACTGCTGCCGATACTGGCTAGGTGTTAGCTCGAATTGCTTTTTAAAAGTTTGGCTAAAGGCGGTTTCGGAAGAATAACCGACACGATGGGCAATTTGTTGAATCGACAATTGTCCTTGCTGTAAATAATGCGATGCCAAGCGTAGCCGATGTTGTTGTAAGTATGCCAAAGGCGGCTCACCAATCACCTGATTAAACAAATTGGCAAATTTAGAACGTGACATGCAACATTGTTCTGCCAAACTTTCTACCGTCCATGCTTTTTCGGGTTGACCATGAATAGCTGCGAGCGCATTGGAAAGTTCAGGATGTGCCAAAGCGCCGAGCCAGTTATTTGAGTCATCAAGCTGAAAAATATAATCACGCACACATTCAATCAGTAAAATACTGACCAAGTGATCTAATATTTTATCCCGTCCCGGTCGGATTTGATGACTTTCCACCGCTAAAAATTGCAAGCCAATTTGTAACCACTCGGGCGCTGTGCTGCACATGATATGCGGAATATGCAGATATTCGGGTAGGGCACTTAAAAGCGGTTTTGCCATGGTGGTGTCCATGTGGCATTGAATCACCAAAATAAATGCGTCTTCAGCTTGTGTGTGATTTATCGTGCCAAAATTTATTGACTGCTGTGACTGAATTTGAAATAAATCCGAAATATCAAAGTGTTCTGTCCAGTGAGTGTCTGCAGTTGCACTTGCGTAATGACTGCAACCCGATGGAATCAGGACAATATCACCTGCATCAATGTGAAGGTGTGTCTGTGCAGATAAATGGATATGCAGCGAGCCTTGTAGTACTACATAAGCCAGCATTGCCCCTTGGTCACGATATTGAAATGACCAATCTCCTTGAGGATTTAAATAGATATATTCTGATTGGTGCAGATGTATATCATCAAAAATTTTACTTAAAGCATCCATATTTTAAGCATAAATCATTATAAAAAATAAACCTGTGATTTCAGGACAATATAGCGCATTTTTGCGCCAAAGACTTTTGCATAGCTTTTTTGGACGTCTGCAACTGTTCATTCTCGTGTCTTTCCTCAAATATATAGGTAGAACAGCGTAGAAGGAAGAAAATAAGATGAACGCACCACTTCATTTGCTTAAAGAGATGGAACAGGATGTTCCTTATAAAAGCGCGGCTCAACTCGATAAAAAGCGTTATTTATGGTTGATCAGCCCATTTTTACCTGTATTGGGGATGGGGATTTTGGCGGGTTATCAATTCGCTCCGAAGCCTGCGAAAAAAGTTTTTGCTCTAGGTGGCCCTTTATTATTGCATGTGATTATTCCAACAATTGATACTTTAATTGGTCAAGATGCCAATAACCCAAGCAATGAAGATGTGAAACGACTTGAGGAAGATCGGTATTATTCGCGTTTGGTGAAAAGTTTTATTCCTTTGCAATATGCCGCCAATATTTATGCAGCTTATTTGGTTGGACGGCCACAAACCTCGTTAGTCGATAAAATTTTTCTGGGTATTTCCATGGGGATGGTGAATGGTATTGCTGTCAATACTGCGCATGAACTCAGCCATAAATCTTCAAAAATAGATCACTTACTGTCACATTTGGCTTTAGCACCAACAGGATATAACCATTTTCGGGTTGAGCATCCGTATGGGCATCATAAACGTGCTGCGACACCTGAAGACCCTGCATCTTCACGTATGGGAGAAACATTTTATGAGTTTTGGCCCCGCACGGTAAAAGGTTCGTTTAAGTCTGCACTGCAAATTGAAACTCAGCGTTTAAAACGTAAAGGCAAAAGTTTTTGGTCGAAAGACAATGAATTATTACAAGGCTGGGGCATGAGTGCGGCATTTCATGCTGCATTGTTGGCGCGTTTTGGTACTGGGATCATTCCGTATTTGGCGACACAGGCTTTTTATGGCATTAGCCTGTTTGAAATAATTAATTATATAGAACATTATGGCTTGCTTAGACAAAAAGATGCGCATGGCAAATATGAGCGCACTATGCCTGAACACAGCTGGAATAATAACAATATTGTGACCAATTTGTTTTTGTATCAATTACAACGTCATTCCGATCATCATGCTTATCCAACCCGACCATTTCAGGCTTTGCGACATTTTGATGAAGCGCCTGAATTACCAAGCGGTTATGCCAGCATGTTGCTGCCTGCCATGATTCCACCTTTGTGGTTTAAAATTATGGATAAACGTGTATTTGAACATTATCAAGGCAATTTAAACAAAGCCAATATTCAGCCTAAACGCCGTGCACGAATTTTTAAGAAATTTGGTGTGGTGGATAATTGATTGAATTATTAAGATTATTTTTTAATATTCATTTTGATATTTCTTTTGTATATATCTTTCAAAGGAAAGATTGAGATGTATACCAGATGTCTATTTTCACTCATCTTACTATGAATTGACTTCATCTCATTTTGGCGCATAATAAAGTTATATATTTATATAATATTGAGGTGGGTATGATTCATACAAACTTGAGAAAAGTAGGTGGTTCGGTCATGCTTGCCGTACCGCCTACATTATTAAAAAGTTTAGGTTTAGATGCGGGAAAGGAAGTTTCTCTGAGCATTGTGAATGGTAAGTTAGTGGTCGAACCTAAAGCGAAGCCATCTTATAAATTGGCTGACTTGCTGCAAGAGCATCAAGCTTTAGCATTAGAGCAAGATGCGTGGCATGATGTAAAAGCAGTTGGGCGAGAAGAAATCTAATGAATCAAGGCGATATTTATTTGATTTCATTAGATCCAACACTTGGACATGAACAACAAGGTAAGCGACCTGTATTTGTTATTTCACCTAAGTCATTTAATCTTATTACTAAAATGCCGATTGTTTTGCCTATTACTTCTGGTGGAAACTTTGCACGAAATATGGGTTTCGCTGTAGAGCTTATTGGTGGGAAAACTACAGGTATTGTGCGTTGTGATCAATCTAGAGCTTTAGATTTTGAAGCTAGACACGCGCGGTTTTTAGAATCCTCGCACGCAGATGTTTTGGATGAGGTTTTAGCAAGATATATCGCAATTTTTTCACCTGAAGATTAATTTATATAGAAAAAGACAGAAATTTATAGCAATATTTCTATGAAAATCTGTCTTTTATCTTACTTTACTATATGCCTTAAATCATAAAATCACTTGAGCTCACTCGAACTTTTACCTAATTCACGACGGGCAATAATCAATAGCTGAATCTGTTGCGTACCTTCAAAAATATCTAAAATTTTCGAATCACGTGCCCATTTTTCCAATAACTCATCTTCGTTATAACCCACCGATGCAGCTAACTCGACACACCTGAGCGTGATTTCATTACACACGCGACCAGCTTTGGCTTTGGAAATAGAAGCTTCGCGTGAGTTAGGCTGTTTATTGTCTGCCATCCATGCTGCTTTGAGCATCAATAAACGTGCGGCTTCCCATTCTGCTTCCATCCGATAAGTCTGTGCTGCGATATGTGAACACTGTAAATAGGGCGTGGCATAATTTGCATCTAATTGGTCTTTAAAAATTTCCTTAATCCGCTCTAAAGCGGCTTTGGCACAACCAACGGCCATAGCTGCCACCAAAGGGCGAGTGTTATCAAAGGTTTCCATCACACCTGCAAACCCTTTGGCAACATCAATTTCTGTATTGCCTAAAAGGTTGCTCGCAGGAACACGGCAATTTTCAAATCGAATTGTTGCTGTGTCCGAGGCTTTAATCCCTAATTTATATTCTAAGCGTTCCACGGTCATGCCAGGTGTGCCCTTAGTCACAACAAAGGATTTGATCGCAGCACGTCCCAGTTTTTTGTCTAAGGTTGCCCACACAACAACGGCATCGGCGCGGTCACCAGAGGTCACAAAAATCTTTTCACCATTTAAAATATATTCATTGTCTACTTTGGTGGCAGTGGTACGAATAGCCGCAGAGTCAGAACCACAGTTGGGTTCGGTAATTGCCATGGCTGCCCAAACACCATTAAAGCGTTGTAATTGTTCTTCATTGGCCACCGCAGCAATCGCAGAATTACCTAAACCTTGGCGTGGCATACTGAGTAATAAACCTGTATCGCCATAACACATTTCGACAATACTCAGTGCGGTAGACATATTTACGCCATTTTTGTTACCTGTAGATGTGTCACCACGTTTGTTGACTGCTGCACCTGCATTCATGCCATCGCCCGCTTGGTTCATACCATCAACTAAGGCGGCAAGCATGTCTAATTCTTTCGGGTAGGCGTGTTCGGCTTTATCATATTTCCTTGAAATGGGACGTAATACATTTAAAGCAACTTCATGTGCCTGATCGACCAACATTTTGAATTTTTTTGGATTTTGTAAATTCATGGATGTATTCCTTATTTTTCTAGCTGGCTATCGTTTATTGATGGTGTGAGATTAAGCATGCAAGCCTGAATGCATAATTGCAGTCGCACGTAAATCACGATACCAACGCTCTACAGGATGTTCTTTGGTAAAGCCATGACCACCTAAAATTTGCACGCCATTGGTGGCAATTTGCATAGATTTTTCTGCACAGAGCAGACGTGCTAAATATGCTTCTCGATGAAAGTTTTTACCCGATTCGGCAAGACTCGCTGCATTCAGCAACAGCATGCGCATGGCTTCAATTTCAATGGCCATATCTGCAATCATAAAAGCCACACTTTGACGATGTGAAATTGGTTCGCCAAATGCAGTGCGCTCATTGGCATAGCGAATACAATAACTTTTCACTGCTTCACAGCAACCAACTGCCATGGCGCACCACATGAGATTGCCTAAATCTAAAAATGCGCTGTAATCGAAATCATCTGTGCCTAAACGCTCCGCAGGGGTTTGATTAAACTTTAAAGTCGCCGTTTCGCAGGCTTTTAAGCCCATTGCAGGCGCTGCTTTAAATTGAATAGAAGCATCACGTTGCACAATGAACACATCGGCTTGACCATTTAGCTCTGCACTAACCAAAAATAAATCTGCTGTTTCGGCCAAAATCACCAGCGTTTTTTCACCTGTAATTAGGTACTGTCCATTTTGCAAAGTCGCTTTGGTTTTTAGCTGATACGGATTAAACGCAGCAGTATTTTCCTGAATCGCAAAAGTGGCTTGAAGTGGCGTTGGATGGTTCGCGTCTGTTTCGGAAAACGCAGATAAATACTGATTTTGAACCTGTTCTGAACCCCAGCGAGTTATGGCATTCATTACGCCAAATGTGGAAAGTAATCCTGCGGTTAAGCCAAAGTCGCCACGTGCCAATTGTTCGGCAATTAAAATATGGCTGACAATATTTTGTTCAGTGGCAACACCGCCTAAAGCTTCGGGCAGAGCATAGGTGTTCAAACCTAAATCTGTGCTGTATTGCCATAATACTTGTGGGAATTTCGCATCATGATCTGCCTGATGTGCCAATGGATAGATCACTTCTGTAGCAAATTGCTGCATGGCATCGACCAGCATTTGCTGTTCTTCACTCAATGACAAATCAAATAAATCTTTGGATTGACGTGTCAGTCGTTGTTGCGGTAATTTTTGTGTGCTTTTAAAATTTTTTTGAGTGGTTTCAAAGGTTTTAAAACCTGCTTTGGCTGAGTGATATAGAGATTGTTCAACCCATTTGCGTAATTTGAATTGATCGAGCAGATCACTCGATGCCATTTTAGTGAGTAGCGCTAAGCCGAATCCTTGGGCTTTGTTTATCATTTGACTCATGATTGTGTTGTCCTACACAGAGAATGCTTGTTTTTTATGCTGACATGCAGACTATAAAAAAACTATGTCATTGCTGACATGCAGAATTGTCAAAGATAAACGGTAAAAATTTTCTTATAACTGGACTAATATGTGGATTTTTATAGATTATTAATTTTATAGAAATCTACGCTTTTAAAATAAATTGACCTAAATGACAATTGCATCGAGTGGGCAACAATCATTTAGGTCTATATAACAGCTTTGATCAAAGAAATAAAAGTTGGGACTTAAATAAACTTTTGAATCATTTTGCGGACATTGGTTTTCGCATCAATCACGGTCATAAAGGTGTAGGCACCAATAAATTTACGGCTAATAAACATAAATTCTTTAGGCGGCACACTAAAGTAACGCGAAGCCATCGATTTAGATGCTTGTTGCATGACACGGCTATGCAGCTGACTTTTTTTCCAGTCATAGCGCGATTGTTCATCCATCACGCCTACAGGTAAATCGCGGTTATTGTCTAAGTGACTAAAGGCTTCGGTTGCCAATAGAAACACTTTTGCCATGTCAGGTTTAATGCTTTCAGGGATGCTGTCAAAAAACTCATAACCCGTCATGGCATTCACCATCATTTGTGGGTCGTGGTAATAACCCGCCTTGATCAAATTACGCGCCACAGTCAGCAAGTGTTGATCAAATTGACGAATAGCACCAAAGTCGAGCAGTACAATTTTATCGTGAATATCTTCACCATTACCTAAGCGAACTAAGTAGTTGCCAAAGTTCGGGTCAGTCTGCATTTCGCCCCATTCAAATACTTCACGCACAGCAATTTCTAAAGAGGCTTCGCCTAATTGGTTACGGCGTTCTTGAGGTAATGAGAGCATGACAGGGCTGTTAATCGGTACGCCACGTTCAAAGGTCATACACAGCACTTGGTCGCTACAGTATTCATCCACAATTTGCGGCACAATGTAGCGCGGATCATCTTTTAAACGGGCAGCAAAACGACGTGTCGTTTCCGCTTCAATTTGATAGTTGACTTCACGATGCATCATTTCACGCACTTCATCAAACCACTGATCAAATTCACGGGTTTGCGGCACCATGCGTGTCAATTTGAGCATATTTCTAAATAGGCTCATGTCTGAGTCAATCGCATCTGCTACGCCTGGATATTGGATTTTTAATACTAACTCCAAACCATCTGACTTGCGGGTCGCGCGGTGAACTTGAGCCAAAGAGGCTGTACCTAATGGCTCATGATCAATGGTGAGATCATCAAGTTTGGCACCTAACTGTGCCTGTAATTGCTGTTTAATTGCAGGCCATGCCAATGCGACAGTCTGGTTATTCAGCGTGTTGAGTGCTTGCGTAATTTCTTCAGGTAAAAAATGTTCGCCGTACAGCGCCATCATTTGCCCAATCTTCACGATAGAGCCTTTGAGTTTGCCAATTTCAGCCACCAAGTAATCGGCTTGTTCTTTCATGGCTTTTTTTCGTTTACGTTCTTTTTCTTCTTCGCTTGAAAACATAGAGGTGGCATTCGAGGCTGCCCATCGTGTTCCTGCTAGTAAAGATGCCTTTGCGATGGATAAGCGTCGATCCATAGAGGAAGTCTTGAGTTGTTTAAGCTTATCGTTCTGATCTGACATTAAAATCAATCCTTAAATCAGCAATACGCAGGAAAATTAGATTGTAACGGATATTAGCGCGTCTTAACGTATTAAAAAAGTTCAACTTGCTGAACGACGAGTTTCCTCGTGAAAAAAGTATGAAAAACGGCTTAAAAAGACTTTTACATCCGATATTGCACTTTAGTTTCAGTTTTTTTCATCAATTGTGCTTTGTTGTCTTGGATAAATTTGAGAATCATCAATTTTACAGAATGGTGTAAAAAACCGTGTGCATAACCTTTCACAATAATCACGCTGGGCAAACTAAAAAATAGATATTTGGCATCATCTAATGACGCATTTTCAAAAATGCCGTTTTCAATCAAAATTTGCTGAAAAAAATGTTTTTCAATCAAGACTGCTTCAGAGTGGTTGTCGTTCCAATAGCTTTGGCGCATGGCCATCAAATTATTGTGTTTGTAGCTCATAAGGCTGAAAGTTTCATCTATAAAATGAGTAATTCAATTATTGGGATATTGTCACATTTTTCAATGATTGTTGTGCATTTATCATAGACTGAATCATAAAAAGCAGGGGATTGACTATATGCTTTTTAACCTGAATCTTGTAGCATCAATGCAGCAATTTGGGTTTTGTAAAATTATAAAATATTGAAAATTTACCGCGCTTTAAAAACAGACTGCGCTCAGGGGAAAATATGAAAGTTTGGATATTTACACTATTGGGGATGCTGACTTTGGGTACAGCTCAAGTTTGGGCGAATGGCGTTTCACAAGGCTATACGCAATGTATGAACAATAGTTATGGCAAAATTTCCCAATCGCAAAAATGTATTAAAACTGAGCAAAAAGCACAAACCAAACGACTCAAAAAACACTATAAAGCCTATGTAAAACGCAGCGCAGGCAATGCCAGTAATATTCAACAACAGCATCAACTTTGGGAAAACCGTGTAAAACAACGCTGTTATTTATCGACTCAAAGCGATTTTGCCGCATTACAACGTGCACAATGTGTTTTGCTGCAAACAGCAGAGCGCGCTGATTATTATCAAGGTCAGTTTGTGGGAATCAAATAAGTAAAACCATAGTAAATAAATTACTTGGAAACTGCTTAAACATTATAAAACCGAGCAAAACAAGGTATCATAAGGCGTTTTAAAATTTGACCTTGGAGCGCCTTAAGTGGATCGACCGACAATTAGCCCTGAACATTTGCAGGAAGCTGCTGAAAACCTATCAACCATTCGTGATTTTATTCGCTTTGGGGTTACAGCACTACGTCAATACGATGCACATTTAGGTCAAGGTACAGAAGATTATTTTGCAGAAAGTTCTGCATTGGTGTTACAAACTTTGTCTTTAGACTGGAATGCAGACGCTGAAATTTTAGATGCAAAATTATTGCCGAGCGAAGCAGCTGAATTTTTAAGCTTGCTCGAACGCCGTATCAATGAAAAAGTACCAACTTCTTACTTATTAAACTTGGCGTATTTCTTCGGAAAACCATTTTATGTAGATGAGCGTGTTCTAATTCCACGTTCACCTATTGCCGAGCTAATTGAAAATCGTTTTGCGCCATATTGCCTAGATGAAGAAGGTCAAATGCGCGAAGCAGATAACAATTTACCAGCCAATGCTGCGCCTAAAACCCCACAACGTATTTTGGATATGTGCACGGGTTCAGGTTGTATTGCGATTGCTTTGGCTTATGCTTTTCCAGATGCTGAAGTCGATGCAACTGACATTTCAAAAGATGCTTTGGAAGTCGCACAAATTAACTGTGAACATCACAACAAACAATACCAAGTGGCGTTGCTTGAGTCTGATTTATTCGCCAAAATCCCAGCCGAAAATCAGTATGATTTAATCGTATCTAACCCGCCGTATGTTGATGCGGAAGATATGGCAGATTTACCTGAAGAATTCCATCATGAGCCAGAATTGGCATTGGCAGCAGGGCAAGACGGCTTAGATTTAGTCCGTAAAATGTTGGCGCAGGCGGCAGATTACTTAACTGAAGATGGTCTGATTGTGATTGAAGTAGGTAATTCTGAATGGGCGATGAAACAGAATTTCAACACGGTTGATTTGCACTGGTTAAAATTCCAAAAAGGTGGTTCAGGTATTTTTGCATTGACTGCAGCACAATGCCGTCAATATCGCGATTTATTTATTCAATCTGTTCAAGCATAAGGAGTCGTTGGACGTGGCAGGTAATAGTATAGGGCAACTTTTCCGTGTAACGACTTGTGGTGAATCTCATGGCGTAGGTCTGATGGCGATTGTCGATGGCGTGCCACCGGGGATTGAACTGTCTGCAGAAGATTTACAAAAAGATTTGGATCGCCGTAAACCGGGTACGTCTAAGTTTGCGACACAGCGTAAAGAACCCGATGAAGTTGAAATTATTTCAGGTGTCTTTGAAGGTAAAACCACTGGAACTTCAATTGGTTTACTGATTCGTAATACTGACCAAAAATCGAAAGACTACGGTAATATTGCACAGACTTTCCGCCCTGGGCATGCAGATTATACCTATACGCAAAAGTATGGTTTCCGCGATTATCGTGGTGGTGGACGTTCAAGCGCACGTGAAACAGCAATGCGCGTTGCAGCAGGTGCAATTGCAAAAAAATACCTGTTCGAAAAATTTGGAATTGTGATTCGTGGTCACGTCACTCAAATTGGTACAGAAAAAGCTGAAAAGCTAGATTGGAACGAAGTACCAAATAATCCATTTTTCTGTGGCGATGCCGATGCTGTACCACGTTTTGAAGCATTGGTAACGTCATTGCGTGAACAGGGTACAAGCTGTGGTGCAAAACTGGAAATTGTGGCTGAAAAAGTGCCTGTGGGTTGGGGCGAACCTGTTTTTGATCGTTTAGATGCCGATATTGCCCATGCCATGATGTCTATCAATGCTGTGAAAGGCGTTGAAATTGGAGATGGTTTTGCAGTGGCAGCGCAGTTTGGACATGAAACCCGTGACGAACTGACCACTGACGGCTTTTTGGCGAACCATGCAGGCGGTATTTTAGGCGGTATTTCTAGTGGTCAAGATATTCGTGTTGCGATTGCTTTAAAACCAACAGCCAGTATTACTACACCTGGTAAAACCATTAATTTAAACCGTGAAGATACGGATGTACTGACCAAAGGACGCCATGATCCTTGCGTAGGTGTGCGTGCAACGCCAATTGCAGAAGCTATGCTTGCGATTGTATTGATGGATCATTTCATGCGTCATCGTGCGCAGAATGCCGATGTGGTTGCACCGTTTGCACCCATTGAGCCGAAATAACAATATGCTTTAAGCAAGGTGCATAATCATTGCCAAGTGCGAAAATATGTTGTGAAAAAAGCCAAACCGTAGTGTTTGGCTTTTTTCTGCCTGAGTTTTGAGCTTAGTTCTTCTTTTAGATTGTAAGTTTCAAAATTTTATACGCTGTTTTATATGGTGAAGATGCAGAGGAATGATCTGCGGCTCCTAAATATTAAGCCAATAAAAAAGAGCGCATATTGCGCTCTTTTCAAGGAATTTATTTACACCTCATTAAAGAAACCAAGTGTAATAACCCCAAATCATCAATGGCCAAGCCACAAATGGGCTAAATAACCATTTCCAAAACCAAAAGCGTGGAATAAAACCAACACCGTGTACAAAGCCACCTGAAATACCAATCATAATAAACATCATGGCACGGTGGCTATATTCACCGTTGGCATCCAGCATTGCTGCTGGATGAAGAAGCAGTACAGCTGCGAGTGGGAATGCCAATAAACATGAAATAACCATCGCAATCTTGTTCGGTTTTTGAACTGTTGTTTCAGCGTTCACTGCAGTGTCTGTCATCTAATTATTCCTCGTCAAGGTCTTGATGAGATTCAATATACAGGGCACTCAAGACACCTGCAAAGCATGCCATCAGAATACCGAGAATCCATGCAAAGTACCACATAATTTATTCTCCTTAGACACAGCCTTAGTAAAGGCTGTGTGAATTCTCTTTAATGTGCTTGTTGGTGATAACGCCCCACATTTTGTAGTAACACCAAGTGGTGTATAGCAAAATAATTGGTACGAAGATACATGCTGCAACAGTCATTACAGTTAATGTGTTTTTACTTGATACCGCATCCCACATGGTCAAGCTTGCAACTGGGTTGAGGCTTGATGGCATTAAGAATGGGAACAATGCAAAACCTGCAGTTAAAATCGCACCGATCACCGCTAAAGATGAACCTGTGAAACTTAAACCAGCTTTGTTTTTACCTGCTGCAAGAATAATCAAAATACCGCCCAAGATGCCCATAATTGGTGCAATCATGGTAATAGGGTACGCTGAGTAGTTGTTCATCCAACCTGGGTTTGCATTGGTTAAAACTTCTTTAGCCAATGGGTTTGCTACGCCGTTCGTGTCGTATGGAGTGACTAGGGTATAACCTTCGATACCACCGAAGTATAGCCATGCGCCTGCACCCAAGAAACACACAAGGAACACAATGCCCATGATTTGCGTTGCTTTTGCAGAGCGTGCACGTAAGTCACCATCGGTACGCAGCATTAACCATGCACCACCATGCGCGCAAAGCATAGACAAGCTGACTAAACCACACACTAAAGCGAATGGGTTTAATAATGCAAAGAAGCTGCCTGTATATGTTGAACGTACAGTTTCGTCTAGGGTAAATGGTACGCCAAGGAACATATTACCAAACGCAACACCGAACACTAATGCAGGAACTGCACCACCTACAGCCAAACCCCAGTCCCAAGATGTACGCCATTTGGTGTTTTCAAGTTTTGAGCGGTAGTCAAAACCAACTGGGCGCAGGAATAGGGCAAACAGAACTAAGAGTAGTGCCCAATACATGCCTGAGAATGCTGTTGCATATACCATTGGCCAAGCAGCAAATAACGCGCCACCCGCTGTAATGAACCAAACCTGGTTACCATCCCAGTGCGGTGCAATCGTGTTGATTGCAGCACGGCGTTCTTCGTCATTTTTACCTACAAATGGCATGATCGCCATTGAGCCCATGTCGAAGCCATCGGTGAGGGCAAAGCCAATGAGTAATACACCCACTAACACCCACCAAATGATTTTGAGTAATTCATATTCGATCATGCTTAAGCCTCCTCATTGGCTTTTTTCGCAGCTTCAATTTTCTCGAAGTGGTATTTACCAGTATGAAGCGAGCTTGGGCCTAGACGTGAGAATTTGATCATCAAGTACATTTCAATAATCAGCAAAACGGTATAGAACGCTGCCAATGCAATGATTGAGCCCCATACGTCGCCAGTGCTGAGTGAAGATGCAGACAAGTGTGTTGGAAGTACTTCACCAATTGTCCATGGTTGACGACCAACTTCTGCTACATACCAACCTGTTTGCGCTGCAATCCAAGGTAATGGTAATGAGAATAACGCAAATTTTAATAACCAAGGTTTGCTTTCTGCGTTGCGTTTAGCCACTGCAAAAGTTGCAAGTGCGAATAACAACAGCATTAAGAAACCAGAAGCTACCATGGCACGGAATGCCCAGAACAAACTTGGTACGTGTGGAATAGTATCCGCAGCAGCCATTTTAATTTGTTCGTCAGTCGCATCTACTACGTTTGGCGTGTATTTTTTCAACAATAAACCATAACCCAAATCGGTTTGAGTTTGCTCAAATGCAGCTTTAAGTTCAGGAGATTGGTCGCCCGCACGTAATTGCTCAAGTTGTTGATAAGCAACCATACCGTTACGAATACGAACTTCGTGGTTTGCGATCAGGTCTTTAATACCAGTCACTTCTTCGGTGATAGAACGCGTTGCAATAATCCCCATGACATAAGGAATTTTAACTGCGTAATCTGTCGTTTGCGTTTCTTCGTTTGGAATACCAAATAAAGTGAACGCTGCAGGAGCAGGGTGAGTATCCCATTCTGCTTCAATTGCTGCGAGTTTGGTTTTTTGAACATCACCTAATTCATAACCTGATTCATCACCAAGTAGAATTACAGATAAAGTAGAAGCTAAACCGAAAATTGCTGCAATAGCGAATGAACGACGCGCAAATGGCAAGTCTTGCTTTTTCAATAAGTAATAACTTGAAATCGCTAAAACGAAAATAGCACCCGTTACATAACCTGCAGAAACAGTGTGTACGAATTTAACTTGCGCAACAGGGTTAAAAATTAACGCCCCGAAGTCAACCAATTCCATACGCATGGTTTCGTAGTTAAAGGTAGAACCCACTGGGTTCTGCATCCAGCCGTTGGCAACTAAAATCCAGAGAGCGGACATATTAGAACCAAGTGCAACCAGCCACGTTACACATAAGTGCTGCACTTTGGAGAGGCGATCCCATCCAAAGAAGAATAAACCAATGAAGGTCGATTCTAAGAAGAAGGCCATTAAACCTTCAATTGCGAGTGGTGCACCAAAGATATCACCCACGTAGTGTGAGTAATACGCCCAGTTTGTACCAAACTGGAACTCCATGGTTAAACCAGTGGTTACCCCTAAGGCAAAGTTAATACCGAAGAGTTTTCCCCAGAATTTGGTCATGTCTTTATAAATTTCTTTACCAGAAATCACATACGTGGTTTCCATAATGGCAAGAATAAAAGCCAGACCTAAAGTCAGTGGAACAAAAATAAAGTGATACATCGCGGTCATTGCGAATTGGAACCGCGAGAGATCGACCACGCTTTCAGAAATCATCAACGTGTCTCCTTGATTGAGGAAGGACTGCCAGCAATACGCTCAGCAACTTGTGAATCAAAATTTTGAGGAATAGTTGGGGCATCAAACCAAATATTTTTGATGACCATTAACAGCACGACCTTAATTATTAAAATGACCGTGAGTTCACGAACTACTTTTCTATTTAAATCTTTAGGAACTAAGCTCACTTTTATAAGCCTATTTTTTAAACTGTGTTTTATATTATTAAACAAAAACATACAAAAAAAAATAGCTGGCACAGTTAAAATGAAAATATATTGTTAACTTATTATAAATCAATAGTTTGTTTTTGGGTGTTGCAGAGAATAAATGGAGGAAAGTAATATTTTTTAAACTTGACAGAAACACTTGTAATTAATAATTCAAAATCTGACTAAAATACTTATATTTTAAAAAAGCAAATCTGACTAAATTGCTATGAATAAAAATCAATCTAAAAATAGCAATAAATTAGAGATATTATCAGCTAATAATTATTCTCATTCTTTTGTTAAAGTTTAATGACGATTCCGCATATTTTTTTATTTCCCTACAATGTAGTGGTGCTTTGTCTTTGGCTTAGTCTAGGGTAAACAGCATTTTTTCATAATGATTTTGTGTAAATATTGTTCAGATCACATGAAATGTATCGTTTATAAACAAACAGATTGTGTTGAGTTTGAGTGAAAAATTTTAACTTTCTTAGGTCAGCAAGATTGGTTTTAAATCTTAAAAAATAACTTATTGATTGCTAAATAGGTTATTTGATGCCGAAATTTTTTTGGCAAGATAGTGAGATCTTTTTTTGCGCACAATAATAATTTGAGCTTGAAATTCAAGTTCACCAAATTCAGGTTCAACCTGCACATAATGCAGTTGCCCAAACTCATCACGTACACGTGCTTGTGCAGAAAAACCAGGACGGGCATTACCACTGGAAATTGTGGCTAAACGTCCGAGTAAATCGACTTGGCGCACGCTATATTTGGGCTTAATCACTTGGTCTAAACAGTGAATCATGAAGACTGTAAAAAAGATGGCAATAATAAACGCTGGAATAATAATGTAATAAGCAGGAACGAAATGTTGTTGTTGTGAGTAAATCAAAAACTGTAAAAAATATCCTGCAACACTGAAATTCATCAGTAAAAAAACAAAAATCAGTACTTTAGAAAATTTAACATCTAAAAGTGGCGATTCTGTAATTCGTTGTGAAAATGCACGTTTGAGCAACTGACTTGGACGAAAATTAAAGTAATAACCAATCGTTTCGACAGTGCTGAGTAGCAATAAAACAACTAGGCTGAGGTGAAAGGGCATTAAGTTCAAATCAGATAAAAACTCATGCATGCGCTAAACTCACGTGTTGAAATATTTATAGGTGATGCTATTTAGACACAGATCATTGATCTAGCTCTGCTTAGAGAGCATAGATAAATGATCTAGTTTTGTATAGAGCTAAGATTTGGAACTTTTCGCTTCTTTCTGAAAGTTGCAAAAAAGTTAGTCGTTGATCAAGTAAATCCCACCATCTGAATGAACGCTGATCTCGACTTTTTCAAGTGATTGACCTAAACAAGGGCCAGAAATACATTCACCTGTTTCAACCATAAACAATGCACCATGCGTTGAGCATTCGATATATTCTTGGTCGCGGTCTAAGAACTGGTTTTCTAAAAATTCTAATTCCACTTGTAGGTGTGGGCAGACGTTTTGGTAAGCGTAATACATGCCATCACGTTGGGTGATAAAAATTGTGTCACCATTTGGCGTTTCGTAGGCACGTGCTTCACGCTCAGGAATGTCTTCCATCATACAAATTTTATTCATTATGTAGATTCCTTTTGAATGCTATGCAAAAGTTTAGCGTAATCTTCTACCGCAAGACGAGGGCCGAATTGAGAAACCACTTCACTTGAAATCAGAATGGCAAGTTGAGCTGCAGTTTGGAAACCTAAGCCTGCATTGAGTGCATACAGGAATGAACCTGCAAAGGCATCACCCGCACCGTTGGCATCAACAGCAGTGACTTGACGACCTGGTACAGAAAAAGCGTTGTTGCCATCATAAATTAGGGCACCTTGTGCGCTCAATGTAATGACAATGTATTTGCTTTTTTGTTTTAGTTGTTCTAATGCCGCTTCAGCCGTTTCCGTTCCTGTGTACATCATGGCTTCTTGCTGGTTACAGAAGATCAAATCCACACCATCATCTAGTAACTCATCCAAACCTTCACGCGCATATTGCACCATGGCAGGATCAGATAAAGTCAGTGCAATTTTAACCTGATTGGCTTTGGCAATTTCACGCGCTTGTTTTACCGCAGCACGTGCAGTATCACTAGTAGATAAATAACCTTCGATATAAAGCCATTTTGCTGTTTTAAGTGGCTCAAAATCAATTTGTGTAGCAGAAAGTTCTGCGGTAATGCCCAAGTAAGTGTGCATGGTACGTTCAGAGTCATCACTCACAAGTACCATACAAGTCCCTGTAACGCCTTCACTGACCGATTTGGTTGTGGTGTGAATACCTGCTTCATTTAAGCCTTTGAGGTAAATATCACCCAATTCATCGTTACCAACACGGCAGGCATAGAAGGCTTGACCACCTAAAGCACTAAATGCAACGGTGGTATTTGCGGCAGAACCACCCGAAGCTTGGCCTTTATGTCTTTGTGTTTTAATTAAGTTGTTGTATAAATTTGCTTGTGTTTCACCATCGGTTAATTGCATAGTACCTTTTTGCAAGCTATGTTGAATGAGAAAGTCATCCGAGACTTGAAATTCTTGGTCAATTAATGCATTACCAATTGCAAAAAGGTCAACAGTTGCCATGTCTTTAAATCACAGTCAAAATTAAAAACGCTAAGTTTACACCAATGCTCAGGATTGCTGTAGTTTCATGAATAAAATTCAGCTGAATGAATGTTATTGATGAAAAATAGGGGTTTAGCAGAGTTATCAGGAAGGTTAGATGAACATCGAAATTAAAGAAGCACAAGAGTTACCAACGCAAATTCAGACTTTGGCCAAACATGCTGCTCAAGAAGGCTTTGATTTTGTCCATCGTTTAATTGAAGAATGGGAAAGTGGTAAAAACCGCTTTAATCAGCCTGGTGAGTTTTTATTGTTTGTTTACGATGGTGATCAATTGGTTGCATGTGGTGGCTTAAACCAGCAATGGAATGAGCAAGATATTGAAAGTCGTATTGGACGTGTACGTCGTTTTTATGTTTTGCCAAATTATCGTAAACATGGCGTAGGTAAACAGCTCTTGCAACATTTAGAGAAAAAAGCACGTGCTAATTTTTCGGCGTTGTGTTTAAACACTGATACCAAATCGGCAGCGCATTTTTATCAAAAACAGAATTATGTGTATGTCGAAAATCATCCAAACTATAGTTATTTTAAATACCTGATCTAGTTTTGCTCATGCTACAGCCAGTGCAGCGCAGCATTTTGTTGATACTTTGCAAATTTCAATCAATTTAGTCGGGTTTTCAACGTGAATTATCTAAAGAACTAAAGCTATAATGGCTTTAGTTTTTTATTTGCTTATTTTTAGGAGATCACATGACTGTAGATGTCACTGAAACCATTTCCCAGACTGTACATCCTGCGTTTCAGTTGGTACGTCAACACCATGTTGAAGCCTTAGACATTTTAGTGTCTGAATATAAACATAAAGTTACAGGTGCGGTGCATTATCACTTAGCGACAGAACATGATGAAAATGTATTTTTAGTCGCATTTCGCACTCAGCCGATGGACTCCAAAGGTGAGGCACATATTTTAGAACATACTGCGTTGTGTGGTTCTGAAAAATTCCCTGTCCGTGACCCGTTCTTTTTAATGATTCGTCGTTCATTGAATACTTTTATGAACGCATTTACCGCGGCAGATTGGACAGCTTATCCATTTGCAACACAAAACAAAAAAGATTTCCAAAACCTGCTTGCGGTGTATATGGATGCGGCTTTTGCAGCCAATTTAAATCCTCTCGATTTTGCTCAGGAAGGTATTCGTATTGAGCTGGAAAATGGCGAGCCTGTTTATAAAGGCGTGGTATTTAATGAAATGAAAGGTGCGATGA
Organism: Acinetobacter sp. YH01007; assembly: GCF_013420425.1. Lineage (NCBI taxonomy): Bacteria > Pseudomonadati > Pseudomonadota > Gammaproteobacteria > Moraxellales > Moraxellaceae > Acinetobacter > Acinetobacter sp. YH01007. The sequence goes on along the minus strand of NZ_VOYC01000006.1, from coordinate 22,427 downwards.
GTTCGCCATCCGATCAGCTTTATCACCAATTGGCTTATCATTTATTCCCTGAAACAACTTACCACTACAATTCAGGTGGCGACCCGAAAGATATTCCAGATTTAACCTATCAAGAATTGGTAGATTTTTATAAGTCACATTATCACCCAAGTAATGCGGTATTTATGACTTTTGGCAATACGCCTGCATACGATTTACAAGAACAGTTTGAACAGTTGGCTTTGGCGAAATTTGAACAGGGCGAAACGTTGTATTCGAAGCCTGAGCGTCGTTTAGCTGCGCCAGTGGCAGTGACTGAAAGTTATGCAGTCGATGCAGAAGAACTCAAAGATAAAACTTATCATGTTTTGGCGTGGTTATTGCCTGAAGCAAGCGATATTAAATTACGCTTAGGTATGCGTTTGGTTGAAGGTGTTTTACTTGAAAATTCTGCATCACCACTGCGTCATTATTTAGAAACTTGGGCGCATGCACAATCTACAGGGCCATTGACGGGCGTGGATGATTCCAACTTTGAAATGACCTTCTTCTGTGGTGTGCAAGGTTCTAACCCTGAACATGCAGCAGAATTTCAGGCGGGCGTTTTAAAAGTTTTACAAGACGTGGCTGCACAGCCTGTGGATACGGCATTGGTCGATGCAATTTTGCATCAAATTGAATTGCATCAGCGTGAAATTAATGGCGATGGTATGCCATACGGATTGAGCTTGATTTTAAATGGTTTAAGCAGTGCAATTCACCACAATGACCCAATTCAGGTGTGGGATGTAGATACTGCGATTGAGCAAGTCAAAGAAGAACTTAAAGATCCAATGTGGTTATCACGGCTAATTCAGACGCATTTAATTGATAACCCGCACCGTGTTCAAATGACTTTGGTTCCAGATGCAGAAAAATCGGCCAAAGATGCTGCACTTGAAAAAGCACGTCTGGCTGAGATAGGCGCACAACTCACAGATGAGCAAAAAGCAGAAATCGTCGCGCAAACGGAAGCTTTAAAAGTCCGTCAAGATACGCCCGATGATTTGAACTTATTGCCAAAAGTTGGTTTGGAAGATGTGCCTGCAGCCTTGCATATTGTGCAGGGTGAGTTGCGTGAAATTATCAGTAACCGCATTGATTATCCTTTAAATTTATATCATGCAGGAACCAATGGAATTTACTATCAGCAAGTGTTGATTCAAATTCCAGATGAAATTGTACAATCGCCATACTTTAATTTGCTGTCCATTTTAATGGGCGAAGTGGGTGCAGGTGAATACGGCTATTTAGAATTGCAACAGCTACAAACCGCAGTTAGCGGTGGTTTGGGCATGGGTGCATCTTTACGTTCTAAAGTCGATGACAAAAATCAGATCAGTGCATGGCTCACATTAACCACTAAGTCTTTGGTGAATAATCTTGAAGCCATCCGCTTGCTGAAATTAGCATTTGAGCAATTACGTTTTGATGAAAAAGACCGCATTATTGAGCTGTTACAACAACGAAAAACCCGTTGGCAGTCACGTTTGTCGGGTTCGGGGCACAGTTATGCCATGCAAATTGCAGGGCGTCATCACAGTGCTTTGGCGCAGCGTGATTACAACAACACAGGTTTGGGCGCATTAAATTGGTTGGCAGACTTGGTTGCTAAAATTGAAAAAGATGCAGCGGAATACGAGAAATTGATTGCTGAATTGCAATTGATTCACCATAAATTACTGCAAGCACCTAAGCAATTTTTGTTAGTATGTGAAGAACATCAATCTGACCGTTTGGTCGAAGAAGTTCAAGAAGTTTGGGATAAACTTATTGTTGCAGAAAATCCTGCTGCTTTAACTCAAGTTCCTGTAGATCATTCAACGCAAGATCAGGCATGGTTGATTCAAGCCAATGTGCAATTCTGTGCGGCTGCGTATCCTGCGGTGGAAGTGTCGCATCCTGATGCTGCACCTTTGATGGTATTGGCTGCATATTTGCGCAATGGTTTCTTACACAGCGCAATCCGTGAAAAAGGCGGTGCTTACGGTGGCGGTGCAAGCTACGATGGCAATGCATGTTCATTCCGTTTTTACAGTTATCGTGATCCACGCTTGGCAGAAACTTTCGCAGACTTTGAAGCGAGTATTGATTGGTTATTTAATGCAGAGCAATTGCCGCATCAACTAGAAGAAGCGATTTTAGGTTTAATTGCTAGTATGGATAAACCAGGTTCGCCTGCAGGTGAAGCGATTACTGCATGTTATGCATTATTGCACGCGCGTACACCCTCATTCCGCACAGTATTACGTGAGCGTTTATTGGCGGTGACTTTAGACGATTTAAAACGTGTTGCGGAGCAATATTTGCGTCAGCAGCAAGCATCTAAAGCCGTAGTCGCACCTGTGTCAAAACGTGAAGCATTGCTCGAACTTGGTTTTGAAATTAAACAAGTGAACTGATACGTGAAATAACAACGAAAACTTAGGGGGATTTATGAGCGCGTTCAAACTGTTTGAACGCACAGGACTGTCGCTGAGTGTTGCCGCACTCAGCACTGTGTTTGTGGCGAAAACCTATGCACAAGACCCAGCTAGCTTAGTTGCACCTGCAACACCTGAAGCCTGTGTGGCTTTAGAGTCAAATGCTGATCGTTTGGTGTGTTACGATGCTCTGTTTAAAATTCCTGAAGCAGAAAAAACAGCGCTGATTAGCGAACGTCAAGCCGCTCAGGCACTTGCACCTGAAACTGTGAAAGAAAAAATTGCAGTGGGTGTGAGTAATTTATTTTCATTTGATGTACCAAAGCTTGATCCGAATGTATCTTTACTGGATAAGCGCTGGGAGCTTTCACCCGATAGCAAATTAGGCACATGGAATTTACGTGCTTATCAACCTGTGTATTTGATGCCTACTTTTTGGACGTCCGATAAAAATGAACGTCCACAAAGCTTGAATGAGCAAAATACCGTTCCCGTGGGTAAGGAGCAAAACCTGACCTCAATGGAAACCAAATTTCAGCTGTCTTTAAAAACCAAAGCGGTAGAAAATCTGTTGGGTGATAACGGTGATGTGTGGCTAGGTTATACCCAGTCATCACGTTGGCAGGTTTATAATGGTGATGAGTCACGTCCATTTCGTGAAACCAATTATGAGCCTGAAGCCAGTTTGATGTTCCGCACCAACTATACACTTATGGGGCTGCATGGTCGTTTATTGGGTGTGACGTTGAACCATCAATCCAATGGTCGTTCTGATCCATTATCACGCAGTTGGAATCGGGTGATTTTTAATTTAGGTTTTGAAAAAGACAATTTTGCCTTGATGTTACGTCCGTGGTATCGCATTGAAGAAGACCGCAGCGATGACAATAACCCTGAAATTAAAAATTATATCGGGCGTGGCGATATGTTGGCATTTTATCGCTGGAAAGAGCATGACTTTTCTTTGATGCTTCGTCATAGCTTAAAAGGCGGTGATGACGCGCACGGTGCAGCACAGTTTGACTGGGTTTTCCCAATCAGTGGAAAATTACGCGGTCATTTCCAATTGTTTGATGGTTATGGTGAAAGCCTGATTGATTATAACCACCGCGCCACCTATGTTGGTTTGGGTGTGTCTTTAATGAATTGGTTTTAAGTAGATTAAGATTGATTTCTCATTATTGCTCGCTGAATATAAAACGCCAATTTTGAAGATTGGCGTTTGTTTTTGAAGTCGGATCGTATCCAGCTTTTATCCAACTTGAATATCTGCGGTTGGATGTTTAAGTCGGCTTTTTTGTGGTGTGGCGATTAAATAAGCCAAAGTCAGCGGCCCTAAACGACCTGCAAACATCAACAACATTAAAATAATTAAGCTGGCAGGTTGTAATTCACCTGTAACACCACGGGATAAACCCACCGTGCACGCTGCAGATACAGCCTCAAACAACAGGTCTAAAAAATTCAGTTTCGGTTCAAGGGCAAGTAAGCTAAACAAACCGAGGCAAATTAACATACCTGTGATGCTGATCACCGCCAAAGCTTTAAAGGTGGTACGTTCAGGTACAGCATGATTAAACACACGCACCTCATCTGAACGTCTTAAAAAACTGATCACACTTAAAATGACAATAATAAATGTGCCAACTTTAATACCGCCTGCGGTACTGAGCGAACCACCACCAATAAACATCAGAAGCATGGTGAGCAAGGTCGAGCTATTTTGCATACTTGCGACATCTAGACTATTAAAGCCTGATGAGCGAGGAACGGTAGCGTGAAACCATGCATTGAGGGCTTGATCGCCAATACTCATGGCTGCAAGGGTATGTGGATTATTGGCTTCAATCGCCCAAATCAGCAGAAAGGCCACAAAGTTTAAACCAGCAATGGTCGATAAAATCAGCTTGCTATTGGGTGAGAGTTTTTTCCAGCGTTTGGCACGTTTAATATCCATGAGTACCACAAAACCAATACCGCCAATGATATACAGCATACTAATAGTTAAGGTAATCAGGTATTGATCTGCAAAACTCATTAAGCTATTGGGAAATAATGAAAATCCACCATTGTTAAAGGCTGAAACACTATAGAAAGCCGCATAGAAAAATGCATCGCTAAATGGATAATCCTGCATCCATGCCAAGGTTAAAATAACCGTGCCAATCCCTTCAAAAAACAATGAGTAGAGCAACACGCTTTTAATGGTCATCGACACTTTAGACAGGTTGGTTTGCCCAATGGTGTCTTGCGCCATGATTTGTTGTTTTAAACCAATTTTGGATGACAAACTTAAAACCGCTAAAATCGCAAAAGTCATAAAACCTAAGCCACCACATTGTAACAACAACATAATGACCATTTGCCCAAATACGGTATAAGCATCGCCAATATTCACTACAGACAATCCAGTGATCGTCACTGCAGATGTAGCAGTAAATAAGGCATTAATCCAACTCATCTCGCCATGATGGGAAATGGGCAGTTTCAGCAAGATTGTGCCAATGCTAATAAAGCTTAAAAAGCCCAGTGCCAAAAGACTGGGTGGGCTTAAATTGACAGTTTTGATTGGTTGTTTCGCTGTTTTTTTCATTCTGACTTAAATTGTTTAGATAAGCGTTTTAATGGTTCAAGTTGTCCTTCAACCACCAAAATATCATCTGTTTGTAGCATTAAATTGGATTCAAGCGTATAAAAAATCGTTTCGGCACGTTTAAACAGTAAAAGTTTAACTTCGGGTGCATGTGACATCAGACTATGAATGCGCGTGCCATGCAAGTTGTCTTTAATTTTTACTTTTACAATATAGTGGTTGTCGTTTAGGCTCATATAACGACTCACCATCGGATAACTCAGCGATTGCGCGATGCGAACGCCCATATCTTCTTCAGGGTGAATGATTTTACTTACGCCCAAATGGGTCAAAATCATGGTGTGCGCTTTACTTTTGGCTTTAACGTAAATTTTAGAAATACCCAAATTCTTTAAATTTAAGACACACAAAATACTGGCTTCAATATCTTCACCAATGGCGACCACCACTGCATCACAATTTTGAATATTCAGTTCTTCCAAAACGTGTTCATCGGTTGCATCGGCAATCACCGCATGGGTAATTTGATCGGCAATGTTTTCTACAAACTTTTTATTGCTATCAATCCCAATGACATCATGGTTGAGTTTGACCAATTGTGTCGCCACAGTTGCACCAAAGCTACCTAAACCAATGACAGCAAATTGTGCCATAGCATCATCCTGAAAAATTATATTATTCTTCCAATATTCTAAAATATTTTAGGGCTCTATACTGTAGCAATATGACTAAAAAACCGCTGAAATCAGCGGTTTTTTGCACTTATTGAGATGTGTGATCGGTTATTTTAAGAAACGCTGATAACCCAAGTTATTAGTAATCTCTTGGTATGGATAAGTGATCTTTTCCAAAGTTTCAATTAAACCATCTGGGTTCTGTTTGGCATCCGAAGCTTCTAAACCGACCAATACACGACCTTCCGCTGCACCGTGGTTACGGTAATGGAACAGGGTGATGTTATGGGTTGGGCCTAAGCGCTCCAAGAAAGTCAGTAATGCACCCGGACGCTCTGGAAATTCCACACGGAATAGACGTTCATTTTCAATATCGGCATGACCACCGACCAAATAACGAATGTGTAGTTTTGCTACTTCATCATCCGACAAATCATCAACATCGTACTGGGTTTTGAGTAACTCATAAATGTCGTGGCGTTCTTTTTCACCAGATTTTAAGCTGATGCCGACAAAGACTTGTGCAGCAGTGGCATCGCTGGCGCGGTAGTTAAACTCGGTGATATTACGACCTTGCAGCGCACGGCAGAAGTTAAGGAACGCACCTTTTTCTTCTGGAATGGTCACGGCAAAAATTGCTTCTTTATGTTCACCGAGTTCAGTACGTTCCGCAATATAGCGTAAACGGTCAAAGTTCATGTTTGCGCCACAGACAATTGACACAATATTTTTATTTTGCAATTGGTGTTGCTCGACATATTTTTTGATGCCTGCCAAAGCCATTGCACCTGAAGGTTCTACAATGCTGCGGTTTTCATCAAAGGTGTCTTTAATTGCCGCACAGATTTCATCGGTATTCACCAAAACTACATCGCGCTCAACAATTGGGCCTGATTGATCTGATTTTTGTAGTTGTAAAACTTCAAACGGTTTCTCACCAATTTGTGCGACAGCAGTACCATCGGCAAATAAACCCACTTGCGGCAAAATAACCCGTTCATTGGCTTCAAAAGCCGCTTTTAAGCAAGCCGATTCATCATATTCTACAGGAATGACTTTGACATGCGGTGCGACATCGCCCAAGTAGGCTGCAACACCTGCAATTAAACCGCCACCACCAACAGCAACGAAAACATATTCGACATCGCGCCATTGACGCAAAATTTCGTTGGCAATCGTACCTTGACCTGCCATGACCAATTCATCGTCATACGGTGGAATAAAAGTCATGCCTTCATCTTGGGCACGTTGAATTGCATATTTGTTGGCAACATCAAATGAGTCACCATGTAATACCACTTCGCCACCCAAGCGTTTTACCGCTTGTACTTTAATATCTGGCGTGGTTTTAGGCATAACGATAATGGCGCGAATGCCCAGTTTTTGCCCAGACAATGCTACACCTTGCGCATGGTTGCCTGCAGAGGCGGTAATTACACCACGTTCAAGTTGGTCTTTGGGTAACTGGCTAATACGGTTATATGCACCACGCAATTTAAAAGAGAATACGGGTTGTAAGTCTTCACGTTTAAAGCGAATGTTATTGTTCAGTTTTTCACTAATTCGTGGCGCTGCGTCGAGTGGGGTTTCGATTGCAACATCGTAGACCGTTGCTTGTAAAATTTGTCGAACCAAACGAGACAGCATGTTAATCTTCCATCTAACAGTTTAAAATAGGGGGTTATTGTAACAAACCCCTGCACATTTGCGCTGTAAAATCGGCAACAAATGTCAAAAATAGTTGAGTGAAGTCATGAGTCTGTATGCTACCCAAGATGAAAAGAAGCAAGCGGCTGCCAAAGCAGCATTAAAACATTTGCCTAAAGGCGGGATTTTGGGGGTAGGTACAGGCAGTACAGTGAATTTCCTGATTGATTTATTGCCTGAATTACAATTAGAAGCAGCTGTGGCAAGTTCTGAAGCGACTGCGGAGCGCTTAAAGAAACTTGGTATTGAAGTGGTCGATATGAACTCTGTGGGCAGTTTAGATGCTTATGTTGATGGTGCAGATGAAATTGACCGTCACATGCACATGATTAAAGGCGGCGGCGCAGCGTTGACCCGTGAAAAAATTGTGGCTTCTATTGCACGTAAGTTTATCTGTATTGTCGATGATTCAAAATGGGTAGAGCAATTAGGACGTGAGTTTCCATTGCCAATTGAGGTGATTCCAATGGCTCGTTCTGCGGTAGCACGCAAAATTGTGGCTTTAGGTGGCGATCCTGCTTACCGTGAAGGTGTGGTGACTGATAACGGTAACGTGATTTTAGATATTTATAATTTAAATATTTTAAATGCGTTGGAATTAGAAAAAACCTTGAATGATATTCCGGGTGTTGTGACCAATGGTATTTTTGCCATCAATAAAGCTGATATTGCAATTGTAGCGACCAATAACGGCATTGAAGAACGTACTGCGGTTTAATTCGTCTCCCAAGCCCCTTGTTTTTAATAGGGGGCTTTTCTCCCTCCTTTATTAAAGGAGGGTCGGGGAGGATTTAATAAAAGAACAACAATGACATTATCCGACTTACCTGAAATTCAAATTACACCACATGCAAAAGCAACACGTTTACGGTTACGTGTCGAGCCGAATCAAATTCGCTTAACTGTGCCGAAATATTGCACTCAGCGACAAATTCAGGATTTTTTGCAACAATCTGAACAGTGGATGATTGAAACTTGGCATAAACAGCAAGCACAGCAAGGACTTGTGCAGCGTGAATTGCCAAATCAGTTATCACTTTTTAATTTGCCTGAGCCTTTAAATATTCATTATCAAACACAAAAACACAGTTTTATTTTAGATTTAAAACAGCATTGCCTATGGGTTAGTGACCGCCAACCTGCGGCATATTTAAAAGCCTTTGTTATTGCTTATGCCAAACAAATGTTGCCGATATATTTGCAAACAGTCAGTCATGAAATTGCTTTGCCATTTAAACAGTGCGCAATTCGTCAACCGAAAACCCGTTGGGGCAGTTGCAGTACGCAACAGCATATTATGCTCAATAGCGCCTTGGTGTTGTTTCCTGAACAAATTGTGCGATATGTTGCTGTGCATGAGTTGGCGCATACACGACATTTTGATCATAGTCCTGCATTTTGGGTTGAAGTACAACGGCATGATGCGCACTATTTGCAGCATCGCAAGCAGTTAAAAACAACGTCTTTGCCTTGGTGGTGGTATCAATAAAAAAGCCAACACCCACATGATAAGACTACAATGCAAAGGTGTTGCACGTATTGACTACAATCCAAATCATCTTTTATAAAATCAACAGAATAAAGAAAAGCCCCAAAACCCTAGTAAAACAGTTCAGAAAACCAAAACTTCCTGTCATACTATAGCGTTAGCTTAAACATGCTTTTGAATTGAGGTAATGCACGTGATTTCAGTTGGTATTGTCGGTGGTACAGGTTATACAGGCGTTGAATTATTGCGTCTTTTGCTACGACACCCAAATGTGAAAGTAAATGTACTGACTTCACGTACAGAAGCGGGTCGCCGTGTAGATGATATGTTCCCAAGCCTGCGTGGACACACAGACCTGTGCTACTCAGATTTAAACATCGAAGAATTAAAACAGTGTGATGTGGTGTTCTTTGCTACACCGCACGGCGTTGCCATGCAACATGCTGCGGAGCTTGTTGCAGCCAACACCAAAGTGGTCGATTTAGCAGCAGACTTCCGTTTGCAAGATTTAGCGCAGTTTGAAAAATGGTATGGCATGCAACATGCTTGCCCAGACATTTTAAAAGATTCAGTTTATGGCTTGTCTGAACTCAACCGGGAACAAATTAAACAAGCACAGGTGATTGGTAACCCAGGGTGTTATCCAACCACAGTGCAACTTGGTTTAGCGCCATTATTTAAACAAGCTGAAGCTTTAGTGAAACCTGAAAGTATTATTATTGATGCAAAATCGGGTGTATCTGGTGCAGGGCGTAAAGCCAGTTTGGGCATGATTTACTCTGAAAATGCCGACAACTTTAAGGCTTATGGCGTTGCGGGGCATCGTCATCATCCAGAAATTGTAGAAGCATTGGAAAATATTTCGGGTCAAAAAGATGTGTTTAATCACATTGTGTTTGTACCGCATTTAGTACCTATGATTCGCGGTATGCTCAGCACCATTTATGTAGATTTAACTGATGCAGGTGATGCAGCAGATTTACAAAGCCTGTATGAGCAGTTTTATGCCAATGAACAGTTTGTAGATGTCATGCCAGCCAACAGTTCACCAGAAACACGCTCAGTACGTGGCGCTAACCAGTTGCGTATCGCATTGTATAAGCCACAACCGAAAAAATTAGTACTTTTGGTGGCACAAGATAACTTGGTGAAAGGTGCAGCAGGGCAAGCAGTACAAAATATGAACCTCATGTTTGGTTTTGCAGAACATGCAGGACTTGAGGTGATTGGTTTATTACCATAAGAACACGTTTTTCAACTTCACACACATTTAGATTTCGATTTAAATGTGTGCTTTGAATGAATCAAAACAAGAGATGACGATGCATAACACCGATACAGAAACCACGTCACAGTCGAATTCAAGCATGACACCCTCATCTACACCGCCAGAAAAAAAGCCATTTCTTGAAAGCAATGCGCCTTTGGCAATTGGTGCTGCCATTTTAATTTTAGGTAGTGGCTTTTTGGGCTATTCAGTCGGGCATCGTCAGGGCTTAACTGTGGTTGGTTACGATGCCGATGCAGAACAACTGGTTGAAGTGGTGCAAGAACAAAAAACGCGTTTGGAAAGTCTGAATAAAAGCTTAAATGCTGCGGTTCAAGAACGCGATGTTGCGGTCAGTAACTCCAATGATTTGTATCAAGCTTTCACTCAAGCAACTGAAGATAAGCAACGTACTGAAGGCATGAGTGCGATTTATCGTGAAGTTTTGCGTCAACGTGGTGGTTTAAGCCTGACCGTGCAAAATCTTGGGGTGAAACCATTACCAGACAATGCTTATGAATATCAGGTCGATTTGGTACAAGTGAGTCCAAACAAGCGACGTGCAAGTGGTACGGTAGAACTGCGTTTAATTCAAGGCACAGAAGTGCTGGTTGTTCCGATGGAAGACAGCAATTTTAATTTTGATAATTATGAGCGTTTAACAGGGCGCTGGAGCATGCCTAAAGGCTTTAATCCAGACTTTATTGAAGTCCGTTTAAATGGCGCAACTCCTGTGATTAAACGCTTCAGTTGGAGCAAAGGCAAAGCCGTGGAGGCAGATTCTGCCTTTATTTCTGAAATTCCACAAGCAGAAGCTAGCGCTCAATAATGTGTGATATGTAAAACTTATGCGAACCCAAAAAAGATCCATCTGTTTAAATGAAATTAAAACCACTTTTCATCAATCTGGCTATGTCGATTGGCATTTAACCCCGCGTTTAAGTGTGGATGATGCAGGACATGAAGATGATGGTGATATTGCGGTACAAACTGCGCCGCCACAATTAAAACGCCCACCTTTATATGTTGTCGTTTTAATGAACGATGATTACACCCCAATGGACTTTGTAATTGAAATTTTACAACAATACTTTGCAATGAATCTTGACCAAGCGACTCAAGTAATGCTAACTGTACACTATGAAGGAAAAGGTGTCGCAGGGGTCTATCCGCGGGATATTGCGGAAACGAAAGCGAACCAAGTCAATAATTACGCTCGATCACAAGGTCATCCATTACTTTGTCAGATTGAGCCTAAAGATTAAGGGGGTTACATGCTCAGTCGTCAATTAGAAGTATCACTACGTTTGGCTGTTAGCATGGCTCGTCAAAAGAGACACGAGTTTCTAACGGTTGAACATTTATTATTGGCTTTATTAGACAATGATTCGGCAGTCAATGCACTCAAGGCGTGTGGTGCAGATGTTATTGTGCTGCGTAAAGAACTCGAAGAATATGTAGAACAACATACCCCTAAACTTGCTGAAAATAACGATCAGGCGCCGCACCCGACCGAAAGTTTTGACCGCATTTTGCAGCGTGGTATTTTTCATGTGCAATCTAGCGGTGGTGACCGTACGGTTGAAGGCGCAGATATTTTAGTGGCAATGTACTCTGAACGTGATTCATTTGCCGTGTATCTACTCAAGCGTCATCAAATTAACCGTTTGACCTTAACGCAATACTTATCGCACGGTACACGTAAAGACGAAACGCAAGCGGAAGAAGAGGTTGAAGAATTAGATAGCGAAAGTTCAAGCTCTGCCAATGCTGGCCCGTTAGAGCTTTACACGCTAAATTTGAATACTGAAGCGCAAAAGGGTAAAACCGATCCGTTAATTGGGCGTGAAAAAGAAATTGAGCGTGCTGCACAAATTCTATGCCGTCGTCGTAAGAACAACCCATTGTTGGTGGGTGATCCAGGCGTGGGTAAAACCTCTATTGCCGAAGGTCTGGCGTGGCTGATTGTGAATGGTAAAGCGCCAAAACCACTCGAAAATGCCGAAGTATATAGTTTGGATATCGGTGCGTTGGTAGCGGGTACAAAATACCGTGGTGACTTTGAAAAGCGTTTAAAACAACTGTTAAATGCCTTGAAAAAGAAACCTGATGCCATTTTATTTATTGACGAAATCCACATGATTATTGGTGCAGGCTCAAGCATGGGTAGCACGATGGATGCATCAAATTTAATTAAACCTGCGTTGGCAAATGGTACTTTGCGTTGCATTGGCTCGACGACATTCCAAGAATATCGTCAGGTATTTGAAAAAGACCATGCACTTTCACGCCGTTTCCAAAAAATTGATGTGAATGAGCCTTCAATTTCAGAAACGATTGATATTTTACGTGGTTTAAAATCGAAATTTGAAGAATTTCACCATGTTAAATATGATGATAAAGCATTGGTGTCTGCGGTAGAGTTATCGGCCAAATTTATCAATGATCGTTTCTTGCCAGACAAAGCCATTGATGTGATTGATGAAGCAGGTGCGCAGCGCCGTTTAAGAGCTGAGCAAGATGATACTTTAATCACAGTAGAAAACATTGAAGATATCGTCTCTAAAATTGCACGTATTCCACCTAAAACCGTATCGAAAGATGACAAGACTGTACTTGAACATCTTGAGCGTGATTTAAAACGTGTGGTCTTTGGTCAAGATGAAGCTATTGAAGCGTTAGCATCAGCAATTAAACTGTCACGTGCTGGTTTAAAAACACCAGACAAACCAGTGGGTAGTTTTGTATTTGCTGGCCCGACAGGCGTTGGTAAAACCGAAGTTACCAAGCAGTTGGCAAAACTGTTGGGTGTGGAATTGGTTCGCTTTGATATGTCTGAGTACATGGAGCGCCATGCCGTTTCACGTTTAATTGGTGCACCTCCAGGCTATGTCGGTTTTGATCAGGGTGGCTTACTCACCGATGCGATTCATAAAAATCCGCATTGTGTGTTGTTGTTGGATGAAATTGAAAAAGCGCATCCTGATGTATTTAACCTATTGCTGCAAATTATGGATCATGGTTCATTGACCGATAATAATGGTCGTAAATCAGACTTCCGTAATGTGATTTTGGTTCTGACCACTAATATTGGTGCGGAAAGTATTTCCCGCGTGAGCATTGGTTTCATGGATCAAGACAACAGTAATGACAACCAAGAAGCGATGAAAAAAGCCTTCTCACCTGAGTTCCGTAACCGTTTGGATGGGGTCATTCAATTTAAAGCTTTACCTACTACAGTAATTGAAAATGTAGTGGATAAATTCTTGACTGAATTACAAGCGCAGTTGGATGATAAAAAAGTCATTCTTGAGGTTGATCAAGATGCGCGTGAATGGATGGCTGAGCATGGATATGATCGCTTAATGGGCGCACGTCCAATGCAACGTCTGATTCAGGAACACTTGAAAAAGCCATTGGCAGAAATGATTCTGTTTGGTGAACTTGCAGAACAGGGCGGTAATGTGGCTGTTTCTGTGAAGAAAGAGAACGGTAAGGCAGTCGGTTTGAAACTTGAAGTCTTTGAAGATCAAACGGCTGAACCAGCCTAATCAATCCTTATTTGAATTTTGAAAATAACCCATGTTGAACATGGGTTATTTTTTATGAATTCGCAGATGCGTGAACTTGAATCGTTACTGCTAAAAGAGAGACCACACAGGATTTATGGATTTTCAGATCACTAAAATTGCCAGCACAACGTTCTTGTTTTTTGTTACGGCAGTTATGGAAATATTAGGCTGTTATTTTCCTTATTTGATTTTAAATCAGGGGAAATCACAGTGGTTATGGCTGCCAACAATTTTAGCCTTAGCGGCTTTTGTGTGGTTATTGACTCTACATCCTGCGGCATCGGGGCGAATTTATGCGGCTTATGGTGGTATTTATATTTGTACAGCCTTGATTTGGTTAAAGTATGTAGATCAAGTCAATTTAACACGTTGGGATATGTTCGGTGGAATGATAGTAGTTTTAGGCGCATTGATCATTATTTTACAACCGCAAGGTTTAATACGTTAGGTTATATTTGGGTTTACGCATTAAACCTTAGGCATTAAATCTTAAAGCTGAGGTTGTTTTAGTTTTAAATACAGTTCAGTCTGCTTTAAATTGGCACTCGCTATTTGCCAATTGCACATTAAACTGGGTTTTTTCTGCACTGAGTTTTAAGTTCAATACATAGGGATTTACCCGTTGGAACTGATGCTCAAAAATAGATTCACAATTATGAATTAAGTTTTGTTTAATCATATTTTTGACATTGTTATAACCCGTACTTTCTACAAACTGCCTGAAGTCAGGTGAAATAATCATGCCACGAATATTGATTTGTTTGTCTGTCGCCGTACTTTGTTCAATCACTGTATTTTGATCGACCTGATAAGGCATAGTACGAGAATCTTCATCACTAATGACATCTAAAATTTCATTTAATGCAGCAACATTTTGAATTTTATAATCTGCACTTAAAATCTTTTGTTGGACTAAATATTGATCTAATTCACTGGCTTTGGCATAGAGTGAAGCACTCGCGATCAGTGTAGTGGTGCACAGCGTAATTGTAGCAAGTGTTTTATAAATCATATTGTTCATCTAGGCTCTTTTAGAAATTTTAGAAAAATAGACCATAACTCAAGATTATAGCGAGCCAAATAAAAAAACAGCACCTTTTGGTGCTGTTTGTAACAAAACTCATCAAAGTTTTGCGAATATTTAAGACGGGTTTTAAAGCTTAGTCTTTTTTAAGATTTTCATTCAATAAAAACTCAACCAATGCTTTTTGAGCATGTAAGCGATTTTCTGCTTCATCCCACACTACAGCATTTTTGTGATCGAGCATATTTTCAGAAATTTCTTCACCACGGTGCGCAGGTAAGCAGTGCATAAATAAACAATCAGGATGTGCTAAATCCATCAGGCGTTCATTCACTTGATAGTCTGCAAACGCTTTTTCACGAATTTTTTGTTCTTCTTCCTGTCCCATGCTTGCCCAAACATCGGTCACAATCAGATCAGCATTCACTGCTGCATCCTGAGCAGAATCGACCAATTCTACGCAGTGTGCAAATTCAGACAGGAAGCGCTGTTCTGGCTCATAACCTTTCGGTGTCGCAATTTTTAAATTAAAGCCCCACATGTGTGCTGCTTCAATATATGAGTTACACATATTGTTGCCATCACCAATCCACGCCACAGTTTTACCTTCAATTGAACCACGGTGTTCAACATAGGTTTGCATGTCTGCAAGGAGTTGGCATGGGTGATGATCGTCAGTTAAGGCATTGATCACAGGAACTTTAGAGTAAGAAGCAAAGCGTTCTACAATGTCGTGACCAAAGGTACGAATCATCACAATGTCAAGCATACTTGAAATGACGCGTGCAGAATCTTCAATTGGCTCACCGCGACCTAATTGTGTGTCACGTGATGATAAGAAGATCGCGCTACCACCAAACTGACTCATGCCAGCTTCAAACGATACACGGGTTCGGGTGCTGGATTTTTCAAAAATCATACCCATGACTTTGCCAGGAAAAGGCTGGAAAACTTCATTGTTATGCTGTTTACGCTTAAGCTCAATGGCGCGTTGCAAAATTTGATTCAGTTCTAAAGTCGATAAATCGCGTAATGTTAGAAAGTGACGTAGAGCCATTCGTTACTCCACAATAATTGCTGAATGAGAAAAAACAACAATTAGTTGTTGGTTGGTTAAGTGAAAAAGGGAATCGGCTAATATACTATAGGATGCAGAAATTGCAAAAAATCTAAGCTTTTTGATGAGCGTCTAGAAAGCGATCTACACAATAACTTACATAATTGGTTGTTTCTTGTTCTGTTTCTTGTTTTGGAATACCCATGATGATACGCCATTCAAAATTTCTTAAAATACCGAAATACAGTTGTGCAGAATAAATAGGCTGTTCACAGCAAATTAAACCTTGCTGACTGGCATGTTCCAATACTTTGGCAATACAAAGTTGCACATGCAAAGGGCCGCGCTCATGTATGTGTAAGGCAATATCAGGATTGCGCTGACTTTGCTCTAATACCAGACGCATAAAGGCTGCATTTTCTGGTTCCAAAATATGATGATAAAAATTCAATAAGGTTTGAATCAAATAACCACGTAAATTTGAATCAATTTGTTCAAAGGGAATGTGAATATCCTGAAAAAATTTATCACGGCGATAATCACAAATAGCTTTGAATAACCCTTCTTTATTGCCAAAGTATTTATAGATCGACGCTTTAGAACCGCCTGCGTGTTGCACAATATCATCTAAGGATACGGCATCGTAACCACGCTCTAAAAATAGCTCAGTTGCACTGACTAATAACGCTACACATCGCTCATGACCACGCTTGGTTGGTGGTATATCTTTACCTAAAGGAGCGAAATGGGCGAGTTCGTGCATATTGAGTAAAAAATCATCAATTAAATAGAAGGGAGATTGTCATTATAACAAATATATGTACAGCGTGCTGTGTCGAAGTGTACTTGCACATGGCATGATTTGAGCTGAAAAAGCCATATTTTTAGAAAATAGTTTAAATTTTGCTCATTTAGTGTACTAAAAAGCTGTGTTTATCAAAAATAAAGAATAACCAACATCACGAAAATTTATTGTGCGATAAATTTGAAAATTATTTGACTAAAGTTTTAGAGTATAGATTCTAAAAAGCCATGGCGTGATCTCGCATTCTCGATATACTCGAATCTCGAAAAATATAGTAAGAAAAGCGGAAAGGAAGATGACAGAACAAACATCTGCGGGCTTAAGATTCAGACAAGCCTTGGAAGTCGAAAAGCCATTACAAATTATCGGCACGGTAAATGCTTATGCTGCCATGATGGCAAAACAAGTGGGCTATAAAGCCATTTATTTATCTGGTGCAGGTGTTGCCAACTATTCTTACGGTTTACCTGACTTGGGCATGACCAGTTTAGACAACGTCTTGGAAGATGTACGTCGTATTACTGAGCGTGTTGATACACCATTATTGGTGGATATTGACACAGGTTGGGGCGGTGCATTCAATATTGCCCGCAGTATTAAACAAATGATTGCTGCGGGTGCTGCTGCAGTTCATATTGAAGATCAGGTTGCACAAAAGCGTTGTGGACATCGTCCAAACAAAGAAATTGTAACCCAGCAAGAAATGGTTGATCGTATTAAAGCGGCTGTTGATGCGAAAACCGATTCAAACTTTGTAGTCATGGCACGTACTGATGCCTTGCAAAAAGAAGGTTTACAGGCGGTTATTGACCGTGCTTGCGCATGTGTGGAAGCGGGTGCAGATGCAATTTTTGCAGAAGCTATGACTGATATTACCATGTATAAAACTGTATGTGATGCCGTAGGTGTACCTGTATTGGCAAACATTACCGAGTTTGGTGATACCCCTTATTACACCACTGAAGAATTGGCTGAGCAGGGCATTCGCATGGTGTTGTATCCACTTTCACCAACTCGTGCTATGCAAAAAGCAGCACTTGAAGTGATGCAATCCATTCGTAAAGATGGCACGCAAGTGAATGTCTTAGACAAAATGCAACAACGTAAAGAATTATACGAATTCCTTGATTATCATACTTTTGAAAATACATTAGACAAGCTGTTCAAACAGGAGAATTAAAAAAATGGCTGAAGGAAAAGTACTCACAGGCGCAGGATTGCGTGGACAAGTGGCAGGTAAAACCTCACTCTCAACTGTTGGTAAAAGTGGCGCAGGCTTAACTTACCGTGGTTATGATGTGCAAGACTTGGCAGAAAACTGTCAGTTTGAAGAAGTTGCATACTTGATTTTCTTTGGTGAATTGCCGACTTCAGAGCAATTGGCTGCCTATAAAGCAAAATTGAAATCTTTACGTGCATTGCCTCAAGCACTCAAAGAAGTGCTTGAGCGTATTCCTGCAGATTCACACCCAATGGATGTGATGCGTACAGGTGTTTCAATGCTAGGTAACTTAGAAACCGAACAGTCATTTGAACAGCAACAAGATGTAGCAGACCGCATCTTGGCGACTTTGCCAGCTATTATTTGCTACTGGTATCGTTATAGCCACGATGGCGTGCGTATTGAAGAAAATACGGATGATGATTCAATTGGCGCACAATTCCTGCATTTATTACGTGGTGAAAAACCAAATGAATTGCATGAACAAGTCATGAATGTGTCATTAATTTTGTATGCAGAGCATGAGTTCAACGCATCAACATTTACAGCACGTGTTTGCGCATCAACTTTGTCTGACATGCATTCATGTATTACAGGCGCGATTGGTTCATTACGTGGCCCATTACACGGTGGCGCGAATGAAGCAGCGATGGAAATGATTGAAAATTGGACATCGCCAGAAGAAGCTGAACGTGAAATGCTAGGCAAGTTGGAACGTAAAGAAAAGATCATGGGCTTTGGTCATGCGATTTATAAAGACAATGATCCACGTAACGGCATCATCAAAATCTGGTCTGAGCGTTTAGCGCAAGATGTAGGTGATACAGTACTTTATCCTGTATCGGTGCGTTGTGAAGAAGTGATGTGGCGTGAGAAGAAATTATTCTGTAATGCTGACTTCTTCCATGCGTCTGCGTATCACTTTATGGGTATTGCGACCAAACTATTTACACCAATCTTTGTGATGAGCCGTGTAACAGGTTGGGCAGCACACGTGATGGAACAGCGTGCAGATAACCGTATTATCCGCCCAAGTGCAGATTATACAGGCCCAGAATTGCGTAAAGTTGTACCAATTGCAGAGCGTTCGGCTGCTTAATTGGTTGTCTAAAAAGCTGTACCGTGCATGAACATCATGTGATGCAGCAGTTTAGGCTGAAGATAAGGTTTCATTGTTAAGCAATGGAACCTTATTTTTTTTGAGGTTTGGATGAGGGTAGTCAAAAATACAATGAGTAATTATTGAAGCGTTAGAGAATTAAAAAAGATCGGGCGTACGATAGCGCATTTTTAAATATTTGATCATAAAAGAAGGTTGTTGTATTTTGTTTCTTAAGGTTGTAAATGGTTGCATGATTGGCTAAAATTTATTCCATAACTAATATGAGGAAAAAGCAATGTCACATGTAGCAGTTAAAATCGACAGCGATATTGTTGAATCAGCAAAGATTTACGGGATGGCTGAAAGTAGAAGTGCAACTAAACAAATTGAGTACTGGGCTAAAATTGGAAAAATCGCACAAGACAATCCCGATTTAACTTTTCAAGATATAGCAGATTTGTTGCTTAGTATGGCGCATGTCAAAGCAGGGAATACAACACCATATAGCTTTGGTTGAGTTCAATGAATATACAACAAACTCCCTTATTTGAACGGACAGTGAAAAAACTAACCAAGCAGCAGAAAAAAGATGTTGATAATGCCGTAATAACCGTTTGGAATAATCCTGATATCGGAGAAGCTAAAGTGGGGGATTTAGCAGGAGTATTTGTTTATAAATTTAAAATGGACAAACAGCTTGTGCTACTGGCTTACTCTGTGAGTGATGACGAAATCATGACACTCTATCTTTTAAAATTGGGCAGTCATGAGAATTTTTATAGAGACTTAAAAAGATAGGTTTACTTCAGGGTGCAGTACAAGTGTTTGTATCTTGCATTAGATCAATCAGGTCTTGAGCGACTAACAGAGTGAGCTGTTCTAGTCGTTGTAATGGATTGCCATCTAAAAAATATTTGTACTGAAAAGTTTGCTGCTGATAATGAATGGCGATAAAAAATGTCCCTACAGGTTTTTCTGGTGTGGCACTGCCGCCTGGTTTCAGTAACCCTGTGCATGCCACAATAAAATCAGCATGTTGAAATAGTTTTTTGCCTTGAACTGCCATGGCTTGTGTGACTTCTGCGGATTCAGCGGTATAGGTGGCAATTAAGTCACTATTCACATGCAAAATCTCACGTTTAATGCTTGGGTCGTAACTGACTAATCCACCAAGTAAAATATTGGCACCGCTATTTTTATAAATAGAAAACTGACTACATAAGTAACCTGAGCTGGCACTTTCAATAAAAGCCACAGTCTGTTGGCGTTGTTCAAGTATGGCACAGCATTGTTTGAGCATGATAAATCTGCAAGTGAATAGAATAAGTTGCTCAAGTGTACTGAATTTTGTCGACTTGTGCGAAAAAAACATCAAAAAGTGAAATGCTAAAATAAGAATGTTCACGATTTAACTGCCTATAAATACAGCAAAATTTACAATTATAGGTTTAATCGTGGCATGAACGGTGATACAAATAAAAGTAAAGCAAAAAGTAATAAAAAGGATGCTGTGATGAAAACAACGGTGAAATATATCGTTTTAAAAAGTTTGGACTATCAACTTGGTACATCATTATTTGAGGATGAAATTGATGCTGATGCACAATATTTTGACCAAATTCCAAGCATTATTGAATATCAAAACTTGCGCTTTAAAGTGGTGAGTAAAGAACAAAAGCGTTTACAGTTGATTGAGGAAAATGAAGAACATCAAACCATCATTGTCAGAGTTTTGGTGATTTAAAGTCATTTCAATCTAGATTAGTCAGAGCTTCAATATAACAGCAGAATGATTGAGCATCAGTGGAGCGTATCGAAGTTGGTGTTTTTTTAGTCACTGGATGCAAAAAATTGTATTTCACATCACAAGAAAAAATTGAAGAATTGATTAAAAATGCTAACTACGTCACATATTTGTGTTGGTATTTTTGTAGATTAGCATTTTTCAAACGGGCTGTAATGGCTTAAATAAGCTTATGTTTTTTAGATCAATTTTTATTTAAACAGACTGATAATTGAGATAGAGAGAAAATTAATTAAAATATCTTAAAAATATAATCATGACAGATAGAACAAAATATAATTGAATTTTAACGTATTTTTTGAATGCGTGTTACATTTTGGTTTTTATTATATTGTTAAATAATAAAGTGTTTTTCTTAGATAAAATTAAAAAAAACAGTGTATTTTCTTTATTGGAATTGAGCATTTTTGTTATTGCTGTGTATAGTCCTTGCATCTCACAATAGTGAGGAAGTTTAAAGGGGCTAAATATAATGAATCATAATGCAATTATCATGATGACGCTGATCATTTTAGCTGTGGGATTTTCTCTAGGCATTTATGTGTATTTTGAACAAAAGAGAAAGCAAAATGAAGAAATTCAGCTGATCATTACAGAAGCAAGACAGGGTCTAGTAGAGTTAGATCGGAAATAATAATCTAGGTGTAAATCGTATACTTCGATGCGGATCCAATGGGATATGTTAAAGGTGAAAAATAGACTTAAAAAAGTAATTTTATGCCACTGTTTGTCGGTCAGATGACGATAAAATAAATGAAGGTAGTGTTCAAAAAACTGTGTCATTTCCTTAAACTGTTAAAAACAGGAATGATGCATTATGGCAACTACATTTGATTTTGAAACAGCCTTAAAACAACTCCAGTCAGGACAAGCACTGACTGGAGAAAATGGCATACTCACCCCTTTAATTAAACAGCTGACCGAAGCTGCTCTTGAAGCAGAAATCGAGAATTACATTGAAGCGAATCCGAAACAAGGTAATCGCCGCAATGGCTATACTCGCAAGACAGTAAAATCTACATCAGGTTCATTTGAGCTTGAAACCCCTAGAGATCGAAATGGTGAATTTGAGCCACAGTTAGTTAAAAAGAACCAGACCAAATTATCAGAAGAAATTGACAATAAAATCATATCACTCTATGCACTTGGTATGAGCTATCGTGATATTCAAAAGCATGTTGCTGATATGTATGGATTGGAGATTTCAGATGGTGCTATCACCAATATTACAGATAAGCTCCTCCCTCAGTTACAAGCATGGAAACAACGCCCACTCGATACAATTTATCCCTTTGTTTGGTTAGATGCCATACATTACAAAGTGAAGGATAAAGGTGTTTATGTGAGCAAAGCGATCTATACCATTTTAGCTTTAAATGTTGAAGGTAAGAAGGAACTACTCGGCTTGCATTTATCGGAAAGCGAAGGGGCGAACCATTGGCTTAGTGTACTGACAGACCTACAAAATCGTGGTGTTCAGGATATTCTGATTGCCTGTGTAGATGGACTAAAAGGTTTCCCCGAAGCCATAGCAGCGATTTACCCTCAAACAGAAATACAACTGTGTATCGTTCATCAAATTCGTAATTCTTTACGCTATGTTGCCAGTAAAGATCAGAAGGCATTTATGGCTGATTTAAAGCCAATTTACCGTGCTGATACCAAAGGGG
>NZ_VOYC01000005.1:0-198242 GCF_013420425.1 Acinetobacter sp. YH01007 | reverse complement strand
GGATAATCTTTTTCAGATTCAATCAATAATTGAACCGCTCTTTCTCTGATTTCAGGGGTATATTTTGGTTTTGTCATTGGAACATTCTCTCAAGAAAGTTGGTCTCCGACAAACCCGGTACGGTTCATGGCAGGGGAGAGGTCTGCACCGACACAAATCAAGCCTTCACCTTCAGGATCAACCTCAATTGGATCTGGAAAAATGAATGATGAAGCTGGGAGCGTTTGCATATCAAGAGCCGTATACAGTTTTATATGATCTGCTGCGCATCATACCTAAAAATGTTGTGATAAAAAAACCGCTCCTGAGAGCGGTTTGTGTCTTTAAGGTAATGAGCTGAGTTTATTCGCCTAAGGCATCTAAATACTTTTCTGCATCTAGCGCAGCCATACAGCCTGAACCTGCAGAAGTAATTGCCTGACGGTAAACTGAATCGGCAACATCACCAGCGGCAAATACGCCTGCAACAGAGGTTTGTGTTGCGTTGCCTGCTGTGCCGCTTTGCACTTGAATATAACCATCACGTAAGTTTAACTGACCTTCAAACATGCTGGTATTTGGTTTGTGACCAATCGCAACAAACAAGCCTGAAACTTCAACATCTTGAGTTGAACCATCAGTGGTTGATTTTAAACGTACCGATGTTACACCAGTGTTGTCACCTAAGACTTCATCGACCTGATTATTCCAAAGAATGCTGATTTTGCCTTCTTTTTCTTTGGCAAATAAATGATCTTGCAAGATTTTTTCAGAGCGAAGTGAATCACGACGATGCACCAATGTCACGTGTGATGCAATGTTAGACAGGTATAATGCTTCTTCAACAGCAGTGTTACCACCGCCAACGACCATCACTTTTTGGTTTTTATAGAAGAAACCATCACAGGTGGCACAGGCACTTACGCCTTGACCCATAAATGCTGCTTCAGATTCTAAACCTAAATATTGTGCAGTCGCACCTGTGCAAATGATTAAAGCATCACAGGTAAATTCTTCCATATCACCTTTCAGTACAAATGGGCGCACATTCAGGTTTACTTCATTGATATGGTCATACACGATTTCTGTGCCAAAGCGTTCCGCATGAGCTTGCATACGTTCCATTAACGCTGGGCCTGTTAAACCTTCAGGATCACCTGGCCAGTTATCAACTTCCGTAGTTGTGGTGAGTTGACCACCCAATTGTAAGCCTGCAATTAAAGTCGGTTTTAAGTTGGCACGTGCAGCATATACTGCAGCACTATAACCTGCAGGGCCTGAACCTAAAATAATTAAACGTGAGTGACGAGCGCTCATGCACAGCATCCTTTTTTTATTTAGAAATTTATGGAATTATACGTGAAACAGGATGAGTTTGCTGTGTGATTAAAGTTGATATTACTGATCATGTAAATCGATTTGAGCTATATAGAAAAAGTTAACAACACACTTCAATAATCTTGCATCTTTTTCTAGGCAACACATGCATAATAGAAGGTCTGTTATAATTTATAGCTTGCTGTGTGGTGAAGCTTGCATCGTGAAATGCAACTTAAATGACACAGCTAAATGAAATACAGACGCTCCGAATCAGGTGGCTTTTTAAGACCATCGAACAAACAAAAAACATTGATGAAGAATTGGCGACAGGACAATATATGACTGCGGTGTCGGGTGCTTATGCACATCGCTTAATAGCGACATTATTTTTGGTCTCTTTTGGAATATATCTGTTCCTTGCAACGGTGACCTATACTCCATTTGACCCAGGTTGGATGCACATTTCCAGTGACACCCAACAGGTTTCAAATGCGAGTGGAATCGCAGGTGCGTGGATTGCCGATTTACTGTTTGGCTTTTTAGGTTGGGCGAGTCTGCTTCTTCCTGCTTATTTTTTTATTGAAGCCTTACAAGTCTGGTGGCCACGTAGTTTTTTAAACCGTCCATTTCGTTATGCTGCACAATTCTTCATTTTATTGGCAACAGCAAGTTTGCTGTATTTATTTTGGCAAGTACCTGCCGATACGTTAGACAATGCCTCAGGCGGCATCATTGGTTTTGAACTTGGGAAAAGTTTATCGCAAATTTTAACCATTTATGGAGCAACACTTTTTTTAGTCGTCTTTTGGATTTTCTTATTTACCCTCGCATTTGGGGTGAAGTGGAACAGAACGTGGGCAACTTTAAAAGCTACACCTGCTTATCTGCAAGATTTGTTCTATCGCAATGTACCTGAAGCAGAATCTGACTTTGACCGTTCTACACCACAGGTGAAAAAGACCGTTGTCGCTGCTGCACCTGTGGTTGCTGTTAAAGTGGCATCAACTGATTTAGAAGCAGCAAGTGAACCCGTGGTTGCACAGGCGAAAGAAGCTGAAACAACTGCGCCACATCCTGCGGCAGAGCGTATGTTTAATCACATGCAGCAACGTGAAGAAGAAGAGCAACAGGCGCAGCAACAGCTATTGGTGCAAGATGAAATTGATGATGTTGAGTTAGAAAAAACCATCGAAAAGGCGCATCGCTTAGAACAAGACAGCCAGCGTATTGTTGCGACAGGCGAAGTGTGGCGTGCTTTACAAGAAAATACCGACAGTCAGCATAACCAAGACATTCATGCATTATTACGTGCTTCTGAAGAACCAGAGCCACATCTACAATCGAATCCTTTTGATGAAGTGCGTCCTGCATCTACGGCATCTCAAGCCACTGCAAAATCTTCGTTAGATTGGGATGATGATCAAATTTTTGATGAATTGCTCGCAGCAGTTCCGCAAGGCAAAGCTGCAAGTGATTTACACAGCCCATTCCAAAACAGCGGGGCAATGGATACTTTAGATGAGTCTGTGACCCAGCAAGAAACAGTGCATCCGCACTCGAATCCTACGGCTCACAATTTTAACGATGATCTCAGCAGATTTGAGTCAGATTTTAACCCGCCATCGTCAAGTGCTTCGAATACGCAAAATCATGCTGTACGCCAAGAGCGCCATTTGCAGCATGATTTAGACAGTTTAGATGACTTGTTGGTGGATGATCTTTTGGGTGATGAGTTACAGCAAGATGCATTTCAAGATCAAGCGCCTGTAGCGCGTAGTACCAGTAGCTATGCACAAAGTTCTGCTTTTGTTCAGGCACCTATTCAGACGGCAGCCACTGCCGCAGTGATGGCAAACGCAGCGACTGCTACACAGGCTGAACAAGCAGAAAAAGTGGCGTTATCCAAAGAAGCATTTATCGAAGCTTGGCAGGAAACCGCAGGCAAACCACTAGACGAAGATGACTTTGATTTTGATGCGCCGCTGACCGATGCACATGGTCGTCCGATGTCACGCGCCATGCAGGTTGCAGAAAAACGTCGTGATTTATCGCCATTACCGGGTTTGGATTTGCTTGATAAAGTCGATCCAAACAAAAAAGTGAACTTCACCGCAGAACAATTATCGCGCTTGTCGGAATTGCTGGAAATTAAATTACAGGAATTTAATGTCAAAGCCAAAGTGGTTGAAGCACAGCCTGGTCCTGTCGTGACCCGTTTTGAGCTGGATTTGGCACCTGGGGTCAAAGCTTCAAAAGTAACCAATATTTCTCGTGACTTGGCGCGTTCAATGTCGATGGCATCGGTACGTGTGGTCGAAGTGATTCCGGGCAAACCGTATATTGGCATTGAAGTACCGAATAGTTCACGTGAAATGGTACGTTTGATTGAGTTATTACAAACGCCTGCTTTTGAAGATCCAAACGGCATTTTATCTATGGCGATGGGGAAAGACATTTCAGGCAATCCTGTGATTACTGAATTGGGCAAAGCACCACACATGCTCGTAGCAGGGACAACGGGTTCAGGTAAATCAGTGGCAGTGAACTCGATGATTTTGTCGATGTTGCTGAAATACAAGCCTGATCAATTACGCTTAATTTTGATTGACCCGAAACAATTGGAACTCGCCAACTATAACGATATTCCACACTTATTGACGCCTGTAGTGACTGATATGAAAGATGCCGTCAGCGCTTTGAATTGGTGTGTCAATGAAATGGAACGTCGTTATAAGCTAATGTCTTTCCTGAAAATTCGTAAATTAAGCGACTATAACCGTAAGGTTGAAGAATCTATTGCCAATGGTGAAGATTTAATTGATCCAACTTGGAAGCCGGGAGATTCAGCAACGCAAGAACGTGCATCGCGTTTAACACCATTGCCATCTATTGTGATTGTGGCAGATGAGTTTGCCGACATGATCATGCAAGTGGGCAAGAAAGCGGAAGAAATGATTACCCGTTTGGCACAAAAATCACGTGCAGCAGGGATTCACTTACTCTTAGCAACTCAGCGTCCATCGGTGGATGTGATCACAGGTCTAATTAAAGCCAACATTCCAACCCGTGTAGCTTTGCGTGTGAACTCGAAAATTGACTCACGTACTATCTTGGATGCGGGCGGTGCAGAAGACCTGCTTGGTCATGGTGATATGCTATTTTTAGGGCCGGGTAAAATTGAGCCAGAACGTGTGCATGGCGCATTTATTTCGGATGATGAAGTCAACCGTATTTGTGATGCGTGGCGTGAGCGTGGCGATCCTGACTATGTCGATGAAATCTTGACGCCATTTGATGAAGAACCATCTTCACGTGGTTTTGAAGATGGTGAAGGCAGTCCAGACCGTGATGTGTTGTATGATCAGTGTGTAGCATTTGTTTTGGAAACACGTAAAGTGTCGACCTCATCTTTACAGCGCAAATTTAGCTTGGGCTATAACCGTGCGGCACGTATTGTCGATCAGATGCAAGAGCAAGGCATTGTGAGCGAGCAAGGAGCAAATGGGAAACGTGAAATTTTAGTGTAAAGCTTTCACTTTCTGTTTGATTTTGAATCAAGTAGTGCTATAAAAAAATCCCGCAATTCAATTGCGGGATTTTTTCTTTTTACACTCAATCTTTTTGGCTGAATTTAGCCAGAGATTGTGTTTAAACAGTTTAAGCAAACTTGGCTAAAACTGCTAAAAAACCATCTTTTTGACGTGGAAATTCAGCAATCACATCGTGAATACGCTGACCTTCAGGATTAGTGGCATTGACATCGCGACCATCGGCAACAAATTGTGTCAATAGACGTTCATAGTCACTTGGACGCATGTGTTTAAATGCGTGATAGAGTACGTGAAAATCTGCATTCACACCTGCAGGTGGAAGTTGATTCAAATAGGCAAATACACGTTCATCCGACCATGCTTCGTTAAAGGTCGCAGGTTGAGATAATGCCATGGCAATCTCCTTTATATTCTTTTGAAAAAAATAGGGCAAAATAACTAGTGTTATTTTGCCCTGATTCAATTTGCTTGACTAATCAGTATTCAGATTATCGCTCTTCAGGCAAATTGATATTCATTTCCAACATTTCAATATTGGCTTCTGAACGCACAGACATTTGAATATGTTGTTCATCGACACCACGCACGTAGCGATTTACCACTTGCATGATTTCTTTTTTCATCTGATCAATTTTGTCTTGGCTTAAGCGTTTACCTAGACCTTGTTCAGAAGCAACAATCACTTTTAAGCGATCTTTTGCTGTTTGTGCGCTAGATGGCTTATCTTCACCGCTAAATAATTTGCTCCAAAATCCTGCCATGTCTACGCTCCAAATAACCGTGCTAACCAACCTTTCGGTTTTGTTTCAATATGACGAAACGGACGTTCTTCACCCAAGAAACGTGCAACCAAGTCATCATACGCCTGACCTGCAGCAGCATCGCTATACAGAATGACAGGTTTGCCTTCGTTAGATGCTTGAAGTACGCTCTTACATTCAGGAATAACGCCTAAAGTTGGTACACGTAAAATATCTTTAGAAATGTCGTCAATGGTTAGCATTTCTTGTTTATCGGCACGTTCTGGGTTGTAACGTGTGATACACAAGTGCTTACGCACACGACCTTCGTTTTGTTCTACTTTTTTGGTTTTGCTGTCAAGCATACCAATAATACGGTCAGAGTCACGTACTGAAGAAATTTCAGGGTTGGTCACAATAATCGCTTCATCGGCATGGTACATTGCAAGAATGGCACCGCGCTCAATCCCTGCAGGTGAGTCGCAAATAATGTAATCAAATTCTTGTGCCAACTCATCCATAATACGTGCCACACCTTCATCGGTGAGGGCATCTTTATCACGGGTTTGTGAAGCTGGAAGAATATAAAGGTTTTCGATATCTTTATCGCGAATTAATGCTTGTTGTAAACGCGCTTCATTATTTAATACATTCACAAAATCATAAACAACGCGACGTTCACAACCCATAATTAAGTCAAGGTTACGTAAACCCACGTCAAAATCGATAACAACAGTTTTGTGACCACGTAGGGCTAAACCTGTTGCAAAAGATGCACTTGTAGTGGTTTTACCTACGCCACCTTTGCCTGATGTTACGACAACAATTTTCGCCACCGAATCCACTCCTGTTATGGTTTAAATTCCCCTATATTTTTTCGGGGATTTTTGGTGATTATTTATACATTAAAATTGTAGAGCTTCAAATACAAGCTCTTGGTTATCATTTAAGTAAATATGCACAGGTTTTTTAGTCACATGCTGAGGAATATCGTCCGCCACGCAATACGTGCCTGCAATAGATACCAATTCTGCTTCTAGGGAATGACAGAAAATTCGTGCCGCAATATTCCCGCCCGCGCCGGCAATGACTCTACCACGTACACTACCATAAATATGTATATTTCCTGAAGCAATCACTTCAGAACCGCTGTTGATGCCTGCGGTTAAAATAATGTCGCCCTGATGTTGTACCAAGCATTGACCTGTACGCAAAATTTCATCGTGATAAGACGTAATATGCGCTACAGCAGGTGTAGTTTCAGCAACTTGATTTTCCGTCTGTTGCTGTTCTGCCGCAGGTTCAGGTTTTACTTCAACCACTTGTTCTTTGGTGGCTTTCACTTCCTGCAATGGACGGTCTTGCGGGATGACAGGGAACTGAATAGCACGTGCCTGATCTGCCATAATGCCTTCAGTCACAGCAATTGGCTGTGCTTCTAGGCTAATTAGCAATTGAATTAGCGCAATCAATTCTTGTTCGACTGAACTTTCAATGACCACCAAAACCCCTGGTGGAAATGATTTTTGCAACATTGGGCTTAGTTGCTGGCGGATCGCATCATGATCATTGGTGTCTAAGCTAATGCGAATCGCATTGACCAATCTGCCTTTTATCCGTATGTCAGCCATAATAATTCCTTAACACTTCTAACTTTGCTGGTTGTTGAAGTCATCTTATAAATAGAGCAAATCCTAGAACAAATTGGGTGAATTCTCTAGTTCAGTTACTAAAAATATTTCACATTGTTTTAGCTAAAATTATCGAAAGACCTTTATGAAATATCGTGTTGTTGTCCTTCATTTAAAATTTGTTGCCATTGTTTAACTTTTACTTGTTTGCGAATTGCTTCTAAACTTTCAAATATTGCCGATTCCACTAATTTATCAATATGCTGATTATGTTCAATCTCAATCTGACTAATTTTTTCAGCAATCATTTGATAAGTTGGATTTTGTACTTGTTGATGCTGCTGTGCAAAAGGTTCAATTAAACCTTGGGTGATATTTTCGCCCAATCGTTGTCCGATACTTTGAATTTGCTGTTCAATACGTCCACCGACCAATGGAATCAGGCGCAGCAATTGCGTCAGTTCAGGCGTATCTTCAATGGCTTGATTCACCACCAACCCGACATTTTTCGCAATCATGTGACGCTGCATTTGTAATTCTTTGCCTAAGGATTCCTGCAAAATATCGGCTAGGGCAATCGCGAGTAATTGACGATGATGCTCGACCAAATCATCAATAAATTGTTTGTGAGTGGTACTGGTGGTCAATTCACGTTGCACACCATTAAGTACTGTGAGCACCACACGGCTACTCAGTTCTTCCATTAGCAAGTTGTAGTAAAAGTTGCCGCGTTTATACCAACTGTCTGGAATGACTTTATAGCCATGGCTATGCAGGTTGTAACCAATCGCGATGGCACGTAATAAACGTAAAAAACGCAATTGCGGAATAATTGCAAGAATTTCATACCAGTGAATAAACGGGAAAAACCACCAACGCTGATGATGTTTGAAAATAATTGCAATACCCCAACGCACGCCCAACTCTACAATTAAAAACGTGGTAAACCAGCCTTCGGTAATCACCACCCAAGGGCGCAATTCTGTTCGATAAAACTGTAAAATTTCAGGTAGACGAATAAAATCGAACAACCATTCGCCAAAATCACTCATTAAAATGGCATTGGCACTTAAACAGAACAAGTTAAAGATGATTAAACCCATCAAAAACAAGTCATAAGCCAAGGCAATTTTCCATCCCCATGAATCTTTACGCAGGGGATGAAAAGAGGATTTGATGACAGGTTCTTCAGACTTTTTCATGGCGTACCTGAATGGTTATGCAGTCGGAGCTGCAAGTTTTTGTTGCATGCTTTCAATCAATTGATCTTTTTCCAGCCACAGTTCATGCACCCATTGCTGAAAACGCTCACGATATTCAGCATCATCTTCGTAATTGCCGCCCAACACCCAATCTGGAATATTAATTTTGCGTAAATTCACCGCAATGCGCGGCACCTCACCTAACCAAAACTCGCTATAGCCCGGCACGCCATCTGGGTACACAATGGTCATATCTACCAAGGCATCAATTTGATCACCCAAAATATTCAATGCCAAAGCTAAACCACCAGCTTTTGGCTTTAATAAATGTTGATAAGGCGATTGTTGTTGATCATGTTTTTCTTGGGTAAAGCGTGTGCCTTCTAAATAATTCAGCAGGGTAAAGGGCTGACTTAATAACTGTTGGCAGGCTTTACGCGCTTCTTCCATATCG
The DNA here is from genome assembly GCF_013420425.1 of Acinetobacter sp. YH01007. Classification (NCBI taxonomy): domain Bacteria; kingdom Pseudomonadati; phylum Pseudomonadota; class Gammaproteobacteria; order Moraxellales; family Moraxellaceae; genus Acinetobacter; species Acinetobacter sp. YH01007. The sequence continues at coordinate 189,365 of NZ_VOYC01000005.1, read as the reverse complement.
TGGTCTTTCAGCTCAGGTTTTTTGGCAATTTGTGCTTTGCTGTGACGCTTCATCATTGGGAAGCCTAAAATTTTAAAGGCTTGTCCTACAAAGGGAATAAAGATCAGTTCCCACTTGGTAAAAAAGCGGGTCAATGGCATACGGGTTAAGCCAAAATACTGATTTACTGTGGTATCGACCCAACTTTGATGGTTACAGGTCATGAGATAACGACCTTGCATGCTCAGTTGCAAATCTTCATCAATGCTGATATCCCATTGGGTATTGGGTAATACATGATCAATCAGCCAGTTGTTTACACTGAGCCAACTGTTGGTAATTTGAATATTGGTTTCATCGACCTTACGTGACTGCTTTAACAGTTTGGTTAAGCCCAAAGCCAACACAGGAGGGCCGTGAAAAAATGTACTGCCAGTGATGACTGTACCCACGGTGAGACCTTTTGTGATTTTTTTTAATAAAGGGTGTTTCTTTGCTTGCGATGACATATAAATCAATCCTGAAGATAAATCGTCCAATGCGTCACGTGTTTGTAGATGACTCCAATATAAATGTTGTTTTTAAAATAAAAAAGTGTTGAAGTGAAAGTGTGTAGAAATTGTGATGAAGTTATACCAAGATTTGTACATGATCATGTATATTTGTAAGTAAAAGTTTTTTTATTAACAAAAAATCAATGGTCTAAGTATATTTTTTCATTCAATATTCAGCATATACAACAAAACACAAGTAAGGAGGCATGCCATGCGTGCATTAGCAATTTCGGCAGCAGTCGTAGGGGCAATGGTTTTAACTGGTTGTCAAACGACTGGTAACAACCTTGGTGGTATGGAATATGACAAAACTGCGTTAGGCACAGTAATTGGTGCTGCTGCAGGTTATGGGGTCTCTAAAAGTAACGCAAATACAAGTGCACAAAACAACCGTGCTGCAGCAATTGGTGCTGTAGTGGGTGCTGCTGCGGGTGTTTATCTTGACAATAAAGAAAAACAACTTCGTCAACAAATGGCTGGTACAGGCGTAGAAGTAAACCGTAATGCCGATGGTTCTGTTGGCTTGATCATGCCGGGTAACATCACGTTTGATACTAACAAATCAAACATCAAACCAAACTTCTATTCTACCTTGGACAAAGTAGCGCAAACGCTAACCCAAGATAACAAGAGCGGTATTTTGGTAACAGGTTTTACTGACAGCACTGGTAACGACGCAATCAACATTCCATTGTCACAAGCACGTGCACAATCGGTTGCAAACTACTTGGCTAGCCGTGGTGTATCAACTTCACGTATTAATGCACAAGGTCACGGTGCTGCAAACCCAATCGCATCGAATGCTACTGCAGAAGGTCGTGAGCAAAACCGTCGTGTAGAAATCAGCATTTATGCAATCCAATAATCTGGCATTGTATAGATTGTAAAGAACCGCCTTCGGGCGGTTTTTTTATGCAAGCAATTTCTAGGGTCTACTCAGCAAATAAACAATGACGTCTAAAGTAGCATTTTAGATTAGTCATCTTTGGCGGAGATGACTATAATCGAGCTCGAACCGAAATAGAGGAAATACTATGACACTGGCAAGTCAGTTAAACGACAAGCAACTTGAAGCGATGAAATACACTCAAGGACCCTTGTTAGTGCTTGCAGGTGCAGGTTCAGGCAAAACTTCGGTGATTACCCGAAAAATTGCCTATTTGGTTAAGCATTGCGGGATTCCTGCGCATCGTATTACAGCGATGACTTTTACCAACAAAGCAGCACGAGAAATGAAAGAGCGTGTGACCAAATTGTTGTCACGTGAAGAAGCTAAAGGATTATCGGTTTCGACTTTCCACACCTTTGGTCTGAATTTATTACGTCTTGAATTAAAACACACGCCGTTAAAAGCCAACTTCTCTATTTTAGATGCCGATGACTGCAAACGTATTCTGATGGATTTAATGCACCGCGATAATTTGTCGGGTGCAGAAAGCAAAGAATTGATTGCCAAAGCCATGAAGATGATTTCAGACTGGAAAAATGATCTGATTGCACCAGAGCAGGCGCATACCACCTGCGAAACGCCAGAAGACATCCAGTTTGCACATTTATATCAACTTTATGAACGTAATTTACGTGCCTATAACGCGGTAGATTTTGATGATTTAATTGTAATGCCGACACGACTTTTGCAAGAAAATGCCGAAGTGCGTGACAAGTGGCAAAACCGTGTTCGTTATTTATTGGTCGATGAGTATCAGGACACCAACACCGCACAATATATCTTGGTGAAATTACTTGTGGGCGTAATGGGGCAGTTCACTGCGGTAGGTGACGACGACCAATCGATTTACGCTTGGCGCGGTGCGAAGCCTGAAAATATGGCCTTGCTGAAAGATGATTTCCCGAATTTAAAAGTGATTAAACTTGAGCAAAACTATCGCTCGACCAGTCGCATTTTAAAAGCGGCCAACACCGTCATTGGCAATAATCCACATATTTTTGACAAAAAACTGTGGTCAGATAAAGGTCATGGTGAAGTGATTCGGGTAATTACATGCCGCAATGATGATGATGAATCAGAACGCGTGGTTAAAGACTTACTCACGCATAAACTGATGAATGGTAAAAGCTGGAAAGATTATGCAATTTTGTACCGAGGGAACTTTCAGGCACGTATTCTGGAAACCCAATTACGTCAAATGCAAATTCCTTACAAGCTTTCGGGGGGGCAGTCATTCTTCGCACGTGCTGAAATCAAAGACATCATGAGTTATTTGCGTCTGATTATTAACCCTGAAGATGACAGCGCATTCTTACGCATTATTAACACGCCTAAACGCGCGATTGGTCCTGTGACTTTGGAAAAACTAGGGCTGTTTGCACAGGAAAACCATTTGTCATTATTGGCTGCTGCAGGTGATCAGCGCCTAACCATGGCAATTCCGAAAAAAGCCACGACGCAGTTGGCAGAGTTTTCAGATTTTATTAGCAATTTTACGCGTAACTTATTGGAAGATGATGAACCTGTACCAATCATCCGTCAAATGATGCTCGAAGCAGGTTATATCGACTACATTAAAGAGCAAGCAGCTACCCCTGCGCAGGAAAAAACCAAGCTAGATAATATCGAAGTTCTATATAGCAGCATCCAAAGTTTGATTAACCGTGCTGAAGATGTCGATGAAAAGAATATTGAAAGCGTGATTCGTAAAATGGTGCTGCTCGATATGCTCGAACAGCAACAGGAAGAAGAAGACACTGATAAAGTCAATTTACTCACCCTGCATGCGTCCAAAGGTTTGGAATTTCCGTATGTGTATTTGATTGGCTTGGAAGAAGAGCTTTTGCCGCATAAAAACTCAATTGTGGCAGATACCGTCGAAGAAGAACGCCGTTTAATGTACGTAGGGATTACTCGTGCACGTCAGGGCTTGACCATTACTTTGGCAGAACAACGCAAAGCGGGCGGGCAAATGAAACAAATGACCCCAAGTCGTTTTTTGGATGAATTACCACAAGATGAATTGGAATGGCTCGGACGTAAGAAAAAGTTAGCCGGTGATGTCGATCCGAAATTACAGGCACAGCATTATTTGGAAAATTTACGTGCCTTAATCAAGCGCTAATTTTTTGAAAATACTTAGGGCATTGATGCAAGTACAGCATCAAATGGCACATCGAAAATCGAAAGAAAATTGAAAATTTAAAAACAGGATAAACTTCATGAAAGTTCAAGTTAAAGTCTTAGATTCACGTTTAGGCACAGAATGGCCAATGCCAACTTATGCAACCGCAGGTTCGGCAGGTTTGGACTTACGTGCTTGTGTAGACAGCAGCACCGTGATTGAGCCGGGTCAAACAGTCTTGGTCAAAACAGGTTTAGCGATTTATATTCAAGATACAGGTTTTGCAGGCATGATTTTGCCGCGTTCAGGCTTGGGTCACAAACATGGCATCGTGTTGGGGAACTTGGTGGGTTTGATTGATTCAGATTATCAGGGTGAATTGATGGTTTCGGTGTGGAACCGTAGCCAAACAGCATTTAGCTTAGAACCTGGTGAGCGTTTAGCGCAATACGTTTTGGTTCCTGTGGTACAGGCCAAGTTTGAACAAGTAGATGAATTTGTTGCCACCGAACGTGGTGCAGGTGGTTTTGGGCATACGGGCAAAAACTAAGTTACTTAGGTTTCAGCCTATATCGTTTGGTAAAGTTTTATCTGAAACTTTACCAACAATTCTTGAAAAGTAACGAAAGATGTACTAATAATGACAAGTAAATCACTAGCTCTGATGAGACCATTGCACATCTATTAAAAAATCTAATTAGAATTTTCAAAATATCTCGAGCCAAGATTTATTCACTTTATGTTGGCTCATCTTTGTAGTTGTAAGCCTATGAACAATCCACAAACACTTTTTCCTCAGCATATTTTTCGCGCTTACGACATTCGTGGCAAAGAAACTGTGCTGACCGCGAAATTGGTACACGCCATTGCACAAGGATTGGTGCAACAATATCAACAAGAAAAGCAAACTCAAATTAGTATTGGTTATGATGCGCGTTTAAATAGCCCCGCTTATGCTGAAATTATGCGCCAAGTCTTTCTTGCCCATCAATTTCAAGTGACGATGGTGGGTTGTTGTTCTAGCCCGATGTTGTATTTTATGGCACGACACACGGCAGGCAATGGCATTATGCTTACGGCCAGTCATAATCCAAAATCAGACAACGGCATTAAATGGATTGTGCAGGGCGAACCGCCAACCCCTGAAATGATTCAACACGTGGCACACGATGCAGCGCCATATTATTTAAATACCGATGCAGCACCATCCATCGCCTCACAACACGCCACCAATATTTCACATGAATTTATTGAAGATGCGTGTCAGCAATATCAGCAGGCAATGTTGAACGATATTCAACTGGCGGGCACTTTTAAAGTGGTTTTAGATGGGATGTATGGTTCGGCAGGTCATTGCGCTGCTTTGGTTTTGCAAAAAATGGGCTGTGAGGTGATTGCTTTACGCTGCGAAGCCAATGGTCATTTTCCAGAACATGCACCCGATCCATCACAAGAAAAACACTTACAACATTTAAAAGCTGCGGTGCGTGAACATCAGGCGGACATTGGCATTGCTTTAGATGGCGATGGTGATCGTGTCGTCCTCTTGGATGAACATGCCAATGTGCTTTCAGCAGATCGTTTGCTGTCTTTATTTGCAGAAATGTGTTTAAAAACTCATCCTCAGCATCAAGTGGTGTTTGATGTAAAATGCTCCACTATGGTGCGCAATACCGTGCGTGATTTGGGTGGCGAAGCGGTGATGATTCGCACGGGCAGTACCTTCTTGCGGCGTTATTTGGCGCAGTCGCAAGGCAAGGCTGTGTTCGGTGGCGAATACGCAGGACATTATGTATTCAATGATGGACGTGGTTTTGGCTATGACGATGGTATTTACGCAGCGCTGCGCGTGTTGGAATATTTAAGCCACAGTAATTACAGCAGCCTTTCGGCATTGATGCAGAAATACCCTGAGCGTTGCTGCACTGAAGACACGTATATCAGCACACGGAATATTGAACCGAGTGCGGTTTTAAATGATGTTGAAAGTTCTAGCCATCGCAGTGGTGCAGAATTAAGTAAAATAGATGGTGTAAGACTTGATTTTGAAGATGGATTTGGCATTATTCGAGCATCCAATACAGGCGAATATTTTACGGTGCGTTTTGATGCCGATAATCCATCACGACTGAATGATATTCGCGATACATTTGTTTCCATGTTAAGTGAGCGATACCCTGAAATCGCCCAAGACATTTTAGATGCTCAATAAGGAGAGGCGAATGCCACATCAACAGACTGGTATCGACAAAGCGCAAATTTTGACTGAAGCTTTGCCGTATATTCAACGTTTTGCGGGCAAGACCCTTGTTGTGAAATATGGCGGCAATGCCATGACCGATCCTGAGCTGGAAAGTTCTTTTGCTCGTGATATCGTGTTGTTAAAGACTGTAGGCTTAAACCCGATTGTGGTGCATGGCGGTGGTCCACAAGTGGATTCTATGCTCAAGCAATTGGGACGTGAGTCTGACCGTATTGATGGCATGCGTGTCACCGATCCTACGACTATGGAAGTCGTAGAAATGGTCTTGGGTGGTAGCGTCAACAAATCTATCGTCAATCTGATTAACCAACATGGCGGTCGTGCCATTGGTTTGACGGGTAAAGATGGTAACTTGATTCGCGCACAAAAATTATTGATGCAAAAAACTACTGAAACAGGCGAAGTACAACAAATTGACCTTGGTTTGGTGGGTGAAGTGGTGGGTGTCAAAACCGACGTGTTGGAAATGTTTACCAGCAGCGACTTTATTCCAGTGATTGCACCTTTAGGTGTCGATGATGCAGGCAATACCTATAACATTAATGCCGATTTAGTCGCAGGTAAAGTTGCCGAAGCATTGGGTGCGGAAAAGTTAATTTTGCTGACCAATATTACGGGTGTATTAGACGAAAATAAAAACCTGTTAACTGGTTTGACTACGCAGGAAGTAGATCGTTTAATTGATACAGGCGTGATTTACGGTGGCATGATTCCAAAAGTGGGTTGTGCATTGGATGCAGTTAAAGGCGGTGTAATCAGTGCACATATTGTAGATGGTCGTGTGCCACATGCTACTTTATTGGAAATCTTTACTGATCATGGTGTGGGAACATTAATTACCAACCGTGTCCAAACGCGTAAATAAAACTCTATAAGATGATCCCTAAAAGAGCTTCACAATTGAAGCTCTTTTTTATGTCAAATTTACGGCAAGAAACTGAAATTTTGTTGATTCAGCATCCTTGAAATTGCTTTGCACCTATCCTGCAATCTTAAAATTGTAGTCGCTAAAATCGCGGTCATCATAGTGTCATGCTGCTGTCCTAGTGTAGGAGAAAACATGAGGTATCTATGATGCTACAAAAATTAAATCAGTATCGTCAGCAGTTTAGCTTTCCTATGGTTAAAGTGGGTAAAGCACAGAAAAAAAACAGCAAAGCTACGCAATATGCGTTTGAATGGGTTGAAAATTTAAAGCAACTACAAGAAGTACAGCGCTTTCGTGCACAGCAATTTTCCAAGCAATTTGGCATTGAATTTGAATCGGCTTTAGATCAGGACTTGTACGATTTTGGCTGTGAACACGCCGTACTCAGAGATAAATCTACGGGTGAAATTGTTGCTTATACTCGTTTAAAACTTTGGCAAGGGCATGAGCTAGCCAACAGTTATAGTGCGCACGAGTTTAAAATTATAGATGAGTTAGGGCATCTCTCGAATATTGTCGAAATGGGGCGTACTTGTGTGCATCCACGTTATCGTTCAGGCAAAACACTCTCTATTTTATGGCTGAATTTAGTGCCTAAAGTGTTATGGGAAATGCGTGCCAAACACATGATTGGCTGTGTCAGTATTCGTTTGGAAGGTAATGAAGCACGCGCGTATCATACCCATCAAGCGATTCAACAATTGGCAGAAAATCAACGCTGCGATATTCAGTCACAGCAGCCGTTTGAGCCAAGTTGTCCAAGTCATAGCTTTAGCCAAGATGAACGAATACCTAAACTGTTTGATGTTTATCTGAAAATGAATGCTAAGCTGTCTGAGCAAGCATTTTATGACCGTGAGTTTAACTGTCTAGATTATTTTGTTTTGTTAGATGTGAAACAAATGGCGAAACATTTTATTCGCCAAAAGAAAGTGAAAGCATCTTAACTAGAATAATTAAGCAGAGATTTCTACAGCACTGCATATCTATGAAGTGGTACTGTAGAAATCTATTTATATTTTTCAGATTTGAATTATCCACATGGCTGATGCACAATAATCAGATAATTTCATTATTTGTATAAAGATAAGGCCTTATGTGTCAGTTGCTTGGAATGAATTGTGCGACACCTACCGATATTACCTTTTCATTTCGGGGATTTTCGCAGCGCGCAGGAATCACCTCAGATCATTCTGATGGCTTTGGCATTGCTTTTTTTGAAGATAAAGCTTGCCGTTTATTTGTCGATAACCAGTCTGCAGTGGAGTCACCCATTGCAGAATTGATCCGTAACTATCCCATCAAATCGCGTAATGTGATTGCCCATATTCGTAAAGCGACACAAGGCAAAATTAATTTAGAAAATTCACATCCGTTTAGTCGTGAGTTGTGGGGACGCCAGTGGATTTTTGCCCATAATGGTGATTTACATGACTTTCATCCACGTTTATCAGGTCGTTTTACCCCTGTGGGCAATACCGACAGTGAACGTGCATTTTGTTATTTGTTAGATCAATTGGTAAATCATTTTGGTTATGATGAACCGAGCCTGACGCAAATTTTTGACTTGTTAGCCGAAATTTCTCCTAAAATTGCAGAACATGGCACTTTTAATTTTTGTTTGTCCAATGGTCAGGCATTATTTAGTTATGCGGTGACCAAATTACATTGGTTGGTGCGTGCTTATCCATTTCAGCCTGCACAATTAATTGATTTAGATGTTGAGGTTGATTTTAGCCAAGTCACCACAGCAGAGGATTGTGTGGCAGTGATTACCACTGAACCCTTGACTCAAAATGAAACATGGACAGCATTTCAGCCAGGTGAAATGATTTTATTTCAACATGGACGCCCAATTAAAACCCAAATGACACATATTGCGCGTTTGGAACGTGAGCGTTTAAATCCTGAATTAAGACGGATCACCAAAGCGGATCAATACTAATTTATACGGGTATGTGTGGTTGAAAAATATTCATTTTATTATTGTATAATTCAATTAAATCAAGAATGAAAATGTATAAATTGGTTAATTAATAATTGATTCTTTTAGTCGGGTATTTTTGTTAAAATTTATTTAAATCAATGTCTTGTGTTGTTTTTGTGCGATTTAAACCAATCCCTACCAATTCGCTTCATTTTTATTTATGGGAAATACGGCTACCATTCCGCAATGTGATTAATCATTTATTTCTGTAAGGTGGTCGTATGAAGATGAAATGGGTTCCAGAATACAACACTGGTATCGATGTGATTGACGATCAGCATAAACGTATCCTCGATTATATTAATGAAATTGTTGAAATTAGCGATGGTACAGATCGAGCACGTGTAAAGCAGATTTTAGATAATATTATTGATTACACCCAGTCGCATTTTACGTTTGAAGAATCATTACAAGAAGAAGCGGGTTATAAATACCGCGTACCACATAAACGTGTACATGATTTATTCATTAAAAAAATTGAGTTTTATCGTGATCGTTTTGAAATGGGACAATCCATTGAAGGCGAATTGCATGAAGTTTTATCAAAATGGTTAATTAATCATATTCAACACGATGACGCCGATTATGTCGGTGCAGTGAAAGAGAATATGATGGGTATTATTAAGGAAAATGAGAAGAAGAAAGGTAAAGGCTGGTTCGCTCGTTTCTTCTCATAAGTCTGAAGCCATAAAAATGAAAGAATAAAAATTATAAATTTGCGCAGCAAGCTATCTAACGATAGTTTGCTTTTTCTTTTTTGAGGTTTTGCTTTTCCTTGATGACAAAGGCAAAATAGCCGTAGATTTTTATTAGGACAGCGTCATGCAGGACAATGCTATGTCACGATGGTTATCGCCGCTGATGGCATTTGGTTTATCATTCATTATTATTGCCACACTCGCACCAATGACAGGTATTCAGGTTGAGCGTCAGCTCGACTTTTGGTTGTTGTGGTTAGCAACCATGCTGATTTTGGCATTACCGATTACTTATTTGGAAATTGCCTTAGCCAAACGCTCAAAAACGACAGCATTACAAGCACTTTTAAGTTTAACCCGTGATGCCGATGCTTCTCAAAAATGGCGTTTGGTGGGCTGGCTTGCAGTGGTGTTCATTCCATTTTTAGCAGGCGGTTTGTTGTCTAATGCTGCGCAAATTTTAAATCAATATGCCGCTGCAGACTTGGCTAGTCATGTCTTGTTTGTGATTGTGGCTATTTTCGCACTGGCATTGTCATTAGTGCCGCGTCAAATTTTATTGCTATGTACCGCTGTTGCTGTTGTGGCGGCTTTGGTTTTATCGATGGTGATGGGTTCAGAACTCCCTGCATGGCAAGTCACCTCAATTGAGTTTAGCGAATGGGGCAGTGCAACCGTTTTGGCTTTGGTGGCCAGTGGTTTAGGCATGGGCTTGTACTGGCAAACTAGTTTGCCGCAAGTACAGCAACAATCTGCAGCAACTTCAACGGTATTGCCAATTTGGATTGCTCAGCTATTGGCAGTCGTTGCTTTTGCATTCTTTGCCGTGCAAGCACAAATTCCAGCATTGGCTTTGGTGGTGGCAACTGTTGCAGCAGCAGCGGTTTTATTACAATTGGCACGTGAACAATTGGCACAACGTCAAATGGTGGTTGCGATTCAGTGGGTTGTATTGATTGCAGCAACTTTGGCTTGGGCAATTCCTGCCATTAGTCCTGTATTTAATTTTGCCTTATTGCTTTGGGGCTTAGTTATTTGTTTGATTTACGCTATTTTTGCAGGCTGGATTATGAAAATCAGCCATTTGCGTAAAGCCATGAACTTTAGCAGTGAAGCCTTTTATAACATTTGGCGTATTGCGGTACGTGTGGTGTTACCTGTATCTATCGTAGTGGCGATGGTGGCGTTAATTGGACAGTGGATCGCATGAGTCAAATGGCGCAGGTTTGGGTGGCGTATGCCACACCCGAACAACAATGGCATGTGGCTGTCGCATTTCAGCAGGGCATGACTGTACTGGATGCAATTCAGCAGAGTGGACTTGTGACAGCAACGACTTTACCTGAACCGTTGATGCTGGGTATTTTTGGTGTACGGGTTGAGCCGCAGCATGTATTACAAGCAGGTGATAGGGTTGAGATTTATCGTGCTTTGACCATTAACCCGAAAGATATTCGTCGTAAACGTGCCGCAAAGAACCCAGTAGGGCGTTATGCCAAAAGCAATCGCTTGAGACAATTGCAATGATTTAAAAAACCCCTCAGATGAATTTCAGTGAGGGGTTTCTTTTTATTCTAAAGCGGCTATAGTGGTGGCGCGTTGAGAATCGCTTCTTTCGATCCTGGTAGGCCTGGTTGAGATTCTGGAATCGTTTCCAATCCTTCAACTTTTTCTACAATACCATTTTGATTGAAAAAGATTTTCAAATGCTGACCATGCGCGGCAGGGATCTTGGCTTTTTTAGCATAAGTTCCTGGGATATAGTTGTAAATGTAGTCCCAACGTAATGGATTCATCGGGTCGGCGATGGTAGGACTGCCCAGCAAAAAGCGGACTTGTTGATGACTCATACCGACTTGGACTTTAGACGCTTGAGCTTGGGTTAAAGGTGTACCCTGTGGAATATCGACTTTATAAACGCCCAAGGTCGAACAGCCTGCGAGCAGTGAAGTGACCAATAACGTCAACATGATTTTTTGCATTTTGCTACACTATCCCAAATTAATTATGATGCATTTGATCTTGATCCAGTGTTAGATCATACTGCATCTTAACTTTGTTGCATATTCCAACTTTAATTTTGTTGAGAGACCTTTTTTCATGCCTATTTCAAATCAAGAATTACGCAAAGCTGGACTTAAAGTTACCCTTCCACGAATTAAAATCTTAGAATTATTAGAAAATTCAAAACAACATCATTTAAGTGCAGAAGATATCTACAAAACTTTACTCGATCAGGGTGAAGATGTGGGTTTAGCAACTGTGTATCGTGTGTTAACACAGTTTGAAGCTGCAGGCATTATTGAGCGTCATAATTTTGAGAACAATCATTCTGTGTTTGAAATTATGCAGGAAGATCACCACGACCACTTGGTTTGCTTGAACTGTAGCAAAGTGGTTGAATTTATTAACGATACCATTGAAAAAGAACAGCATGATGTGGCAGAGAAATTTGGTTTTGAGCTCACAGGGCACTCGCTGAATTTATATGGTTATTGTGATGCGCCAGAATGTCGTGAAGCCTTACGCAAGAAATAATTTGCTGTAAGCATAAAAAATAGGCTTCCGTATGGAAGCCTATTTTGTTTGTGTTTAAGCATTGTTGCGAAGTTATTGCCCATCGAAGGTAATATTCGAAGTTGCATGTAACAAGCGCTCGCCACCTTCTTCTGCAAGTTTGATTTGTAGACGCAAATCGTTTGGCGAGTCGGCGTGTTTAAGTGCATCTTTGTAGCTAATTTGCTTGGCTTTATAGAGGTCGTATAAAGCTTGGTCAAAGGTTTGCATACCCAACTCACGTGAACGCTTCATCAGGTCTTTAATTTCGTGCACATCACCTTTACGGATTAAATCTGCAATCAGTGGTGAGTTAATTAAAATTTCAATCGCAGCACGACGTGAGTTGCCATCAATGGTTGGAATTAACTGCTGTGCCACAATCGCTTTCAGGTTTAGCGATAAATCCATGAACAACTGGTTATGACGGTCTGCTTCAAAGAAGTGAATAATACGGTCAATTGCTTGGTTAGCGTTGTTGGCGTGTAGGGTGGCAAATACCAAGTGACCTGTTTCGGCAAAGGCAATTGCATAATCCATGGTTTCGCGGGAACGAATCTCACCAATCAGAATTACATCAGGCGCTTGACGCAAGGTATTTTTTAATGCGATTTCAAAGGAGTCGGTATCAATCCCGACTTCACGCTGGGTAATAATACAGCCTGCATGTTCATGCACAAATTCAATCGGGTCTTCAATGGTAATGATATGACCTTTGGAATTTTGGTTGCGGTAACCAATAATAGACGCTAAAGAGGTCGATTTACCTGTACCTGTCGCACCTACAAAAATGATGATGCCACGTTTGGTCATCGCCAAATCTTTGAGAATAGGTGGCAGTTTCAAGTCATCCATGGTCGGGATTTTGGTTTCAATCCGACGGAGTACCATGCCCGGCTCATCACGTTGTTGGAATGCGCTGACACGGAAACGTGCTGTTTTTTCACGGTTGGTAATCGCAAAGTTACATTCACGGGTTTCGGCAAATTCCTTGCGCTGTTTTTCACTCATAATTGAGTTAAGCAGCTGACCGACAATTTCACCTGTAAGTTTACTTTTGGCTACAGGCACAATTTGTCCATGAATTTTCATGGAAGGTTCAACATCGGCTGTAATAAACAAGTCAGACGCTTTTTGCTGAATCATTAAATTCAGTAAATCATTAAAGTCCATCGCGTATCTCGAATTTTAAACTTATAAGAATGATTCAGGCTGTTTTGCAACCGTACGAGCCGTTTGTGGGCTAATCACACCGCGCGATACCAAGTTTTTCAAACTCTGGTCAAGGGTGGTCATACCGTAGTTGGCACCAGTCTGAATTGCCGAGTACATTTGAGCTACTTTGTTTTCACGAATCAGGTTACGCACTGCAGGAATACCAATCATGATTTCATGCGCAGCTACACGACCACCACCATTTTTCTTGAGCAGGGATTGTGAAATGACGGCTTGTAAAGATTCAGACAACATGGCACGTACCATGTCTTTTTCTTCGGCAGGGAATACGTCAATCACACGGTCAATGGTTTTTGCTGCAGAGGTGGTGTGTAGCGTACCAAATACCAAGTGACCCGTTTCAGCAGCAGTCAGTGCCAAACGAATGGTTTCTAAGTCACGCATCTCACCCACTAGAATAATGTCAGGGTCTTCACGCAGTGCCGAACGTAATGCTTCGTTAAAGCCATGCGTATCACGGTGTACTTCTCGTTGGTTAACCAAACATTTTTTAGATTGGTGTACAAATTCGATTGGGTCTTCGACGGTCAGAATATGGTCGTAGCGATTGTCATTAATAAAGTCAATCATCGCGGCAAGTGTGGTTGATTTACCTGAACCCGTTGGGCCTGTCACCAATACCAAACCACGTGGATATTCACAAATATCTTTAAAGATTTGTCCCATGCCTAAATCTTCAAGGGTCAAAACTTTAGAAGGAATGGTACGGAATACTGCACCTGCACCACGGTTTTGGTTAAATGCGTTCACACGGAAACGAGCCACGCCTGGGACTTCAAAAGAAAAGTCCGTTTCTAGATTTTCTTCATAATCACGACGTTGTTTATCATTCATAATGTCGTACACTAATTTGTGTACTTCTTTATGTTCTAATGCTGGTAAGTTAATTCGACGAATTTCACCATCCACACGAATCAGTGGTGGCATGCCCGCAGATAAGTGTAAATCCGAAGCGCCGTTTTTAGCGGAGAACGCCAATAATTCTGTAATATCCATGAAAGTCCCCGAGATCAATTAAATCTTAATTATTTTGATAGAATAATACGGCTTTCCATCAGCTTAACCAACTGTTAGTTGCTGGACAAGGTAAAAAAAGATGAATGAAATGAGAAATGCATCAATGAATAATCTGCAGCTTATGCGCACTCAGGTTTTGCAACAAATTCAACAGGCATGCCAGTTGGCACAGCGCGAGCCAAATACGGTGCAATTGTTGGCAGTGTCTAAGACTCATCCGAGTGAAGCCTTGCGTGAAATGTATGCGACAGGGCAGCGCGCTTTTGGCGAAAATTATTTGCAAGAAGCTTTGGATAAAATGCAGGCCCTGAGTGATTTAGAAATTGAATGGCACTTTATTGGGCATGTGCAGCGCAATAAAACCAAACATTTGGCAGAAAAATTTGCATGGGTGCATGGGGTAGATCGTTTGATTATTGCCGAGCGTTTATCGAATCAGCGCGATGCTCAACAAGTGCCCCTGAATATTTGTTTACAAGTAAATATTGATGCGCAAGACACGAAGGATGGTTGTCAGCCGAGCGAAGTTGCAGAATTAGTCCGACAGATCAGCCAATTACCGCATTTAAAACTACGCGGTTTGATGGTGATTCCTGCACCTGATCATCCTCAAGCTTTTCAAGATGCCAAACAATTGTTTGATGCAGTGAAAGCACAACATGCACAACCTGAAGATTGGGATACTTTGAGTATGGGGATGTCGGGCGATTTAAATGCCGCAATTGCAGCAGGTTCAACTATGGTACGGATTGGTACAGCATTGTTTGGCGCACGTGACTATTCCAAGGCTTAATTGCTAGATGAACAAAGAATCTGCCAAGATTTTGCAAACATTATCTTGTACGTTTTGGCTGACATGAAATGCGGAATTTTGCGGCTAGTGCTGAAGGTTGGATTTTCTTAATATGAACTTATCGGGAAACAGGGAGTTTCCTAAATAAGAAGAATAAGAAATAGAACAACACGGAAGTGCTTGGTACGACAGGAGTTATACCAAAAACTGAATCTAGAAAGCCTCGACAGGATGTCGAGGCTTTTTTAGTTATGTATGCTGTAAAGCTGTCAAAGTTTTGGCTTGTGTAGATTATTTTTAATAACCTTCACTATTTTTAGAAAGCGCCACTCCCGTCCAGTAAATAGGTGAAGTAGACATTCAAGATTTATTTTCTATCCAGATTCGAATACGGGCAATCAGTAAAAATAGCAAAAAACAGAACTGAAAGAAGCCTGTGAAAATGATGGTCCAACCGCTATTTCCAGGTGTTTTTCTTGCATCCAACTCAATGACTAAAGTGCAGACGGTGAGAATGATTTCAAAAATTAAAACCGCTTTAAAAACCCAAGGTTTAGGGAAACGTATTAACCATGTGAGAAAAATAATACTTAAACTGGGCAATACAGCAAAGAGAATAATCGTTTTTATATCCATAAAATTAAGTACTTAAAGTGTGGGTGATTTTAAAATAAATTCAATACAACTTCATGGAAGCCTAAAATCTGAAATCTCACAGTCATCTCAATAATTCTTCAATCGACAAATAATCTTCAGATTTTAGGCAGTATTGGCTTTAACCCACCACATTGACTTCACTTGCCCCTGCACCCACTGGTTTGACTTGAATTTGCACAGGAATTCGTTCGTGCATTTCCTGAATATGCGAAATCAGCACCACTTTACGTCCCTGACTTTGCAGATGGTCTAAGGCATTCATCACCATGTGCAAGGAAGTCGGGTCGAGAGTGCCAAAGCCTTCATCAATAAATAGCGATTCCAGTTTCATTGAGCCAGATGCCATATTGGCAATTGCCAGTGCCAAAGCTAAAGAAACCAAAAAGGTTTCGCCACCCGATAAAGACAGAACAGGGCGAATTTCACTGTTCATGTCTAAATCAATAATCGCTAACCCCAAACTGTCTGGAATACGATGCAATTGATAACGCGAACTCAGTGGTAGCAATTGCTGATTGGCGTATTCCACCAAAATATCCAAGTGATGTTCTTGGGCAATTTTCTTAAATTTTGTCCCTTCTTTATGCCCAATTAAATCGTAAATACGTCCCCAACGATATTCTTCAGCTTTGATATTTTCAATTTGAGTTTGATAGGTAGCAAAAATCTCTTGATTGGTGCTATTCAGGCGTAGCTGTGCCTCAATCTCATTATAGTTTTGCTGTTGTTTGGCTTTGTCTGTTTGCAGCGCTGCCAGTTGCGTGGTGACCTCGTCAAAACTCAGTTGTGGCTGTTGCTTTAAGTGTTTTTGATATTGCTCTTCCAATGTTTGCCAAGCCGTTTTAGCACTCTCCAAACTGTTTTGTTGTTGCTGCAGCATGTTGCGTATTTGCTGATGTTCGGCATAAGAAATCTGTAAACATTTATCAATGATGCTGGCTTGAAAATGCGTGTGTGTCGCTTGCCACGTTGCAATGTGTTGCTGACATTCAGTGTGTTGCTGCATGCGCTGTTGAATTCTACTATCCAAACCATGTTTTTGCAGTTGTAAGTCTTTTAACACCTGTTCTGCTTGATTAAGTACAGTTCGTTGTGTGCTAAGTGCAAGATTGAGTTGCTGTTGTTGCTGATCTAAAGCCTGCTGCCATTCTTGATAGGTCTGATATTCACATCCCGCATGAGTTCTTGTAAGCTGCTTAATTTGATCACGCAGCTCACTTCCTGCAGTTTTAATCTGCTGCAGTTGTAGGGTTTTCTCTGCATGTTGCTGTTGTAAAAATAGCAACTTTTCTTGCACTTGCTGCTGTTGTTGAGTCAGTTGTTCAATCGTTTTGCTCAGTTGAACTTGCTGCTGCTGCAAGTGATGACGTTGCTCTAACTGTTGTAAGGCATTTTGATAGTATTCAATCGGTTGATTGAGCCAAGCGTGTCTTTGTTCTGCATCTAAAAGCGACAAAATAGGCTGTAAACGCTGAGCGAGGTCTTGGCGTTGTTGAATAGCATATTTGAGTTGTTCTGCCTGCTGTGCAGCATTGCGCCATTGTTTCAGGGTATCGTTTGCTTGTTGAATACTCTGCTGCAAGTGTTGAGTGGATTGATGTGTTGTTGCCCAATGTTGCTGTACGTGTTCAATTTGCTTTGCAACAGGCAGCGCTGCATCCAAATCTAAAGATAAGGATGTTGCAAGCTGTTGCACCAATGTCTGTTGTTGTTCAAGTTGCTGTTGCAGTTCAAGACTGCGTTGTTGTTGTTGATGATAAGTTGCATCGTATTGACTGCGAGCACGCTCCAATTGTTGTAGCTGTTTTTGCGCATGCTCAAATTCAGTTTTGGCCTGCTGCAATTGCTGATCCTGCAATTGGTTTAAAGCGTCACTGAGTAAATTTTCATGCTGAATAAACGGATGTTCATGGCTGCCGCAGACCATACAGGCTTCATTCGGTTTTAATTGGGCACGTAAATCCTGCACACTTTGATGCTGCAATAAACGCTGCTGTTCAAAGATCTGCTGTAATTGTTGCAAGGCTTGTTCAGTAATTTGCACTTGCTGCTGTTGGGTTTGAATTTGAGTCTGTGTCTGCTGTTGCAGACTTAAAGTTTCTTGCTGACGCTGTTGTAACTGCTCAAATAGGGTGGTCTGTTGTTGCCATTGTTCAAGTGCCTGTTGCAAGCGCTCTAAAACATGCACACTCTTTAAAGCATGTTGTAATTGCTGTTGCTCTGCCGTGAGTTGCTGCTCAAGTTGTTCAGGATGTTGATATTGTTTTTCCCAAACCAACAGTTGTTGCTGTGTATGTTGTTGTTGCTCAATTAAAGTATCTAATGCAGATTGGAACAGCGTAGGGTTTTGCTGACGTAGTTGCTGTTCAAGCTGCAAATAATCTTGCAGACGTTGCAACGTAAGGGCTAAATTATCATCAAAATTTGCCCATGCCGCAGTCTGTTTGAATTGCTGTTGTAAATGTTGCTGTTGTTGTTGCTCGGTTGCAAGTTGAGTCGTCAGTTGCTTCAAATTATTTTGCACAGGCTGAATTTGCTGCTCTGCAAATAATTTTTGTGCAGCATCCAAAGCGGTATATTGTTGAAGTTTGCTAGAAATTTCATGTTGTAACTGTGCCGCAATTTCAAGTTGTGGTTTCAATTGTTCAACATGCTGCTGCCATGCCTGAAGGTCTTTTTCCGCTTGCTGTTGCTGACTAATCGCTTGCTGTTGTGCGTATTCCGCTTGTTGCAAGTTTGGTTCAAATTTCAAAAGCTGCTGATTCAGATTTTTTAGCTCGGTATCTGCTTGCTGACGCAAGACAAATTGCTCGCGGATGGTTTGAAATTCATCTAAATGTTTGAGCAATTGTTTTTGAGAGGCGAGTTTAAGATCGGCATCGACTTGAACATCATATATTTCTTTTTTAGCTTGGGTGCTGGCATAGAGTTCATGGCAATCTTTGTGCCATTTCACATCATTTTCATACAGTTTTTCGGTTTGGGTCAGCAAAGCTAATTGTTGACTTAGGTCATGTTGTTGGGTTTCTAAGTCTTTTAGTGCTTCATCGCTGAGGAGCACCACATGCCCCATGACATTTTCAAGATCTGTTCGCTTTTGTTTAATTTCACTAAATTTAACGGCTGCACGTTTACTGACTTCGGTAAAAATTTGCGAATTGGTTAAATATTCAAGTAAATCTGCCCGTTCATGGTCTTTGGCTTTTAAAAATGCCCCAACTTCCGATTGTGCCAATAATACTGCGCGTGTGAATTGCTCAAAACTAAGACCAATCAGTTGTTCTACAATCGGCGTAGCTTCAGAAATTTTTTGATTTAAAACCCGTTGTTCATCTAAGCAGGTGATGGCACGTTCAACTTTTAAGTTCCCATCCACTTTATTGTGCGCACGGCGAATTTGCCAACGTGCCGAATAGCGTTTTTGATCAAGCGCGATAAATTCAAGTTCTGCAAAGCCAGAAGTCGTACCACGACGTAAAATATGTTTAGAATCTTTTAAGGAAATTTCTTTGCCTGCGGTATCGGTCAGGCTGCCTGTTGCACCTCTCAAACGTGGAATTTCGTCATAAAGTGCCAAACACATGGCATCCAGCAAAGTCGATTTGCCTGCACCAGTTTTGCCCGTAATTGCAATTAAACCTGCCTGTGCCAGTGGCTCATCTTCAAAATTGATGACATGCGTGCCTGCCAAAGATGCCAAATTATTTAAACTTAAACGTAAAATTTTCATGGCAAATCCTTAAGCTTTATTCTGATCAAGTTCTTGTTGGGCTTCGGCCAAAAGCTGTAAAAAATCTTGGCTCACTTCTGGGTCAGGTTGATAGCCCATTTTTTCCCATAAATCTAAAAATAATTTTTCAGGCGTAGGCGGCTCTAAATCAATTTTTGATTGTTGCACGTTCGAGTTTTCACAGTTTTGAAAGCGTCGTGCAATGCGCAGTAAACGATAGCGGTTGGCAGGCAGTGCTTGTTCAATTTGTTGGCGTAAATCAATGGGTGGTGGCGCATCGCTGATATATTCAATTTCTAAAAAATGCCGTGCGCAAACTTCTGCAATTTCATCTTTTGGCAATTTATTCAGTTCGGTGATTAATTCAGAAAGTTCACAGCGAATCCGAAGCAGCTCTACCGTACGTGGAATAAGCAAGCTTTCATATTGGAAACGCTGTGCATCTGCCTGCAACGGGTCAATTCTGACTTCAAGGACTTGGTGTTTATAATTCAGCTCGCTAAATGATAAAGGGATGGGTGAGCCGCTATAGCGAATGTGTGGCTGTCCGACCTGTTGCGGTTTGTGTAAGTGTCCGAGTGCGACATAGTCAATCACCTCATCAAACAGCGCAGTCGATAAGGCTTCTTCATTCCCCACTACAATTGGGCGTTCTGAGTCGGAAGTTTCGCCACCTTGCATGTGTGCATGTGACATTAAAATCAGGGCTTGATCGGGTTGTTTACGGGCTTTGGCTTCTGCAATCAGTTGTTGATGTAAGTAAGCAACCGCAGATTGATTGTCACTGCTATGTTCATTTAAACCTGTAATTTCTGCACTGCGTAAATAGGGCAGGGTCAGACACCATGCCACAATATTTTGCGCAGCGTCATAAATAGGCACTAGGAGTTTATCTAAATCTAATTTTTGCTCGGCTGTTTTACCAATCACGCCCACAGCTTTGGCGTTGAAGCGGTCTAAAAAGGGTTCAACTTGCTCAATGCGATACCCAGAGTCATGATTGCCTGCAATCATTAAGGTTTGCATGTGTGGAGCAAGCACATGCGCATCGGTAAGGAATTGATAGAGTTGTTTCTGAGCGCTCGAAGCAGGATTGACCACATCAAAAATATCGCCTGCTATGAGCAGGGCATTCGGCTGTTTGCTTTTAATTTGAGTTAAGAGCCAATTTAAAAATTCAGTATGTTCATATTCACGTTCATGGTGATGGAAAAATTGCCCCAAATGCCAATCAGACGTATGTAAAAAATGAACAGCCATGCGTGTTCCAATCTTGATGTTGAATTATGGGATAACTTAACATAACTGAGCGCAACACTGCGGCAAAAAACCAGTTTTCTGCTTTTAAAGCGACAATTTAGGTCGCAGAGATTTTAAAGAGAAGGGAAAGTAAAATCTGTCGTGATCTGTATAGAAAAATATAGAGAGTTAAAATACTGATGTTAGAAAGGCTAAAAAAAGACCTTAAAAAATAAAGACCGACGATTCGAGTGATGATGAAATCGTCGGTCAAAGAAAAACTTGCGATACAGTAAAGCTTTGGCTGATGTTCAAAGCATGACTGTATGCGATTTATTGCTTTAGTCAGGTCACCGAAAATATTGTGGATGCCATACACATTAACGGTTGTTGTGACCTTGTAGCCTATATAACGTCAGGCTTTTGTATTCGGTTGACAATTTCATGAAAAAAAAATCAATTTTTTTTATACTAGGCTGAATCTTTTGTCTGAGTCATCTTTATGGTATCGCTAAGCCGTTATTTTATCTGGTTTTTCTTGTATTGCTTTGTGATGACCTGTATTTGTGGCGTATTGGCTGCATTATTACCTGCGGGTGTAGGCGGGATTTTAACTGCGGTGCCTTATTTGGTTGCCATGATTTTAGTGCTGTATAAGTTTTTAAAACAACAACGCCGTGCGCCGAATGACAAGGAACGCAAGACATTTACTTTAGGATTTAGCCTGATTTTTTGGGGCTATAACTTGGCGTTTTTATTATTAGGTTTGGCGATATTTTCTCGCCAAAACCCAAGCATTTGGCAAGATTTTTTACAGTATTTGCAACAGCCACAATTTATGAGTGTGGTGGTGATCATGTTCTTGTTGATCGCAATTCCATTGTATCTGCTGACCTATTGGTTTTATGGTAAACAGGCACAGCGTATGGCAGTTAAAATGTTTGGCTGATAAAAGAAGTTGTTAATATCTGATTTTCTTCAAATATACATGATCAGTTATGTGATGATGATTTGCTTAGACTTGAACATTCAGTCTAAATCACGTATAGCTAAAACTATATTTTTCATCATGCTGAGATTGGAAGATGCATAAACCTTTGGTACTGGTAACAGGGGCAAGTGGTTTTATTGGTTCACAATTGTTGCCGTTTTTATTGCAACAGGATTATCGGGTGGTGGGGCTAACCCGACAGCCCAATCGAGTATCCAAACATCCACAATTACGCTGGATTCAGCAGTTAGATGAACTCGACACCGACCAAATTGATTATGTGATTAATTTGGCGGGAGAAAGTATTGGGCAGGGCAGATGGACAGCAGCACGCAAACAAAAATTGCTTGATAGTCGAGTTCAGACCACACTGCACTTATATCAATATCTTGAAAAGCGCCGTATTTTCCCCAAGTGTATTATTTCAGGCTCGGCAGTGGGGTATTACGGAATTGACCCGCAGGAACAATGGTCAGCAGTATGTACCGAACACAGTGCAGCACAAGATATTTTTATGTCGCAGTTGTGCCAGCAATGGGAACAGGCTGCGTTAAGCTTCAGCCAGCAAAATACTAAAATTATGCGCTTGGGCGTGGTGTTTGGGCGCGGTGGTGGCATTTTACCGCAAATGTTATTACCAATTCGTTTAAATGCCGTCGGGCGGATTGGGCATGGACGGCAGCCTGTTGCATGGGTGCATATACAAGATATTTTACAGGCCATTCACTGGTTAATGACGCAACCTGTAGACGCCAAAATTTTGAATGTGGTTGCACCTGAAAAAACCAGTCAGCAAGACTTTGCCGAAACCGCAGCTCGGCTTTTAAAACGTCGTCCATTTTTGGTGTTACCTGCTTTTGTCTTGCGTTGGTTATTGGGCGAGCAATCGCAATTGGTGCTGAATGGGCAATATGTTAAACCACAAGCGTTAGAACAAGCAGGCTATTGCTTTCAATATCCAAAACTTGAACAGGCGCTAGCGGCTTGTCTGGGTGCATGATCCTCTACTTAAACAGAGGATGCTGCTGAGTGTTATGCACAGATTGAGGTGGGCTGTAACTGCTTTGGATCATAAGCGGCAGGATCAACAATCGTTTCTTGCCCAAGCATGAGCTGTCTTAATAACTGCGCTGAAGCAGTGCCCATACATAAGCCATTACGGAAGTGTCCGAAATTCATCCATACATTATTTAGGCTTGGCACTTTGCCGATATACGGCACACCTGTAGGCGAGCCTGGACGTAAACCAGCCCATTGTTTCACAATGGGGAACTGTGCCAATTCAGGCACCATTTCAAAACAAGCCGTTAAAATATCTTGTTGGGTTTGCGGGTTTGGTGTGGTGTCAAAACCAACGTGACGCATACTGGAACCGCATAGCACATGCCCATCTTGACGTGGAATCAAGTACATCACCTTGTTCATGCACATGCTTGGCAACCATTGTGCAGGGGTTTTAAATAACACAATTTGCCCTTGTACAGGCTGTACAGGAATCTCTAAACCCAGTTGTGCCGCCCAGTGCTGTGACCATGCACCTGTCGCAAGCACGATATGATCTGCACGATGCAAGCGACCATCGGCAGATTGAATGGCTTGAATACGATCTTCAGTGATCTGAAATTGCTGAATTGGGCAGTGTTCAAAAAATCGCACGCGCGGATGTTGTTTCAAATATTGCGTGAGCGATTGTAATAAACGCGGATTGCGCACATTGGCAAGTTGTGAGAAATACAGGGCTTGTTTAAATTTGGGGTGGATATGCGGGTTAATTTGTTCGAGCTGTTCCCGATTCAGACATTCAGCTTGCTGCATCGGTTCATGATGACGTTCGGCATAATTTATACCAATCTCAAAATCATCTTCATCAAAAATCAACATGCCTGTTTCATGGATTTCAAAATCAATGCCTGTAATAGGTTTGAGTTTTTCATTCCATGCTTGGTACTGCGGTTTGGCAAATTGGGCTAAGTCATTGACCGCTTGAGGATAACGCCACGGATACATGGGAGAAAGAATTCCACCACCTGCCCATGATGCCGCTTGTGCTGCTTGTTGTTGATCAAAAATACTGATAGAGCAGCCCTGCTCTACCAGTTCGAGTGCAGACAACAAACCGCTGATGCCTGCACCAATGATTGCGATGTGCATGAAAGTCGCCTGTTTATGCCATATCTTTAAGTTTGAGTGCTGCTTCTTCGGCAAAATATGTCCAAATACCATCTGCACCTGCACGGCGGCAACTCATTAGCGATTCAATAATCACACTGTCCGACAACCAGCCATTTTGAATCGCGGCAGCAAGCATGGCGTATTCACCACTCACTTGATAGACAAAGGTTGGCACACCAAAGTTATCTTTCACTTCACGTACGATGTCTAAATAAGGCATACCTGGTTTTACAATCACCATGTCTGCACCTTCTTGAATATCCAGTGCAATTTCATGCAAGGCTTCGGCGCGGTTGCCAATATCCATTTGATAATTGTATTTGTTGCCGCCTTTGAGGTTGCTGGCAGAACCGACTGCATCACGGAATGGGCCGTAAAAGCTAGAGGCGTATTTGGCTGAATAAGCCATGATAGAGGTATAGATGTGCCCGTTGCTTTCCAACGCCTGACGAATCGCACCAATACGGCCATCCATCATGTCACTTGGCGCAACCACATCTGCACCCGCTTCGGCATGGCTTAAAGCCTGTTTAATTAGACATTCAACGGTTTCATCATTCAGTACATAGCCTGTGTCATCAATAATGCCATCTTGACCATGAGTAGTGTACGGGTCGAGTGCGCCATCGGTAATAAGTACCATCTCTGGTAATTCTTTTTTCAGCAGGCGTAGCGTGTTTTGCACCAAGCCATCTTCACGCCATGCTGCTTCTGCGGTCAGGCTTTTATCTTCTTGTGGCGTGACTGGAAACAATGCCAGTTTAGACACACCCAGCTGCATTAAACGCTCGGCTTTTTTGAGTAATAAGTCTGCCGATAAACGCTGAATATTGGGCATGCTTGGAATATCTTGGGTTTGATTTTGTCCCGGTAAAACAAATACAGGATAAATCAAGTGATCTGTGGTTAAGTGAGTTTCGCGAACCATGGCGCGTAATTGATCATTTTTACGGATACGACGCATACGAGTGGCAGGAAATGCAGGACGATTGAACGTATAGGTCATAAAAATCTCACTGATCAGTATTAAACTAGACGACTATTGTAGCCCCTTAAATTTCATTTGGGCATACATTGGCTGTTTTTATTGTTGGTAAATTGAGTTGTTTGGACTTTTGGGCACGTTATGAGTAATGCAGAGAAAAATTGGACTGGGAATATACATTTAGGCGCGAAAGTCGATATTGATGTCGTGCTAAGACAATTGGTCAATGCATTTAATGGATCGCCATTTTTTCAACACAATGGCATGAGCATGCGTGTGGTCGATGGTCAAATTGAAGCCTATATTGAGATGCAACCGTATATGGTGGGCAACGTGGCTTTCCAAATTTTACATGGTGGTGTTGCTGCAACCATTTTGGACAGTGTGGGCGGTATTGTGGCGATGGGTGAGTTATATAAAAGAACTGAACCTGACGACTTGCCCGATACCATAAAAAAAGTCACCCGTTTGGCTACGGTAGATATGCGGGTGGATTACTTAGCACCGGGACGCGGTAAGTATTTTATTGCCCGTGCGGAAACTTTACGTTTAGGGCGTAAAGGCTGCACCATGCGCATGACGATGGTCAATGATGAAGATAAACCAATTGCAACGGCAATTGCGTCTTATGCCTATTAAAATCTAAGGTAGGGCGCGAACAATTGTGTTTTGCCTAATTGGATGACTGTTTATTTTGATTAGTTTATTGTTTTAGACATATAAGGAGTTGAGTGATCAGCTCCTTTTTTTGTGTGCATGAAGAGTTTTTTGAATTGTGACAGTTTGTAGCGACTTAAGTTTTCTTTAAGTTTAGATTTCTATCTTGAGCATTGAGTTATTTTCTATCCAATGTGATGCACATGATCAAATTTAATTTTGATGCTCAATCATCCAGTCAAACGCATTTTCTGGATGCGAATTTTCATCAGCAAAAAAATAAAAAACAATTCAACGGGTATGCATCTGTAGCGCAGCCGTATAAACCACAAACGAACCCAAAACAGTTGAACCTAGAACAGCCACATTTAGATGTATTACACAGCTATGCCTCGGTGATTCAAGCACACACAACAGCACAACATTTAAATGTGACAACTGTGACCCGAGATGCTAGCGAACAACGCTTGGCATTAGAGCATTTTATTCGAGATAAATACCAAAAAGTCCATCAGGCATCCATAAATACTTTTTCAGATACCTTGTTTGCAGGCTATGTAAACCACGACATGCAAGTGGTGATTGGCATGCAACCATTGGGCGCAAACCAAGCCTTTTTGGAACAGTATTTAGGTGCACCCATTGAAACCATTTTAACCCAATTGAGCCAAGTGCCTGTAACGCGCGCGCAGATTGTTGAAATTGGCAACTTGGCAGCGCAAGACATGAGCAAAGCCAAATTGATGGTGGCTTTTTTGGTCTTTCACTTATCGCAGAACAATGTGTCGTGGGCAGTTTGCACAGGAACAGCAGCAGTGCGCTATGTGTTACAGCAAATGGGTTTGCATTTTCAGGTACTAGAAAAAGCCAACCCCGAAGCCTTGGGCGATGCACAGCATCAATGGGGCAGTTATTACCAACAGAAGCCTTATGTACTGGCGATTGACGTTGCAGCAGCGTTGGCGGTCACGCAACAGCAATATTGTTTTTATGCCTAAGGTCATGCAGAAAGGCGGAAATTGAAAGATGAATGAGTTATTTGAAAACCTGAATCACTATGCCCAAACAGACCCTGAGCGTGAAGCAATTGTGACGGCACAAACCACACTGAGTTATGCCACATTACAGCAACGGGTTGAGTTGCTCAGTGCAGAATTGGCAACTTATCAAGTACAGCGTTTGGCGTTGTGGGGTGTGAATCAGGCCGATTGGATTGTGGTCGATTTAGCCGCACGTAAAGCTGCAATGACAGTCATTCCTGTGCCTTTATTTTTTACTGCTGCACAAGTGCAACATTTACTGCAAGACAGCCAAGCGGAGTTGCTGTGTATTTTGACGGATACTGCACAAAGCGATACTCCGTCCAATGTTAACTCGGCTATTGGAAATACTGCTATTCCAGAAGCTTTGTTGGAGATGATTGATACAGTTCAGGCACAGGTTTTGCCACCATCAGATTTATATCAAGGGCAGTTGTTTCGTCTAAGCGTTGAAACAGCACAACCGCATTTATCCCCAAATTCTGCTGAGCAGCCTACAAAAATTACTTATACCTCGGGCAGTACAGGTACACCCAAAAGTGTGTGTTTGGCAGAAGCCACCATCAATTCAATTACACACTCTTTAAGTCAGGCATTACAAAGTAGCCAGCTTGGGCGGCATTTGTGTCTAATTCCATTTGCAACATTGCTTGAAAATATCGCAGGCGTGTATGTGCCTTTTCACATGGGACGTGCAGTGGTGGTGGGTGAAGTCAGCCAGTTCGGTTTGCTGTCCAACCATGAGTTTGATGTTTCACGCTTTGTCGATGCCGTGCAGCAATATCGCATTGAAAGCGTGATTTTATTGCCACAAATGCTCAAAGCGATTGTGGAATATATCCATCAACACGGCGATTTGGGCTTGCGCACTTTGAAGTTTATTGCCGTGGGTGGTGGCAAGGTGTCTGCAGATTTACTCAAGCAGTGTCAGCAATTCAATTTACCTGTTTATGAAGGTTATGGTCTGTCTGAATGTGCATCGGTCGTGAGTTTAAACCTGCCTGAAGCTCGCAGAATTGGCAGTGTTGGCCGCGTATTGCCGCATGTTCAAGTCGAAATTGCTGCCAATCAAGAAGTGGTGGTCAAGGGCAGTGCCATGTTGGGATATATGCATGAACTTGGGCGTGAGCAGGATGCGGTATCAGCCGATATTCACACAGGCGATGCAGGTTATTTTGATGAAGATGGCTATTTATATATCACGGGGCGTATCAAGCAAATTATTGTCAGCAGTTTTGGGCGCAATATTTCACCAGAATGGGTTGAATCGAACAGTTTGAGTGAGCCTGAAATTCAACAGATTGCCGTGTTTGGTGAAGCGCAGCCGTCATTATCTGCAGTGATTTATGCCGAGGAACATCGTTCAGATGCGTAATTGGCAGCCGCGATTTATCGTGCCAATACCCGTATGCCTGATTATGCCCAAATTAAACACTGGTGCCGTGCTGAACAACCTTTTTCTTTAAATAATCAGATGTTAACCGATAACGGAAAATTGCGTAGAGCAGTCATTCAGCAACAGTATCAGACAGCTTTGGCACATCCTACAACGTATTTAATGGCTGATCTTGGAGATGTTTCACAGATAGACATCAACCTGTCAGTCATCAATAGAGATAGAGAGAAATCACATGAATATTGCACAACAGCAATTCAAACATTCCCCACAACAAATTAAAGATCGTTTGGTGGAGCACGGTTGGGTTTTACTTAGAAATGAACATTATGATGTGAATGCGTTTAGTGGGCTGATGAGCAATATTTGCCAAAAGCTGACCTATGACCCTGCACGTGAAAATGTGACCCGACAATCGCAAAAAGTAGATGCAGGTACGCAGGCAATGGGGCTGCATATAGAAAATGGTTCAACCCCAATGCCGCCTGATATTATTGCTTTTTTTAGTGAAAAAAGTGCTTCGCGTGGTTCGCAGACCACCTTATGTGATGGACATGAGGCATGGAAAAAACTGCCTGATACACTGAAACAGAAATTTGCTGAACCGATGACCATCAGCCGTTACTTACCTAAAGTAATGTGGCAAAAGTATGTGGCAAAAGTATGTGGCAACTGCACTCAATATTGCCGATGCTGCACAGGTCGGGCAGCGGGAACTCGCTCATTTTATTGCGATGATTCCTAGACAACGGATTCGCCCTGCGCATGATGAAGGCGTACAGTACGATTTAAGCATGCCGATGATTCGCCATGACAATTTAAAAGCTGTGCCTGCCTTTGCCAACACCTTGTTGGGACCTTCTTATAATTACGAAAAGCCGCGTTTTTACTTTGCCGATGGCAGCGAAATCCAAGCGGAATTATTGGAAGAGTTGGCAGAGCGATGCGAGCGTGAAACCTCAGAAATTGACTGGCAAGATGGTGATGTGGTGCTCATTGATAACAAGCGCTTTATGCATGGCAGACGTGAAATATTGGTGCCATTAGAAGATCGTAAACTCTATATTTGTATGGGCTTGGGACTGAATCCTGCATTTTTATAATTGAGTTGTATCGAATATCTTAAAATTGAGAGTATCTTTTATGTCAAATTTAACTGCGGTGATTTTCGGGGCAACAGGCGGGATTGGTCATGCGATTGCGCATCATTTTGCTGAAAAAGGCTTAAACTTAATTTTGGTTGGGCGTAAGCAAGACACCTTGCAACAACTAGAGCAAAGTCTGGCGCAGCAGTATCCTCAGTTGCAATTACACAGTCTGCGTTGTGATTTAATTGATGCCAGCAGTCGTCATGATTTTATTCAGGCACTTGCCGCATTAAAACAGCCGATTCATTACTATATTAACAATGCAGGCATGAATGATTTTCGTCTGTTTGCGCAGCAATCACAGGATACCATTGAGCAAATGATGTTGGTCAATGTGGCTTATCCGCTGCAACTGATTCAGGATGTGATTCCATATATGTCGGACAGTCAGCCGAGTCAGATCATCAATATTGGCTCGACTTTTGGCAGCATCGGCTATCCTGGCTATGTGAGTTATTGCGCCAGTAAGTTTGCCTTGCGTGGTGCAACTGAAGCGTTGGCGCGAGAGTATTGTCAGACTGCCATTCGTTTTAGATATTTCTCCCCACGCGCGACCAATACCAGTATGAATAATCCCGATGTGATTGAAATGAATATCAAAATGGGTACAAAAGTGGATTCACCTGAATTTGTGGCACAAGAACTGTATCAATTTTTACAAACAGACCGTCAATCCTATCAGGTCGGTTATCCTGAAAAAGTCTTTGTAAAACTTAATCAGTTGATGCCTAGCCGAGTCGCAGCTGCCATTCAAAAAGATTTAGACACCATTTATGAATATGCAGATCAAAGCAAAGCGTCCTTTATTCAGCAAACTTCCGCCTCATAAATGATATTTTTTTCGATAACGCCATAAGGTGGTTCGGCTAATGCCCAAGGCTTGTGCCACCAATTCAGTTTGCCCCTGATATTTTTCCAGTAAATCCTGCAGTGTGTCTTTATCTACTTTATTGTTGGTTTTGATGGGCAGCTCAATAGGTTGTGGCGTTGGGGGAGCTGTGGCGAGTTTCAAACTAGCATGCACAATTTCATCGGGTAAATCGTGTTGATCAATTTCCGTTTTACCTGCTGACATGGTCAATGCATACAGCAAGGTATTCTTTAATTCACGCACGTTGCCCGGCCAGTCGTAATTGATTAATACCTTCAGTGCTTGCTCGGTCAAATGTGGCGTGACCTGAAACTGGGCTTGTTGTTGCAAAATAAATGCTGCAATTTTAGGGATATCTTGTTTACGTTCACGTAGTGGTGGCACAAAAATTGGAATCACCCGTAAACGATAAAGTAAATCTTGGCGAAATCTGCCTAAACGCGCTTCTTCACGTAAAGCGCGATGGGTTGCGGTAATAATTCTGACATTCGATTTAATCGCTTTTTCACCGCCCAAAGGGGTGAATTCGCCCGTTTCTAATACTCGCAATAATTTGGCTTGCAGTTCCAGTGGAATTTCTGCAATTTCATCTAAAAATAAAGTACCACCTGCAGCACGTTCAAACACACCTTTATGCTCACGAATTGCCCCTGTAAATGCACCTTTCACATGCCCAAACAATTCACTTTCTAAAATATTGGCATTTAAAGCCGCGCAGTTAATCGCAATAAAGACTTGTGCATGCCGTTGGCTGCGTGCATGTACTGCTTGCGCCACCAACTCTTTACCACTACCAGATTCACCACGCACCAAAACAGGAAACTCAGTAATCGCTACCCGTTCAATAATGGAATACATATGCTGCATTTGTGGCGAATCACTATGGAAAAACTCCGCCAAACTATTTTGTGCTTGGGCAGATGGGGTGAGTGTTTGTGATGACACTGTTGCAACGCTAGGCTGCAGAAAGAATAAACATCCTGTGAAATCGGCTGTATGGACACGAATATTTAAGCTGTGGTAGTGCCATGCCTTAGCACTATTCGGGAGTTGCAGCAGACCTGTCTGTGGTTGTGATGCTGATTGTGATTGTAGTTTTAATTTCAATAATTGGTTTTTTAATGTTTTACCCGTAGCTGCAGAAACAGAAGCATCTTGTGCATATTCATAAATCCATGTTTGAGCAATGTCGTCATAAACATAGAGCAAACTGTCTGGACAAAGTTGTTGTAAATGAAACAAAAAGCTTTCAAGACTGGCTTGTTGTTCAAAGTCATGTATCGCATTCATGATGTTTCATCTTTTGTTTCATTATTGATTCAATTGAAACACAAAATGCAACAGATGTGAAACATGGAGGATGATCTAAATTAAACAATATCTCTTAATATATTGTATTTTATTAATATATTTAAAAGAGATTAAGTTGGCACTATATTTGCAAAATTAAGAATAACAAAATATAAAACTCAGTATCTATCTCATGATCTTTCATCAATTTTTTGAAGCTGACAGCTCGACCTATACTTACTTATTGGCATCTGAACAAACCCGTGAAGCGGTGCTGATTGACCCTGTAATTTCAGAGGTTGAGCAATATGCTGCTTTTCTAGAACAGCATGATTTGCAATTGGTGTATAGCTTAGATACGCACGTACACGCTGACCATATTACTGCTGCCAACGAACTCAGAACACGTTTTGGTTGTAAAACTGTATTACAT
This sequence comes from Acinetobacter sp. YH01007, assembly GCF_013420425.1. NCBI lineage: Bacteria > Pseudomonadati > Pseudomonadota > Gammaproteobacteria > Moraxellales > Moraxellaceae > Acinetobacter > Acinetobacter sp. YH01007. Next base: position 157,671 of record NZ_VOYC01000005.1, on the reverse strand, counting down.
CGTAATTCAGGTGTGGTGTGTGGCGATATTTTCATTACCGATGGCAGCGCCATTCGTGTGGGTGAATTGTTGATTGAAGCACGTTATACCCCGGGTCATACCAACGCCTGTACCAGCTATGTGGTCAATGGCATGGTATTCACTGGCGATGCGTTGTTAATTGATGGTTGTGGTCGTACTGACTTTCAGGAAGGCAACCCAGCGACTTTATATGACAGCATTCATCTACAAATTTTTAGCTTACCTGATGACACTTTGGTGTACCCAGGGCATGACTACAAAGGGCGTGTGTCTTCTACCGTTGGGCAGGAAAAACGCAATAACTCGCGTTTAGGACAAGGGCGCACCAAAGCGGAATTTATTACCCTCATGCAGAATTTAAAACTGCCTTATCCAAAACATATTGATGTGGCTTTGCCTGCCAATAAAGTTTGCGGCAAGTAATGCTTGCACAGCACAACACAGTGATGGAATAGGGGAAAATACGCATGTGGATGTTAATCCTAGAAGGCTTGGCGATTGGTACTTTGCTGGGTTTGACAGGGGCAGGGGGCGGTATTCTTGCCGTTCCTGCTCTTATGGCAAGCCAAGGCTGGACTGTGGCGCAGGCTGCACCCGTGGGTTTATTGGCAGTCACTTTGGCAGCTTTGGTTGGCACAGTTGAAGGCTTGTTCAAACGTATTGTGCGTTATCGTGCTGCATTGTGGATTGCCTTAATCAGTATTCCATCTGCACGTTACGGGGTGCATTTGGCAGGTATTGTCCCGCCCATTTGGTTAACACTGGCGTTCAGTCTGGTCATGTTTATTGTGGCGTATCGTATTTTCTTTAATAAAGTCAACGACCAAATTAATCCACCGTGTAAGGTAAACCAAAACACAGGACGCTTAATTTGGAATGTTAAAACGGCGTCTTTGCTTGGTGGTGTTGGTGTAATTGCAGGCTTGCTGACGGGTTTGTTGGGTGTGGGCGGTGGTTTTATTATTGTGCCGTTATTGCGTAAATTTACCGATTTGGATATGCGCAGTATCGTCGCAACCTCTTTGATGATTATTTTCCTGATTGGTGGCGTGAGTATTTCAGCACACGTTTTAGATGGCTTTCAGTACCCAATGGCAGTCACCATCACCTTTGTTCTGGCGTGTATTGTCGGGATGTTACTTGGACGTACTTTGGTACATCGCATGAATAGCAATACTGTACAAAAGGTATTTGCTACAACAGTCATTGGTGTTGCGTTCTACCTCATTTATACAGCGATTATGGCTTAAGTCTAATATTTGGATACTATGTTTTTACTTTGAACTGCAGTATTGTGAATAGGTAACGTATTGTTAAGTGTAAGAAAAAGCACTAGACCTAGACCAAATTAAAGATTAGTTTAGCTGTATAAGATGACAAGGAGCCAAGAATGAAAAAACATTTATTTTGTGTGGGTGTAGAGTTCCGTAAAGCATCCGATGAAACAGGCTCTTATGCGTATTTGACCGCATATTTAGGCGCAGATGACTTACATGAAGCGATTGATCGCGTTCAGAAACAACTGGAGCAAGAAGGCAATAAAGTATTATTTGTGCGTGGTTGCTGGGTTGTCGATGCCGATTGTGATGATGGTTTCTGCCCAACCGAAGAAAGTAATGCTGCCTCTAAAGCAGACCTGCTGTTCAGTGATGAAATCTATTATGGCAAATTGCAGCAATGGTCTATCAACAATGGCTATGAATACTGAGTAAAATGTTGGCTGAATAAGATGCCGATGGGTTCAGTTTACTGACCTGTGAATATTTAAAAAACCGCGTTTGAATGATTTAAGCGCGGTTTTTATATTGAGCTAAAACATCAGTTTCCAGCGCTGAAAACTTTAGAGCCTACTTAAAAGGACGTCCTTCTCCTTGTTCTTCATAAGTCACACCATCTCGAATGTGGTACAAGCGTTTAAAGGTAGGGATGATTTTATCGTCATGTGTGACTACAATAATTGCAGTTTGAAATTTTTCTGCCATTTCGTGTAATAAGCGAATCACGGTCATCGCACGTACACTATCCAATGGTGCAGTGGGTTCATCGGCTAAAATCACAGGCGGTTGATTAATCAAGCCACGTGCAATGGCGACACGCTGTTGTTCACCACCAGACAATTGCCCAGGCATGGCATGTACCCGATGCTGCACATCGAGCGCCGTTAAAATTTCCAATGCGCGGGCGCGGGCAATGTCATTGGCTACGCCTGCTAACATCGGCAGCAGCGCTACATTATCCAAAACATTTAAAAAAGGAATTAAGTACGGGGTTTGGAACATAAAACCAATTTTATCGCGGCGTAAGGCACTTAAGTCTTTGACTAACCAACGTTGATCAAAAATCACCTCATCGCCCAAAGTCATGCGTCCTTCGGTAGGATCAATCACGGCACCTAAACATTTGAGCAAGGTGCTTTTACCCGAACCTGAGGGGCCAATCAGCCCAACCACTTCACCGGGTGCAACCTGCATTTTGACATCTTTTAAGGCATAAAAGGCATTGTCACCTTGTCCAAAACGCTTTTTTAAACCTTCAATTAAAATGCCGTGTGTCATGTTATCCCCCAATTGCTTCGGCAGGGTCAATGCGCAGTGCCATCCGAATTGCAACCAAACTGGCTAACATGCAAATCAGCATCGCCGCAATAAATCCAAAAATAGAATCTTGCGGAACCAATAAGACATATTTCGGGAAATATGGTGCGGCAAAGGTTGAACTGATTTTACCAACAGCAAACCCAATTAATCCAAGCGCGAGTGCTTGTTGCAAGATCATCCAAGCGATTGTGCGATTGCGTGTGCCAATTAATTTTAAGACCGCAATTTCACGAATTTTGTCCATAGTCAGGGTATAAATAATAAATGCCACAATCGCGGCGCTGACCAAGGCCAAAATCACCAAAAACATGGCAATTTGTTTGGCGGATGTGGCAATCATTTTGCTGATTAAAATGTGTTCCATCTGCGGGCGGGTATAGACTGTTAGTTGTTGCCAACGCTGAATATGTGCTGCTGTTTCTTCAGCTGAAGCACCTGCATTTAAACGGACTAAAATAGCATTCACATAACGGTTGCTGCTTTGTGCATTGAGTACGCTTTCAAGCAAGTCAGGATAAGCAGGGCGATTATAAATCGGGTTTTCTGCAGTTCGTCTACGGTCTTGTAAAATGGCAGCATTGTCCTTTTGGAATTGCGCTTGTTGTGCATCTTTCAGCGGAATAAAAATCATCGGATCACCACCCGAAGACACCATACGTCGGGTTAAACCCACCACGGTAAAGGTGTTACGACGGATTTTAATACGATCACCCAACTTTAATCCCGTACTAATGTCGGCTACAGCTTCATAGTGTCCACGAGTCAATTGACGTCCTGCCAACAAGTGTGGTGGCCAACCCAAGTTATTCCAATCATGTTCACCTGTTTGAATCCCGACCACCATCGAGCGAATATCTTTGTCTTGATGATGCACTTGCATGGTCAAATAAGTAATATTTGAAGCATGCGCCACCCCAGGCATATTCATCACACTACGATATAAATCATCACGTACACTTGAAGGTTCTGCATAAGGACCAAGCGTATCTTGCTGTACAACCCATAGGTCAGCACCACTGTTATTCAGCAGGGCTTTGGCATCATCTACCATGCCGCGATACACACCAGCCATAATTAAGGTCACACCAATCAGCAAGCCGAGTCCAAAGCCAGTAAATACAAATTTACCCCATGAATGGAAAATATCACGACCTGCTAGACTAATCATTTAGCTGCTCCTGCAAGTTGCTTCACAACCCGTAAACGGTTTTTGGCATGCAGTGGTTTTTCGCTATACAGTACCACTTGATCATTTTCAGATAAGCCTGCGAGCACTTGCACATCGCCCGCTAAATTTGAACGTCCCAATTGAACTTCAACAAATTGTGGTTTTTCTGCTGCAACTTTCCACACCCCCACTTGGTTATCGATACGGTGAACTGCCGCATTGGGAATGGTTAAACTGCGTGCCAATGGTGCGAGGCTGATGGTGACTTCTGCTAACTCACCCAAAGGCGGAAGAGGCGTTGGTGGTTGATTAAAAACCACCTTGGCTAAAATTTCTTCGGTAATGGCATCGGCACGGGGTTCTACCCATAACACATGACCTGCCAAAGCATTATTTTGCCGTGAACGTAAATGAATTTGAGCAGGTAAACCTGCAGCTAAACCAATCGCACTGGATTGATCGAAACGGGCATTCATCCAAATGGAGTTAGGATCGACAATTTCTAGTACTGTTTGACCTGCCACGACTGTTGAACCCGGTTCTGCATAACGTGCAGTGACGACACCTGCGGCTGTGGCCACTAAATTTAAATTATCGCGCTGTGCTTGTAAGGTGTTTAAGTCTGCGCGTGCTTTATTGAGTTCTTGTTGCATCGCGCTGAGTGCCGCCGTTGCCAAATCGAGCTCTTGTTGTTTAATGGCTAAAGATTCTTGGCTGGTGGCATTGATTTTGGCCAGTTGTTGATAACGCTTGACTTGTTGCTGCGCAAAATTTTGACGGATTTGAGTGTCTTGTTGCTGAGCGGTAATTTTTTGGATTATCGCACGTTGAGCCAATAAACGATCTTCCAAATCGACAGGATCCATTTCGCCTAACAGTTGTCCTGCTTGTACGTTATCGCCAATATCTACTTTTAAGTTTTTTAAGCGACCTGCTGCAGTTGGGCCAATTTTATAGTTATAACGCGCTTCAACGGTAGCTATGCCAAACAGGCTAGGTTGAATGGATTGATATTTGGCTTGCGTGAGGGTGACGTTGACAGGGGCAAATGGGCCTGTGCGTAAGACTACGTAAATTAACAATAAAACCAAAGCTACAATGACCACAATCACGGAAATCGTTCGCTTGCCTAAGGGAAATACCTGCATGTGTACTCCGCATAATTTTTTATCAATTAAGGAGAATATAATCTATTTTGTTATTGTGCGGGAGAGTTATTCGGTTTGGGGGATGAAAGCGAAAAATGTTTGGAGATGAATAAACCGTCCAATAAAAAGGCTTAAATCCTAAAAGTGGATTTGAACCTAGATCGCTTGGTAATACCCCCATTTTTAATTGAATTAATGGGTAGAAAAGAGGGCGTTCAAAATTCTGTCGCTTGCGTTCTTGTTTGGTAATGATTGGATTATCGCCGTGTGAAATATCCTTGATAATTTCTCTCGCTTTTTTTCTTGCACCTGCACCCGATAAATCAGGATATGTACCAATGCCCAACCATGACCATTTGCCATCAGCTTTTTTATATCTGAATAGCCATGCTTTTTTACCATCAGGCTTTACACGGAAATATAAGCCATCGCCGTCTAGCTCCCGATATTCTTTTGATTCAGGCTCTAGGTTAGCTAGTACGGTATCTGATAAAGGTCTACGTTTTATTTCTGTTCTTTTCATGGCTTGTACACCAACGGATTCAATAAATCTTGCAATGTACATGGTGGTGTACACGGCGTATGTACACTGTAGCTAGTTATATTTAGTTATGTTTAGGCAAGAAAAAAGGCTCAATCCCTTTAGAATCAAGCCTTTATCTTTTAAAACTTGGCATGTTCTGCCATGTTTTGTTAGGTATTTGGTGGAGATGGCGGGAGTTGAACCCGCGTCCGCCAACACTACACTCGAGAATACTACATGCTTAGATATCGTCTATTGTTTTAACACTCTAAGACCCGACGAACAGGGTTTAAAGTGCGATCCTCTAAGTTTGGTATAAAGTCCCGAGGCTCAACTCTATACGGACTTGTGTGCGTGCGCTTCAGTCGGGTTCACTGACCACAAGTATTCAGTGAAGCGGACAAGCGGCCCTTAGGCAGCTAGAGCGTAAGATTCGTCGTTTGCGACTATTTTAATGCAAATTTGATTTACGAGAGAAAATGCGCTCTCGGCATGCATCTATGAGCTTCATCATCAGCGTCGAAGCCAATAACATCCCCATATCACAGCGCAATCATAGCATAGCTGGCAAAAATTACGATGTATTTTCTGCACAATTACACATTTCGATGCGCTTAGTTACATAATTGCGCTAATATTTTATTTTTCAAGTCAAACACAATAAAAAATATGAGTTATTTACTAGCACTCGATCAAGGCACAACCTCTAGTCGCGCTATCATCTTCAATGAACACGGACAAGTTCAGGCAACGGCACAACGAGAAACCCATATTCAGACCCCACATTCAGGTTGGGTGGAGCAAGATGCTCAAGAAATCTGGTCAAATCAAATTGCTGTGGTGCAACAGGCTCTGGCGACTGCAGGTATTTTGGCTAAAGACATTCGCGCAATTGGTGTGACCAATCAACGTGAAACCACAGTGGTGTGGGATAAACGCACAGGCAAACCATTAGCGCCTGCAATAATTTGGCAAGATCGTCGTGCGGCTGATTGGTGTCATCACTTGATTCAAAATAATCAGATGCAATTGATTCAGGAAAAAACAGGTCTGCGTATAGATCCGTATTTTAGTGCAGGCAAACTGGTGTGGCTGCTTGAGCATGTCGATGGATTAAAAGCATTGGCACAGCAGGGGCATGTGGCTTTTGGCACCATCGACAGTTGGTTAATCTGGAATTTGACCCAAGGCGCAGAGCATGTCATTGAAGCGAGTAATGCTTCAAGAACGATGCTGATGAATTTACATCACCAAACTTGGGATGAAGAATTGCTGGAATTATTTCAAATTCCCGCATCAGTTTTACCTAAAATTATTGCATCCGACAGCTATATTGCAGATACCGCAACGGGTTTATTGGGGGCGAATATCCCAATTACAGGTATTTTAGGCGATCAGCAGGCGGCGTTGTTTGGGCAATCGTGCTTTGAAGTTGGTACAGCAAAAAATACCTACGGCACAGGCTGTTTTATGTTGTTTAATACAGGCAATCAGGTGCAATATAGCCAAAATAAGTTACTCACTACTTTGGCGTGGCAATGTCAAAATCAAACCCATTTTGCCCTTGAAGGCAGTGTTTTTATGGCAGGTGCTGTAGTGCAATGGCTGCGCGATGGTTTGGGTATTATCCAAAAAAGCAGCGATGTGGAACAACTTGCCAATAGTGTAACTTCTAGCGATGGTGTAGTGCTAGTTCCTGCATTTACAGGGCTTGGTGCGCCACATTGGGACAGTGAAGCGCGAGCGCTTTTATGTGGAATGTCACGTGGCACCAACAAGGCACATATTGCCCGTGCTGCCTTGGAATCCATTGCATTTCAGGTGTCGGATGTACTCACTGCGATGCAATCCGATTTAGATCATCCACTGAAAGAGCTTCGAGTCGATGGTGGTGCTAGTCAAAATGATATGTTGATGCAATTCCAAGCCGATATTTTAAATGTGCCTGTGTTACGTCCTAAAATGTTGGAATCAACCGCTTGGGGAGCAGCAGCTATGGCAGGTTTAAAGGCGGGTGTATTTTCTGACTTATCTGAAATTTCAGCATCTTGGCAGTTAGATTGGGTATTTGAACCCCAAATGAATGAAGCAGAGCGTGCAGAACATTTAGCGCGTTGGCAACAAGCCTTAAAACGTGCTAAGTCAGACTTATAATCAGCGCTATTTCTAAAATAACGCTAAGTTGAAATAAATCTTTAAACCACAAGCCTCATCAGCAAAACTTTTGAGGCTTGTAGCTGTTTTTTCGTTACTTTGATCTTTTAGATTACGCCTTACATTGCCTCACGTTGAGCTTCATCTTCTAGATAACTTTCCAAAGAATCATCTAGTGCATAAAGCCATGGTGTGTGATGCGGTTTAGCCATTTTTCCTGTCATCACTGAGCGATAAACTTTATCTCTAAAGCCCATAATATTTTCTTTTTTATGCTTTTTCCATTGCATGAAAATATCGTGTACTGCATCAATATTGAAAGATGGATAGTCGGTCTGCGCAATCAGGCGTTTGATGTAATCCCCTTGAAAACGTGCAGATTGTTCATCGCTCATTAAGCGTTGTTCTTTTTCATGCAAGGTTTGGGTATGGCTTTGCATTTCGTCTATGCTTGGCAACGCAATTTTGCCCAAAATCACATCGCGGACAAACCATGCCTGCGCATCGAACATATTGAAGGTGTACCATTGATCTTGCATACCCAAATAGAACAAACGTGGATTCTTTTCCCAAACCACACCTTGATATAAACCTAGTGGATAAAGGCAGTTATGCGTTCTGAGGCGCAAGCCATCTTCAATAAACGGGAAGTGGTGTAAATAGCCCGTACATAAAATAATGGCATCAATTTTGGCCGATGTTCCATCACCAAAATAAGCAGTATTTTCATCTACACGCAGTAATTGTGGTTTTTCAGACCAGTTTTTGGGCCACTTAAAGCCCATGGCTTTACTGCGATAGCAACTGTAAATTTGTTTGGCGCCGTATTTATAACATTGCGAACCAATGTCTTCGGCAGAGTAGCTGCTGCCCACCAACAGCACTGATTTACCTTTAAATTCCAGTGCATCACGGAAATCATGCGCGTGTAAAATACGACCATGGAATTGATCAAAGCCTTCATAAACAGGGACACGCGGGGTAGAAAAGTGCCCAGAGGCCACCACAACATAATCAAACTGTTCTGAATAATGACGTTGCTGTGCGTAATCTTCGACATCAACCGTAAATTTTTGCGTCGCATCATCATAATGAATATGCTGAACGGCGGTATTAAAGCGGACTAAGTCTTTCACCTGTGCTTTTTCTGCACGACCTTGAATATAATCCCACAACACTGCGCGTGGCGGATAAGACGCGATTGGTTTTTTGAAGTGTTCATCAAAAGTATAATCGGCAAATTCTAGCGCTTCTTTAGGGCCATTTGACCATAAATAACGGTACATACTGCCGTGGACAGGTTCGCCATGTTCATCTATACCTGTGCGCCAAGTATAGTTCCAGAGTCCACCCCAGTCATTTTGTTTTTCGAAACATACAATTTCAGGAACTTGTAGACCTTTGGCCTTTGCTGACTGAAACGCTCTTAATTGGGCCATGCCGCTTGGGCCAGCGCCAATAATTGCAATTCGATCCATTGCTATCTCCATTAGTTTTTGAGTTCTTAATTACTTCTCCAATTTTGAGTGACACAATTCAGGATTTTAAATATCCGCATTATAAAAATAAGCAAATACAATCCTAAATTTAGAGATCAAGTAGATCTTGTCAAAATAGGATGTGAATTAAAAAAATAGAAAAAATAAAACACACTAAAGACAGTAAAAATTGCTTAAGCAACTCATCTTTATAAAAAAATGTGTTTTACAAGAAGCATGATCTTATCATAATTTTTGATTAATTTTGGTTTTGCTTAGTTGTAAAAGTGAATTTAAAGTCATTGCTGTTGTTGTTTTGGTTTGATCAATTGGTATATTTTATTGATTTTTATAGAGAAAATAAGATGAAAATTTAAAGCTAATTTTTATCTCATTTTGCCCAATATAAAGGTGATTTTGATGAGATTGTTGCAAAATCTACAATGATATACAGAGGATTGAAAACTGAATCTTAGGCAACATTTTCAGAGAGCCATACCCGAAGTGGACTTCTGAAAAATTCAAAGGATGCTGTGATTGATAGGTGTAATGAAAGTTTAGTTTTTATAAGCCATGAAAGCAGTAGCGTATTTATCAAGCTTTATCTAATGATTGAATGTGCTTTGCGTACATTCAATCATTAAAGTTTGTGGCGACTCAGTAATTAAAGTTTACGCCACACCTTATTTTCATCTTCTAAAGAGACAGTAAAGTTAAATTCGTCGTCTACGGTAACCAAGTAGGAGTTAGGATTAACCAATAAAACTTTTAAAATTGTACCTTGCTCGAATTCAATTGGTGCGCAGTTTTCTTTACGTAGAACAATAGGTTCAAGTAGCTCAATAGCAATGTTTTCTGTTGGAGATTCCATACCGCACCCTAAATGAGTTATTTTTAATCAACTGTATTATATAGTAAATTGATGAATAATCTACACAAAATCGTAAATTTGTGTCGGGTTTAAATATTTTGTACTTGAATTGTTGGTCAAAAAATCGCAATAAATTTGCCCAATACTTCATAATTTGACATTTTAAAAATATAAGAAATTGAAATTTGATGTAATTTCTTAGATGAATGGCAAATGAACAGCGCAGTAAAATATAGCCGATTGATGAAATTTACAGTTTTCAGTATAAAAATAAAATTATTGCTGAAAAAACAGCGTATAAAGTATAAAAGTTAAAGTATCCATTCACGCTTTTTTAAGTGGTGAAGGCACTGGGTTTTACATTCCAATTTAAAAAATAAAGGCTTTTTGTCTGCATGTTTAAGTCATTTTTTCCAAATCCAAAGTGGTTTTTTATTTCATTGCTTGTTTGGTTCGCCATTAATCTGGCTTTGTGGTATTCAGGCGGTAGCGCATGGGGCAGTTGGATTGGCTTCCCACAAGGTTATGCCGAAGCAACATTACCCATTGATGTCAGTCGTTTTTGGTCACCTGCATTTTTATGGTTTTATTTCTGGTTTTTTGTATCAACCACTATTTTTGCCACCTTTTGGAAATTTAAATCTAATAACCCGTGGCAGCGTTGGTCGGTATGGGGATCGGCATTCATCCTGTTCAATATTTGGTTTGGGGTACAAGTCAATGTTGTGGTGAATGCTTGGTACAACCCATTTTATGACCTGATTCAAAAAATGCTCAGTAGTGGTGGTGGAGATGTCAATGAGCTCTATACAGGCGTGCTGACCTTTTTATACATCGCCATGGTGGCAGTGACCTTAATGGTTTTGAATTTATTTTTTGTTAGTCACTATGTTTTTCGTTGGCGTACGGCAATGAATAATTATTACACCGCACATTGGGAAAAACTCAGACATATTGAAGGGGCTTCACAGCGTATTCAAGAAGATACCATGCGCTTTGCCAGAACCATGGAAACTTTAGGGGTAAATTTAGTCGAAGCCCTAATGACTTTGTTGGCATTTTTACCTGTGCTGTTTAGTTTGTCTGTGCATGTCAAAGCCCTGCCTATAGTGGGGGAAATTTCGTATGCCTTAGTTTGGGCTGCAGTGGGTTGGGCAGTATTTGGTACAGTGGTGTTAATTGTGGTGGGTGCGAAGTTACCAGGTCTGGAATTTAATAACCAAAAAGTTGAGGCGGCTTATCGTAAAGAATTGGTTTATGGTGAAGATCACGCTGAACGTGCTGATCCGCTGAGTTTAAAAGAACTGTTTAGCAAAGTGCGTTTGAACTATTTCCGTTTATATTTCCACTATGCCTATTTTAACTTGGTACGCATTTGGTACATGCAATTGGACAATATTTATGGTTTATTTGTGTTGTTCCCAAGTATTGCCGCAGGGGCTATTACATTGGGTTTGATGATGCAAATTGCCAACGTATTTGGCAAAGTCCGTGAATCTTTTCAGTATCTGATTGCATCTTGGCCAACCATTATTGAGCTCTTGTCTATCTATAAGCGTTTAAAAGCATTTGAATCGACATTGGATCACTAGTTGTGGTGGCGACATCCATGATTTGTTGTGGATGTCGCGTTCACATGTTCAGAGCCATGATTGCTAAATATAAATAGATCTGAACAGTTGTATAAAAAATAATATGAGTGTTAGTATTCAAAATCATAAAAAACTGTGATGAATTGGATTGTTTTATAAAAATATCAAACGCGATTCAAATAAAGCGATGATTATTTAACTATAAAATCAAGGTGTTAGATTTGTTATTTTCCGCTAATTCATATATTTTCATTCCTATAAAAACAATTGAGAATTGAAACGTGACCTGCAAAAAAATACTTTTGATGGGGGGGGTGGGCAGCCTATTATTTGGTTGTGCAACAGTCGATCAATATAGCCCAAATTCGGTGAAGCATTTTGCATCTGCACAAGAACTGATTGTTCAAAAAAACTTAAATCAGCCCAGTGGTGCTGCTAAAGAATATGTCTATTATTGGGGGCCACAGCGCAAAGATCAGCCTGCTGAATCTATGATTCCACGTAAATATATGGGCAGTTATTGCCAGTCACAACATGGACGCTTAACGCTTGCCTATAAAAGCTCAATGAGTTTAGTCAAAAATGCGTGGTCTAAAAAATTACTCAATACTTATCGAGATGTAAAACAGGGGATTGGGGCATACCGTTGTGTAGGTAATCAGGGCGAAAGTTGGATTGTATCGATTGAGCCAGTGGCGGAGCGACAGTTGGAACAGCGTGGTGAAGCGCGAGTGGTGAGTTTGGTTACTAAAATAATGTCTGAAGATGAAGCGCGACGCTTTTACCGCGCGGTTTCTACACCTGCAAAGGCTGCACCTAAAGCAGCTCAAAGTAATCCAAAAACAACAAATGCAACCAAAGTTGCTGAAGTGAAAGAAAAACCTGAAGAGAAAAAAGAGCCTGTAGTTGCATCATTAAAAACAGCTCCACCACGTGTGGTTGAAACACCACAACAGCAACAGACACGTTTATATGTCGCTGCGCGTCGTGATTTAAATAGTGGGCGTAATCAGATTAATGCCTGTAATAATGCACAACGTGCTTATAACTATGGCAAGTTACAGGGCGCAGAGGGTACACGTATTTATACAGAATCTGGTATGTTGGTGGCACGTTGTTTAACGGGTGTTTCGAGTTATCGGAGTCGTTTTCCAAATTCAGATGCACAGGCAAAACGTATTTTGCAGAATTTAGCCAATAATTATAATCATGCAGGGGCTAAGAATATGTTAAGAGGCATGAAGTGAGGGTAACTCTCACTTGCAAAGCCAACTTTTAATTTTAAATTTTTAATTTTATGTAAATTTGTTTATGTCCACTATCAAAAATACGTTCGTCATAGTCAAAAATATTTGTATGACTTTTAATCAAATCAACAACTTTTTTAAAGCCATAGTTTCTGGGATCAAAGTCATTTTGTAAAAGTTTCCATTGCGATGTGAATGAAGAAGCAGGAATCCATTCAGTATCATGATTGTCAAAAATTTGTTTAATAATATGTAGTGGTAGTTTCTGCGCTGAAGTGGTGTTGTTTAAGACTTCAGTTTTACTAGAGGGTTGAGGATGCTGTTCTTTCTTCGTTTCAATCAAAGGGAGTTCTTTAATTTGAGGTTCTTCATATCCACTTAGGTTCTCGACATAGGTGAAGTGAGAACAAGCATTTCGGAAGGCTTCGGGCGTTTGTTTCTTGCCAAATCCATAAACGGTGGCCCCTTGCTCTTTAATGCGTATTGCTAAGGCTGTAAAGTCACTGTCACTTGATACAAGGCAGAAGCCATCAAAACGGTCTGTATAAAGTAAATCCATTGCATCAATAATCATAAAACCATCGGTTGCATTTTTACCTGTTGTATAAGCAAATTGCTGCATAGGTTTAATCGCTAAATTATTAATAGCTTGCTTCCAACTACCATTTTGACTGACAAAGTTACCATAAATACGTTTTACCGTTGCCTCACCGTATTGAGTGATCTCATTTAAAATATTTTCAATATCTTTTGCAGAAGCATTATCTGCATCAATTAATACTGCTAATTTTGCTGTTTTTTCTTCTGAAACATTAAAGATCGTTTTTAAAACCATTATTTTCTCTAAAAATAAAACCCTACACAAGGTAGGGTCTTTATCTCATAAAAACAAAGAATTAGTCAATTAATCAACCAATCATATTCTTCATCAATTTATTCACCTGTGTAGGGGAATCCGACAAACTTAATCTTTGGCTTTCCATGAGTACTTTATAGGGTTACTAGCCCCTTTTTTTCTGAACTTTTCAGGAATTCTTTTGCCTAAATACTTGGTCTGAAATTCTGGAGGTGCATTTTTCCCAGTGAACCCATATCTTTTTGAGCGTGTTTCGTGATTATAGACATCCTCACCCAACAGCATAAAGTTCGGGAAGTTTTCTTGTGTGGCTTCTAACCATTGTTCAGCCACAAATACGCCTTTGATCACACCTTGTACCGTGGCTAAAATTATTTTTGCTTTATTGGCTTCTGAAGGAGTAAGTTTCCATGCAAATCTAACTGCATCATATACGCCACGTTCTAAAGCAGTTCTATTAATTGAAATCAATAGAGCATCATCTGTAATTTCTACGGTTTCAGTTTGATATGCTGTAACAATTTCATGAATATTAGCTACTCCATATTCATTACTACCTTTGCCATTCATAATATTTGTTAGACCTGAATAAGCATCAATTAATGAAGCCTCAACAACTTCAGCCATATTTTTGCTTTCTAAAGCATGGCGATGAATAATATGGATAACATCTAAACCCGATAATTGAATATCTCTGATCTGTTTCATTTTTAAACTAAGAAGATCTTCTTCTGCATCTTTATCAGTTAGTAGCCCATTTACATGATCAAATATACGATTGTTAAGTCCACGACCGATGTAAAAGGTCGAACCATCTCTTGGATCGACTAATCGATAAACATACCATTTAAGATTTTCACAGACTTCTGGACTGAATTTTTCTATTTTCATTTTATTAACCGTAAAAAAACCCTACATAATGTAGGGTTTTTATCTCATAAAAACAACGAATTAGTCAATTAATCAACCAATTAATTTCTTCATCAACTCATTTACTTGTGCAGGGTTGGCTTTGCCTTTCGCAGCTTTCATTACCTGACCAACAAGACCGTTAAAGGCTTTCTCTTTACCAGATTTATACTCTTCAACCATCTTCTCGTTCGCAGCAAGTACGTCTTTAATAATTGCTTCAATTGCGCCTGTATCTGTTTCCTGCTTTAAGCCTTTTTCAGCAATGATTTCATCCGCAGATTTGCCTTCTTCCCACATAAAGCCGAATACTTGCTTCGCGATCTTACCGTTAATTGTGTTGTCCACAATACGCGCGATCATACCGCCAAGTTTTTCCGCAGATACAGGAGAATCAGCCAAATCTAAGCCTGCTTTGTTCAAAGCACCTGAGAATTCACCCATTACCCAGTTTGCTGCAATTTTACCGTGTGCCGCACCACCTGCTGCAGCAACCACAGCTTCGTAAAATTCAGACATTTCACGAGTAAGCGTTAAAACGTGAGCATCGTATTCAGTCACAGCAAAGTCTGCTACAAAACGTGCACGACGTGCCGCAGGCAATTCAGGCATAGTGGCTTTAATTGCTTCAATTTGCGCATCTGGAATAACCACAGGCAACAAATCTGGATCAGGGAAGTAGCGGTAATCGTTCGCTTCTTCCTTCGAACGCATTGAACGCGTTTCCATCTTCACAGGGTCAAACAAACGTGTTTCCTGATCAATGGTGCCATCCCATTCCAAGATTTCCATTTGACGTTCAATTTCAACATTGATTGCCTGTTCAATGAAACGGAATGAGTTCAGGTTTTTCAATTCACAACGTGTACCGAAAGGTTGTCCCGGACGGCGTAATGACACGTTACAGTCGGCACGGAATGAACCTTCAGCCATGTTACCGTCAGAAATACCTAACCAACGTACCAGTGTATGAATCGCTTTAATATAAGCTACGGCTTCTTCAACCGAACGCATATCGGGTTCAGATACAATTTCAAGCAAAGGCGTACCTGCACGGTTGAGGTCAATACCTGACATGCCTTCAAATTGATCATGAATCGACTTACCCGCATCTTCTTCAAGGTGTGCACGGGTTACGCCAATGCGTTTGGTCGTGCCATCTTCAAGTTGGATGTCGATATGACCCAAACCGACAATGGGGTTGTCCATCTGGCTAATTTGGTAGCCTTTAGGCGAGTCAGGGTAGAAGTAGTTTTTACGCGCAAACACAGACGCTTGGTCGATGTAGGCATCAATACCCAAACCAAAACGGATTGCCAAATCCACCACTTCTTTATTCAGCACAGGCAAGACGCCCGGCATAGCTAAATCAACAAGGCTGGCTTGCGTATTTGGGTCTTGACCAAATTCGGTTGATGAACCTGAGAAAATTTTAGAATTGGTTGCAAGCTGAGTATGAATCTCAATACCAATCACGACTTCCCAACCATCAATCAGGTTTGATTTTGGTTTAGCAGTATTCTTCGCCATTATGCGTTCTCCTCAGCAATTGCAGCGCGTTGAGTATGCCAATCGGTCGCTTGTTGATACTGATGTACCACAGATAACAGTTGTGATTCAGACCAGTAATTGCCAATCAATTGTAAACCTACAGGCAAGTGATCTTGGTCAAAACCAACAGGCGCACTAATTGCAGGTAAGCCCGCTAAGTTCACCGCGATGGTGTAAATATCACCCAAATACATTTCAACAGGGTCTAAAGACGCGCCAATTTTGTAGGCAGTTGTTGGTGCAGTTGGTGCTGCAATCACATCGACCTGTTCAAAGGCTTTTAAGAAGTCTTGCTGAATTAAACGACGGACTTTTTGTGCTTTCACGTAGTAAGCATCGTAATAACCCGCAGAAAGAGCATACGTACCAATCAAGATACGACGTTGCACTTCTGCACCAAAACCTTCAGAACGCGAGCGTTTGTAGAGGTCTAAAATATCTTGAGGATTTTCTGCACGGTAGCCATAACGCACACCATCGTAACGAGAAAGGTTAGATGATGCTTCTGCAGGGGCAATCAGATAGTAAGTTGGCACGTAGCTTTCAGTCATGTTGAGATCAATCTCAACCAATACTGCGCCCAATTCTTCTAATTTTTTTAGTGATTCTTCAACACGTGCTTTCACCGCAGCATCTAAACCAGCCACATTGAAGTATTGTTTCGGAATACCAATGCGTAAGCCTTTGAGCGTTGTTGCATTCAGGTTCGCCACATAATCTTCAACCGCTTTATCCATAGAGGTTGAGTCTTTGGCGTCATGACCAGCCATTACATTCATTAAATATGCGCAGTCTTCTGCAGAGCGTGCCATTGGGCCTGCCTGATCTAAAGATGATGCATAAGCGATGATGCCGTAACGTGAAACACGTCCGTAAGTTGGTTTGAGACCAGTCAAACCACAGAAAGACGCAGGCTGACGGATTGAACCACCTGTATCTGTACCTGTAGCAAATGGTGCAAGGTCAGCCGCCACGACAGCAGCAGAACCACCTGACGAACCACCCGGTACATGGTCAAGTGCCCATGGGTTTTTGGTCGCGCCATAGAACGAACTTTCAGAGGTTGAACCCATTGCGAATTCGTCCATGTTCACTTTACCCAAAGTGACCAAACCTGAATTTTTACCTTGTGCCACCACAGTTGCGTCATAAGGCGAGATAAAATTGTCCAGCATTTTTGAACCCGCAGAGGTTTTAATGCCTTGGGTACAAAAAATATCTTTATGTGCAACAGGAATACCTGTCAGTGCTGTCGCTTGACCCGCCTGACGTAATGCATCGGCTGCATCCGCCTGTGCCAGTGCTACTTCATTGGTCACGGTGACATAAGAGCGCACTTGCGGATCAATTTTGGCAATACGTTTTAAATAATGTTCTGTTAGTTCGCGAGAGGAGAATTTGGCTGCCGCTAAACCCTCAGAGATTTCACGAATCGATAAGCGATGTAAATCTGTCATGAGAAAAATTCTTTTACCTTTTTATGAAGTCAAAATGTAACAGCCGAATAAATTATTCAATCACACGTGGAACAAGGTACAAGCCATCCTGAACTGCAGGGGCAACAGCTTGATATTGCTCACGATGATTCTGTTCGGTTACGACGTCTTCACGTAATGGTTGAGGGTGGTCAAATGGGCTTTTTAAAGGCTCAACGTCATCGGTATTTATGCCTTTTAAGCTTTCCATCATGCCTAAAATTTTATTTAGACTTTGAGCATACTCAGCAGATTGCGTATCATTGAGTTTAAGACGAGCAAGATGGGCAATTGCTGAAACTGTTTGTGCATTTAAATCTGCAGAATGCTGAGCATCCGAGGTAGACATAACATCACCTAAAATCAGTATTAATAAAAAATTTCAAAATATCGTGCGTTATAATAAGCGATTGACTTGTTCAACGCACCACATTTAGTTAAAGTTGCCAACTTGCGTCCACATAAAGTTTAATCGAGAACGACTCCGTGATTCTAAAACGACTAATTGGCTTGTTTTCGCCAGACCTAGCCATTGATTTAGGTACAGCAAATACACTTATTTATGCGCCAGGACGAGGCATTATATTAAATGAACCGACAGTTGTGGCAATTCGTCACAGCGGTTCACAGAAAATTGTTGCCGCAGTCGGTCTTGATGCCAAACAAATGTTGGGTCGTACCCCTGCAAACATTTCTGCAATTCGCCCAATGAAAGATGGTGTCATCGCTGATTTTGAAGTGACTGAAACCATGCTGAACCAATTTATTGGTAAAGTGCATGAAAAGCGCTTATTCCCACCTGCACCACGTGTAGTGGTGTGTGTGCCATGTAAATCTACCTTGGTAGAACGCCGTGCCATTCGTGAAGCGGTATTCAATGCGGGTGCTCGTGATGTCCGCCTGATTGAAGAACCGATGGCCGCTGCAATTGGTGCGGGTATGCCAGTTGAGCAAGCTTGTGGTTCTATGGTGGTCGATGTTGGCGGTGGTACAACAGAAATCGCCATTATTTCATTACAGGGTTGCGTGTATTCAGATTCATTGCGTATTGGTGGCGATGTGTTTGATGAGCAAATCATTAACTATGTGCGTAAGGCGCATGGCTGTGTGATTGGTGAAACCACAGCAGAAACCATTAAAAAAGAAGTGGGCATGGCATTGCCAGATGAAGGTGCTAAACCACTGGAAATTGAAGTTCGTGGTCGTAACTTGGCTGAAGGTGTGCCGCGTGCCATTACGGTTACTTCAGATGAAATCACCCAAGCGATTTCTGATCCGCTACAAAGCATTGTTGCCGCAGTGAAATCTGCATTGGAACAAACGCCTCCTGAATTGTCTTCAGATATTGCAGAGCGTGGTATTGTGTTGACAGGTGGTGGTGCGTTGTTACGTAACCTAGATAAGCTATTGGCACAAGAAACAGGTCTACCTGTGGTTGTGGCAGAAGAACCATTAACTTGCGTGACCCGTGGCGGTGGCAAGGTCTTGGAATTCTTTGATAATCCAAACCACGATATGTTATTTGTTGGCTAAACATAGGATTCGGCGGTGCAAACAAATCTGTTTTCCAGACAACCGCCATCTTTTCGCTCTTTTATCATTGCGGTCATTACCTGCTTGGTCATCCTGTTTTTTAACTGGCGTGTTCCGCATGTAATCCAACCTGCACGAGATGTTTTGTATGCGGCGTATAACCCAATTTATGCCCTTGCAAGCTATCCCGTATTGTCGCGAGAATGGCTAAGTCAACAAAGTAAGTCTGAAGCTCAATTGCGTCGTGAAAATACTGCGATGCAGGCAGAGTTGTTACAGGCTCAAGTTCGCTTGCAAAAATTATCTGAACTTTCTGCAGAAAATACCCGCTTACGTGGGTTGCTGGATACGCCATTGATCATTGATGGACGCATGGAAATTGCCGAAGTGATTGGCACCGATGCTGACCCATTGCGACATATTATTGTGATTAACCGTGGTTCACAAAATCAGCTCAAAGTCGGGCAAACCGTTTTGGATGATAAAGGCATTATGGGGCAGATCATTGCTGTGTATCCACACAGTAGCCGTGTCATGTTGCTTTCTGACAAAGAACACTCACTTTCAGTGCGTTTGGAACATACAGGCATGCGAGCCATTGTGTCGGGTACGGGCGATTTAGGGCGTTTGAAAATGGAATATGTACCGACCAGTGCCAATATTCAGGTTGGAGAGAAAGTCTATAGCTCAGGCTTGGGCGAGCATTTCCCTGCAGGATATTTGGTTGGAAGCATTGCCAAAATCAGCCGACATAATTCTGGTGAGTTTGCGCAAATTGATGTGATGCCTGCAGCACAATTGGCGGGTGGTCATCATGTGGTGGTGCTGTTCTCAGAATCTTTAGCGAAGGAGCAGCCAAATGCCAATCGCTAAAATTGGACAAACCCGACTTGGACAAAACAAGAATAAAGATCCACTATTTCCGATTATTTTTTCTGTAATTGCTGCATCTGTACTCATGGTGTATCCGCTGTCTTATACAGGCTCGGGTTGGCGACCATTGTTTATGTTGATGGTGACCTTGTTTTGGGTGCTTGGGCAACCAACTTGGTGTGGTATTTGGTTTGCCTTTGGTACAGGCTTGTTTGCAGACTTGCTCCTCGATGCACCTTTGGGCATGAATGCCTTGAGTTTTGTGGTGATTACTTTTGTGGCGCGTTTCCTGACTCGTGAGCGCCGTATTATGACGTTTGCGAATTTATGGGTCATTAGTGTAATCGCAATTTTGGCTCACCTCGCCCTGATTTGGGTGATGCAAGTCATGGGTGGGATTCAGTTCCCATTTGCCCGTCATTGGCAACCTTTGCTGAGTAGTATTTTGCTCTGGCCTGTGCTGTATTATTTCTTGCGAAAATGGCGCATTTAATTCTTGCCTCAAGTTCACCGCGCCGTCGGGAACTCCTGCAACAGCTTGGGCTGGAATTTGAAATTTACAGTCCAGACATCGATGAATCTATTTTAGCGGGCGAAGATGTTGCCGCGTATGTTGAGCGGTTGGCATGTGCCAAAGCCGATGCGGTTTTACGGCTATTTCCTGATGCTATTGTGATTGCTGCCGATACCAGTCTAGGCGTAGATGGGCAGATTTTGGGCAAGCCAGAATCCAAAGCACATGCCTTTGCCATTTGGTCACAACTTTCTGGTCGAAAACATGATGTTTTTTCAGGGGTTTGTGTGCGTACAAAACAGAAAAAATCCAGTATAGTGGTACGTACACAGGTTGAATTTCAATCGCTTAGCCTAGATGATATGGAAAGCTACTGGGCAACAGGTGAGCCGATTGGAAAAGCGGGTGCTTATGCGATTCAGGGCATCGCAGCACGTTATATTCCGCGTATTGAGGGCAGTTATAGCAATGTTGTCGGCCTGCCACTCTATGAAACCGTACAGTTATTACAGACAGTTAAGGCACTAAATTAACTGCTGCACAAAAATTTTTATAATGTTTTGAGTTTTATTATGTCTGACGAGTTGTTGATTAACGTCACACCGATGGAGTGTCGGGTGGCGTTAATTCAAAACGGCACGGTCAATGAACTATTCGTTGAGCGTACAGCCAAGCGTGGTTTGGTGGGCAATATTTATAAAGGCAAAGTGGTGCGCGTGCTGCCAGGCATGCAAGCCGCTTTTGTCGATATTGGTTTATCGCGTACTGCTTTTTTGCATATCAATGACATGATTTGGCCGCGCAGCCAACCTACACCGAATGTCTTTGAATTATTGCAGCCTGGGCAAATTCTAACCGTGCAAGTGATGAAAGATATGCTCGGTACTAAAGGCGCACGACTGAGCACTGATCTTTCCATTCCTTCGCGTTATTTGGTTCTAATGCCGTATGGCAGTCATATTGGCGTATCACAACGCATTGAATCGAGTGAAGAACGTGAGCGTCTACGCGGGATCATTGAAACCATTCAGGCTGAGCATAAATTACCAGGCTCAGTGATTGTACGCACAGCAGCCGAAGGCGTCGATGAAGCGGCCTTAGTGCAAGATATGTGTTACTTGGCAAAATTGTGGGAATACATTCAGCGTAAACAAAAAAGCATTGCTGTGCCTTCTTTGATTTTTGAAGAGTTGCCGTTACCGCAACGCGTAATTCGTGATTTGGCGAATGATAACACCGCCAAAATTTATGTCGATTCACGTGAAATTCACGCCAAATTAAAAGAATTTGTGGATGAGTTTGTGCCCAATATGCACAATCGCCTGATTCATTACCCAGGCGAGCGCCCACTGTTCGATTTATACAATGTCGAAGAAGATATTCAAAAAGCATTGCAAACCCGTGTGGCATTAAAGTCAGGCGGTTATCTGATGATTGATCAGACCGAAGCCATGACCACCATTGATGTGAATACGGGTTCTTATGTCGGTGGTCGGACTTTAGAAGACACTGTTTTTAAAACCAATATGGAAGCGACACAGGTCATTGCCCGCCAGTTACGTTTGCGTAATTTGGGTGGCATCATCATTATCGACTTCATTGATATGCAAGAAGTACAGCATCGTGATGAAGTCTTGAGTCAGTTTGAGCGTATGCTTGAACGAGATCATGCCAAGACCAAAATTACCCAAGTGTCTGAACTGGGCTTGGTCGAGATGACCCGTAAACGCACCCGTGAATCATTAGAACATTTACTTTGTGAAGCCTGTCCAACTTGTCAGGGACGGGGATATGTCAAAACAGCAGAGTCAGTATGTTACGAAATTTTTCGAGAAATTTTAAGATACGCACGCGCATTTGAATCACAACGTGGCTTTACTGTCGTTGCGCACCCATCGGTGATTGACCGATTGTTAACTGCCGAAGCGCCAGCAGTGGCGGATTTAGAGCACTTTGTCAGCCGTGTGATTAAATTTCAGGTGGAAAATTTATATACGCAAGAGCAATACGATATCATTTTGAGCTGAAATTGTAACAGGATATCGCTAAACAGTTGTTACATCTGAAATTTTACTTTTTTGAGTGAATTCTCAATACTAAGCATACAGAGTAGCCAAAGCCGAACATCTCCCTCGGTTTAGCAAATGAGGTATGTCATGGGTATGAGTAAAGTTGTGATTCAAAAGAGTTTAAAAGTATTAGATCGTAAAGTGACACATAACGGTTATATTGTGGATGAGCAAGGTAAAGAAACTCAAATTACCACCGCAATGGTTAGCGCGGTTTGTCAGCAATTATTAAAACAGTGTCGTACTATTCAAAAATAAGGGGCAGCAATTGCCCCTTAATTGATTCTATTGAATTATTTTTCTGATGGATTGACGTATCAATCCACGATTTTATTGACCCCTTCAGGCGCATCAATAATCTGTTCAAAACGCTGAATTTCATCTTCCAAGTGTTGCAATAAGTTTTGCATTTTCGGTAAGGCATGACGACAAGCAGTTAAACCAACTTCTAATTTGTCTAAATAGCTGGTCATGGTAATGTTTAAAGCTTGTCCATCTAACACGATTGAAGCAGGGTATAGTGCATCTAGCTTTGCACCATTCCAATACAAAGGTTCACGTGGGCCAGGTACATTGGAAATCACCAAGTTAAAGGCCTGACGCTTTGGCATAATGCCTGACAAAATATTTAAACCAGCAGCGCCGTAAACAAAAGCACTATAGTTCATAATTTGATTGGCATTCATGCGCTTAAAACGCTGCTTGGCATTTTGTACACTGCGGCGCACAATTTTTAAACGTTCAAGCGGATCTTCTTTGTGCGTACCTAAGTTGGCTAAAATCATGGTGATTCGATTGGATACTTCAGAATCGTCATCACGAATAGAGGCAGGCACCATTGCAATAAGAGGTTTTTTAGGTAATGCATATTGGCTGAGTAAGTACTCACGCAATGCGCCTGAGCAAATTGCCAGCACCACATCATTAATGGTTACGCCTAAAGCTTTGGCAATACGGTGCAAACGTGCAAACTCAAAAGATTGCGCGGCAAAACGACGTGAGGCGCTGACACGTTGGTTTAAGATGGTACTTGGTGCTTGGAAGCTGGAGACATAATCAGGGTTACGTCCCATATCTTTGGCAACAGTTTGTGATACTTCATAAACTGCGCGAGGGGTTGCTTCAACATGACCTTTAACCCCACCAAAAATTTTCTTTAAACGGCTGACTTTCGGTTCTTTCAGACGTTTAGCACGTGGGCCTTCCACACACCAAGGCGGTACAATTCTTTTTGCATTTTCGTCATGCGATAGGGATTTTTCCACCAAACGCATGCCTGCAATACCATCTACCATAGCATGATGAATTTTAAAGAACATCGCAAAACGATTATCTTCAATACCTTCAATAATATGGCAAGTCCATAAAGGTTTGGCGCGATCAATCAGTGAACTGTGTTCTTGTGAAATATACGTTAATAATTCACGAATGCGACCTGGTTTTGGCAAGGCAATATGACGGAAGTGATGATCGAGATCGAACTCTTCATCTTCATCCCAAAATAGACCATTGAGCTTATTGTTAAATGGTGCAATAGGCATCGACTTTGAATTGCGAATATCGGCAACCAAGTCTTGAATAAAAGTGTCTGGCGCATGTTCTGGAATTTGGAATAAGAATAATCCACCCACATGCATGGGCTGTTGACGTTTTTCGAGTGATAGGAAAATAAAATCAATAGGGTGTAATGGACGCATATTGTGGATTGCCTCACTGCAATTTCTACGCTTGTTCTTATCTGAACAAGGTTTTTAGAGTTATATAAGATTTAATTCAGTATATCTTTTTTATCAAACAAATATAGTGATTTTTGCGCCATCGCAAGTCAATAAAAATCACAGTAAAACTGTGATTTTTATTGTAGTAATAGATGTATTATTTTAAATTTCCAGCATGTAGACCGCATTCTTTGTGCGTTGCTTCTTCCCACCACCAACGACCTTCACGTTCATGTTGATTTGGCAACACAGGCCGGGTGCAAGGTTCACAGCCAATTGAAATAAAACCTTTTTCATGCAAACGATTGTATGGAATTTCCATCATGCGAATATAATTCCACACGTCACTGCTTGACCAGTTTGCCAGTGGATTGTATTTGATTAATTGCTTGTTAGGACCTGAAAATCCTGCATCTGCTTGTACGACAGGAATATCTTGGCGTGTACCCGGACTTTGGTCTTTACGTTGTCCTGTAATCCAGCCATCTAGTGTTGCCAGCTTTTTGCGTAAAGGCTGAACTTTACGAATTCCGCAACATTCCTGATGTCCATCTTCAAAAAAACTAAATAAGCCTTTTTCTTGTACCAATTGTTGGACTGTTTCGGTTTCAGGAAAGCAAATTTCGATCTCAATATTATAATATTTGCGTACAGTTTCTAAAAATTGATAGGTTTCAGGATGCAAACGTCCTGTATCTAAACTAAATACACGAAATGGCAAACCTAAATTAGACGCCATATCAATCAGTACCACATCTTCTGCGCCAGAAAAAGAAATTGCAACTTCACCCTGCTGGTTCAAAGCAAGTTTTAAAATCTCGCTAGGCGATTTGTCTGCATATTCGGTTGCGAGTGCATCAACGATATCTATGGTGGGAATGGTGTGCATAAGTCTTCCTGCATTCGGCTTGGAGAAGCTAATCTTACTGAATTAAGCGCTTATTTTAATAGAATTGTCAAAACTCTATTATCACTAAAAAATAAATGCTTATGAACTAAATAGATTTAAAAAAGAACAAGGCAAAAACCGAATCTTCGGCTATGATAGTGAAAATTTTTATTGGTATTTTGGGAGAACCCATGGAAATCGTATGTCTTGATCTTGAAGGTGTGTTAGTTCCAGAAATTTGGATCAACTTTGCTAAAAAAACTGGAATTAAAGAACTAGAAGCAACTACACGTGATATTCCAGACTACGATGTGTTGATGACTCAGCGTTTAAATATTTTAAAGCAGCATGGCTTGGGTTTGAATGATATTCAAGCGGTGATTGCGGATATGGGGCCATTCCCTGGCGCGAAAGAGTTTGTAGAGTGGGTGAGCACACACTTCCAATTGATTATTCTTTCAGACACGTTCTATGAGTTTGCACATCCGTTGATGAAGCAATTGGGCTGGCCAACAATTTTCTGTCACAAATTAGAAACAGATGAAAATGGCATGATTACCGCCTATAAATTGCGTCAACCCGACCAAAAGCGCCAGGCGGTTAAAGCCTTACACGGTTTAAATTTCCGCGTAATTGCTGCAGGCGATTCATATAATGATACAACGATGCTAGGTGAAGCGGACAAAGGTTTCTTATTTGATGCACCTGATAATGTGATCGCAGAATTCCCACAATTCCCTGCAATTCATGGTTATGCAGCATTAAAAGAAGCAATTCGTGGTGCTTCGGTACGAGATATTCCTGCTTAATCTGAAGCTGAATACAATAAAGGGCATCATTTGATGCCCTTTGTTTTTATGCAATATTAACAGTGCATTGATTTAGAAGCGGTAGCCGAATTTTAGACCATAACCCAAAGCATAGTTGTCTTCAAATTCACCAACGTCTGTTGTACCCGTACGTGCAGTGGCATCACCCAACCAGAAGTATTTTACGCCAGCTTGAATAAAATAATTTTCCGCAGGGCTATATTGACCACCTAAACCTACGCTCCAGAAGCCTTCAACAGGGCCTAAAGTAGTTACAGGGTTACCTGCACCAGAATCCCAACCTACAGATGCAGAACCAGACCATTTGCTAGTAAATTTATGACCTACACCAACGGTTGCAGAAATTTGATCATCTGAATAGTCAATTAAATTTTGAGCTTTACCTTTAGCGAGTTTACTAGCACTTGCTAAAGCTGCTGGGCTTACGGCAAACTGATCCCAATGTACCCAACGTAGATTAGCAAAAGCTAAAGTATCTTTTGCAATACCTGTTTGGAAATCAAGGTTCACAGATTGTGGTGTAACCACTTCTGTTTGGCTTGTCATAGAACGTAGATCAATACCGTATGATGGAATATAAACATTTGAAGTTTCTGTAGTATCTAATTCATGTTTAATTTCAGAGCGATACGTGATCGCTGCTTTTAGAGCAATTTCAGGGATTTGGTAAGCTGCACCAGCTAACCAACCAAATGCATCGTCTTCTTTCAGGTCAATGTTGTAGCCAGAAAGTAATGAGTAGGCTGTACCGCGTAAAGATACATTACCTTTAACTGTTTGATAAACAGGACCTGCGTAGAAATTCCAGTTTTCTGTAGGTTGGTAACCAATTAAAGCTGAAAGATTGTGTGTTTCTACTTCTACTTGGGTTGCTTCACCATTCGCGCCAAAAACTAGATTATTTGAAGGGTAGAGAGATTCGGCGCCAAATGGTTGGTCATATAAAAGACCTATAGAAATGTGTTCAGTTGCTTGTACTTTAATCGCAGCAGAAGGGAAATAATAATCTTCTGCCATATCGTTAACTTTCAATTGATTAGATTGAACTTTGGGATCTAAAATTGAAATACCTGCTTCTGCATAATTACCCGGTTGTAAAAATGCAGCAATAGATTGACCAGAACGGTCTAAACCAGCAGCAAGCGCAGGTGTAAGTGGGAGAGTGCTAAGTAAAATAGCCGAATAGATTTTATTGAGCTTCATGGTCGTTCCCTGATGCTTTATGTAACAAAAAGTGCAGGAAAAGTAACATATTTAAAAAAAGAGTAAATGCTCAACTTCGCAGAATAAATGAACTGAATAAGTTATAAATCGCAGTTGATTAGAGTAAAAGTACTATTTTAAAGTCTTAAGTAAATGAATTCTATTAAATAATTTTTTAGGGTAATGTTTGGGTAAATATGAGTTTAAGTGTTTTAAATTTGAACATTTAGTTAACACTCGTATAAAAAATGGGAGTTTTAGTTGAAAAAAAAGCCACCCTGAAGGGTGGCTCCTTTGAAAAGCAATAGATTAGAAGCGGTAACCGATTTTTAAGCCGTATGCCCAAGCATCGTTGTCTTCAAAATTTGCAACATATTCATTCGTTCCAAATTGTGCACCTGATTGAGCTTTAGCATCACCAAGCATGAAGTACTTTACACCACCCGCAATAAAGTAGTTAGCTGCAGGTGAGTATTGAACACCTAAGCCTACGTTCCAATAACCTTCAGTTGGTCCAAGAGTTGTTACAGGATCACCTGCACCAGAATCCCAACCCACAGAGACATTACCTGCCCACTGCTCATTCAGTTTTCGACCAACACCAACGGTTGCAGATATCTGATCATCCGTATACCCAACAATATCAAAACCAGTTGGTTTATTAATAGCAGGGTTTTGACCAGCTACAACTGATGCTTTACCAAATTTATCTGGGCGGATAGAGAAGTCTTTCCAATTTACCCAGCGTAAATTAGCAAAAGCAACAGTATTTGCCATAACACCAGTTTGGAAATCTAAGTTAACAGATTGTGGTGTTGTGATTTCTGTTTTTGCATCTGGTGCGGCATTTAAACCTGCAAATAAACCAGTTTTAAAAGATTCTTTAGTATTTGATTCATGTTCAACTTCAGAACGATAGGTTACTGAAGTTTTTAGCGCAATTTCAGGAATTTGATATGCAAAGCCAGCTAGCCAACCAATTGCTGAATCTTCTTTCATATTAGCATTATACGAACCAAATGTAGCTGAACCACCATAAGCTAAACCACGAAGTTGTACGTCACCTTTTACAGTTTGATACACTGGACCACCATAGATATTCCAGTTTTCAGTTGGTTGGAAACCGAAAACCATTGCGAGGTTTTGAGTATCAACTTCAACTTTAGAACCTTCTGTTCCATCGTGAAAAGCTCCTTGACCACCAAAGGCACCCAAAGCGGGACTGATTGAACCTAGTACCGCAGCTGGTGGAGTTGTTTTGGTATTAGCGGAAAATTCAGCTTTAGCACCGAATGGTTGATCGTAAATTAAACCGAAAGAAAAATTATCGGTTAATTG
Source organism: Acinetobacter sp. YH01007 (assembly GCF_013420425.1). NCBI lineage: Bacteria > Pseudomonadati > Pseudomonadota > Gammaproteobacteria > Moraxellales > Moraxellaceae > Acinetobacter > Acinetobacter sp. YH01007. The sequence goes on along the minus strand of NZ_VOYC01000005.1, from coordinate 129,114 downwards.
AAGTTTTAGAGCTGCATGAGGAAAATAGTAGTCACCAGCCATTTCACCAACATTTGTATTTTCTAAGCCAAATACTGGAGCTAGAGCAGCAGGTGCACCTGCTGGTACATAGCCACTTTTTACATTACCAGAAACACTCGGATCTAATACAGAAATACCTGCTTCAAAATAGTTACCCGGTTGTAAGAACGCAGCCATAGATTGACCAGAACGATCTAGAGCTGCAGCAAAAGCACCTGTCATTGGTACAGTTGCTAAAATCATTGCTGTGCTAAGTGCTTTTAATTTCATTATACATTTCCCTTGGGCTATAAAGTCTTTTATGACAGTTTTTGTTGATGCTTTAAGCTTTCATTTAGGATGATTTCGACTTGTGCAAACCGAGACCATTTGTTACTCCATGTGACAAAAATATCACAATTAAAATAAGAGTAAATGCTCTAGAAAAAACTAATCAGTATAAAAAACACGCTGAATAGAGTATTTGTTCTAATTGGTGTGGGTTTTTGGCTTGTTAGTGGTTGAAATTAAAGAATAAATTTTAAAAATCAATCTATTGTTTAAATGCTTTTAATTGGTTAAAAAAAATACTTTTTATTGAAACTCATTTTGTTGCAAGGCATATTTTGCAACAAAATGGGGTGCATTAACGTGTGGTTTTTCCAAGCTTTGCCAAAAGAATGACAGGAATCAGCCCAACCAATACAATTAGTAAAGCTGCTACTGCGCCATCTTCATAAGTGCCCCTAGACGCTTCTGCATATAGCTGAGTAGCGAGTGTTTCCATATTTAAGGGACGGAGCAACAAAGTGGCAGGTAGCTCTTTCATGCAATCTACAAAAATTAATAAAGCTGCAGAAATAATAGCAGGGCGTAATAATGGCAGGTGTACACGCCACAACAGTGCAAAGTTGTTTTGCCCTAAATTGCGTGCAGCATCATCAAAAACACCATGAATACGGTTATAGCCTGACTCAATGCCGCCCACCGAAATAGCTAAAAAACGCACAGCATAAGCATAAATAAGGGTAAAACTAGTACCGAGAAATAATAAACCTGTGTGTATCCCTAACTTAAATTCTAAAAAATCTGCAATGGCATGATCAATTTTTCCCAAAGCCAACATGAGACCAATGGCTAAAACAGTTCCTGGAATGGCATAACCTAAACTGGCAATACGGCTAAACCAGTGGTGTTTGCTAAAACGTGCCGCACTGACAATAAAGAAACCAATCAAAATAGTTACCACAGTTGCAAGACTGGCAAGGATTAGTGTGTTGATTGAGGCTTGTAATAGGAAATCTGAAAAGCCTGCATATTGAATGCGTTTATAGGATTCTACAAGTAAGTGACTGGTGGGAATTAAAAAGCCAATACAAACAGGAATTAAGCCCAAACCTAGTAACACAAGCGCTTTAAGCCCTTTGACCGATTGTGCAGGCATTAAACGGCTGCGTTGAGCCGAGTTCATATAGCGCTGTTTACGTCGTCCTAAACGCTCTACTAACACCAATAAGGTAATAATCATCAACATGAAAATGGCAATTTGTGCAGCACTGGCTAAATCGGACTGATTGGTCCAGGTTGAATAAATCGACAAAGTTAAGGTTTTAATGCCTAAAAATTCTGTTGCACCAATATCATTAATGGTTTCCATTAAAACCAGACTAGTACCCACAGCAATTGCAGGACGTGCCAATGGAATTGCAACACGTAAAAACACTTGATCGGGTTTTAATCCTAATGTACGTGCAACCTCAATTAAACTGGCCGATTGCATCAGAAACATTGCACGGGTGCTTAAATACACATACGGATACAGCACAAAGCTAAGCAAGAAGATGCCGCCCCACACGGTACGAATATTAGGAAACCAAAACTGTTGTAATTCTAAATTAAACCCATCCCGCAGGATACTTTGCACAGGGCCAATGGGGTGCAAAATGTCGATATAACTATACGCAATAATATAAGTTGGTACGGCTAAAGGCAGCAGTAAGGCCCAATCTAAAAATGCACGACCTCGGAATTGATATGCTGTTACAATCCATGCGCTGCCTGTACCAATCAGGATGGTGAGAATCCCCACACCCAATAATAAAATCCCTGTTTCTGCCAACGTGTGTGGAATTACATAACGCAGCAGATGCCCCCAAATTTCGCTATCACCTTGTAATGCAGTCCAAATTAAAGCGAGCACAGGTAAACAGGCGAGTAGCGTCAATAACCCACTGAGCGAAAATAAAAAATTAAATTTATTTTTAAGCATTGCAATAGAGGTACTAAATAAGGGGGAGGGAACAGCTGAGCATCTTACAGTGCAAAGTGCTGCACTGTAAGACAAAAGCAGAAAATTTTAGCGGTTAAACTGGACTTTATCGACCAATAAGTTTGCGGCTTTACGGTGACGTGCAATATCGCTTAAACGAATCGAATCGATATTGAGTTTACCGAAGCTAGCAATAATCGGGTCAATTTTTACCCCAGGTTTGACAGGGTATTCAAAGCCGTTTTGTGCGTAGATGGCTTGCGCATGATCTGAAGCTAAAAACTCGAGCAGTTGTACAGCTTCTTTACGGTTTGGTGCATGTTTAGAAACCACTGCACCCGATACGTTTACGTGCGTTCCACCATTTTTAAAGCGTGGTAACACGACATTAATCGCATTGCCCCAACGTTGTTGTTCCGCATCACCTGTACGCATCGTGCCGACATAATAGGTGTTAGCAACGCCAATATCACAAATTTTACCTAAAATATCACGTGCTACATCACGGTCACCACCACTAGCAGGGCGAGCTAAATTGGCTTTCACACCACGCAACCAAGTCTCAGCTTGTTTTTCACCGTGATGCGCAATATAGGCAGCAATTAAAGCGGTGTTATAAGGATGGTTGCCAGAACGGATGCAGATTTTATTTTTCCATGTTGGATTAGCCAAATCTTCATAAGTGATGGCTTTTAAAGATGTACGGTCTTTAGAGGCATAGACTGCACGTGCACGCATCGACAAGGCATACCAATGTCCATTGGCTGCACGTAAGTTAGCAGGAATCGCACTATTTAATGTTTTAGAGCTAACTCGCTGGGTTAAGCCACCTTCTACCAAGTCCACTAAATTACCAAAATCTACGGTTAGCATGACATCGGCAGGTGAGCGACGACCTTCTGCTTTTACACGTTCCAATAAACCATCTTTAATAAAAACAGTATTTACTTTTACACCTGTTTTTTGCGTGAATTCAGTCAATAACGTTTGAATTAAAACAGGTTCACGTGTGGTGTATAGGTTAACTTCAGTTGCTTGCGCCACACTTGCACCAAACGCAAGTAGACCTGTAACAACCAGCGATAATTTAGACATTGGTTTCATACGGTATTCCTAATCGAAAATTTAAATGTGAATAGCAGCTAAAGCAGAATCTGGTGTGGTTGATGATTGCTCATCAGATGCCAAGAAAAAACAGCTGTTTAAATCTACAGAAACATAGACTTGTTCGGTATGCTGGAAATCTTGAAGATGATTAACTTGAGCCAAAAGTGTGAGCGCATGATTTTGTAGTTTTAGACGTAGTTGCTGCGCGTGTCCCATAAAGCTTGAAGACAGCACGCTTGCTGGTAATGCACCTTCACTAGGGGTTTTGCTGACACGAACTTGATGAGGGCGGAAGCAGCATTGCACTTGTTTTTGCGTAGATAAGTCTTGTGCTAAATCCTGCTGACCACGATCAACTTGACCAAAAATGGTGGAGATTGTTTGATTATTGACTTGTGCAGGAATTTCATTCAACGCAGAAAAATAGCGCGCTGCAAATAACGTTTTAGGTTGTAGGTAGAGTTGCTTAGGCGAGCCAATTTGAATGATTTGCCCTTGATGCATTAAGATAATTTGATCAGCAATTTGCAGCGCTTCTTCAGGATCATGCGTGACAATGACCGTAGTAGTTGCCGTTTGTTTTAAAATTTGAATGGTGCTTTGACGAATTTGATCACGCAGGCGATGATCCAAATTGGAAAAAGGTTCATCCATAAGTAAAACTTGCGGTTTAGGGGCTAATGCACGTGCCAAAGCTACTCGTTGTTGTTCACCGCCTGAAAGCGTGTAGGGGTAGCTGTCTTGATGATGCAGCATCGACACGTGTTCTAAGGCTTGTTTGGCAATTTCAGTACGTTGCGATTTAGGGAATTTTTTTAAGCCAAACATGACATTTTCCAGCACACTTAAATGTGGAAAAAGGGCGTAATCTTGAAAAACTAAACCAATGTTGCGTGATTCTGCAGGTATCTGTTGTTGTGCATCCCATAAAATATGCTGTTCGAGTTGAATAGAACCACTGCTTGGATTTTCCAAACCTGCAATTAAGCGCAGCATGGTGGTTTTACCGCATCCTGAGTGCCCCAACAAACAGACAATCTGCCCACTCATGGCAGACCATGTCGCATTTTGCACGGCAAAACGTGAACCAAACTTTTTACTCAGCTCTTGGATGGTCAATACATTGGCAGGTTGTGCAGCAAACGCATTCATGGATATTTCACACGACAAATTTTGTGCTCAAATAATAACTAAGAATTCTTCTCAAGTAGAGTCTTTTTATCATTTAGAATGTAAATGACCTTGGGGAGAGTATAAATTGGTTGAAATATCAATAAAAACAGCAGTGTTTTATTGGTTTATATTCTGAACGAGAATCCTACAGCAGGATTAAAATTTGAAGGTTTTATAATTTCACTCTATTGAGCGTTGAACTTACATGCGGAAAGACAAAATTGAGCTATAAAAAAAGTTACTGCCGAAGCAGTAACTTTTTTAAATGGGGCGATATAAATGCAGTCCAAATTAAGGTTTTTTGGAATTAAGCACCTTAAACAGAATAAACATTAAAACAATCCAGACTGGAATCATAATGACTGATTCTTTGAAGCCCTGTGTCCACATAATGTAAAGCACCACAGCAATGAAGGCCAACACCAGATAGTTACTAAATGGCGACCAAAGAGCAGGGAACTTGGTTGGAATCGCTAATTTTTTCAGTGTGCTGGTAAATTTAAGGTGAGTCAAACTGATCATCGCCCAGTTTAAAACCAATGCACCCACAACAATATACATGAGGTGGCTTAAAGCTTCTTCAGGTACAAAGTAGTTCAACAATACACAGCCGAAAATTAATACCGCAGAGAATAATACTGCTGGAATTGGCACACCTTGTTTATTCACTTTTAGGAAAATTTTTGGTGCGTTACCTTGTTTGGCCAAACCAAACAGCATACGGCTGTTGGCATACATCCCACTGTTATACACAGAAAGTGCCGCAGTCAAAATCACGAAATTCAGTAAGTGCGCTGCCCATTCAATGCCCATTTGACTAAAAATCATTACGAATGGACTTTTATCTAAACCACCTAAATCTAACTGATTCCAAGGCACTAAAGACAATAGAATGGTGAGTGAACCGATATAGAAAATTAGAATACGGAACACCACTTGGTTAATGGCTTTAGGAATGGTTTTTTCAGGATCTTGCGCTTCTGCGGCTGCCATACCAATCAACTCAATGCCGCCAAAGGCAAACATGAGGAATGCCAGCATAAAGAACAAACCTTCAAAGCCATTCGGGAAGAACCCCCCATGCGCCCAAAGGTTGCTGAATGATGCGGTTGAATTGGCATCTGCAGAAAGTAAGAGATATAAACCAAACACAATCATCGAAACCACAGCAGCGACTTTAATGATTGCTAGCCAGAACTCTGATTCACCGTAGAACTTTACATTGCCCAAGTTAATAATGGTAATCACAATGAAAAAGAACAGTGCCGATGTCCAAGCAGGAATATGCGGCCACCAATAGTTAATGTATTTGGCAACTGCGGTGAGTTCTGCCATTGCCACCAAAATATACAAAATCCAATAGTTCCAACCTGCTAAAAAGCCGGGGAATTTACCTGCATATTTATAGGCAAAGTGACTGAATGATCCTGCAACGGGCTCATGAACAATCATTTCCCCCAATTGGCGCATAATTAAAAATGCAATAAGACCACCAATGGCGTAACCCAAAATAATAGAAGGGCCAGCAGATTGGATGACCTGCGCGGAACCTAAGAATAAGCCTGTACCAATTGCGCCACCCATGGCAATCAATTGAATATGGCGGTTCTTTAAGCCACGCTGAAGTTGTGAAGACTCGTTGTTCAAAGTATTCAGCCCGACAAGGAAAAAGTGACAAGATTGTAATAGATCAAATTTCATTAGCCTAGTAGCTAGGCAATAATGAAATAAATTTATGATAAATATTAAAATATTTTATGGTTTTTATTTGTATAAAAGATAAGTGAATCAATATATTAATTTTATTTTTGCCATATAAATCAAGATGACTGGTTAGGGTAAAATTTACCAAATGTTGTTTTTTTATACTTAAGTCAAGACCGCGATACCTTTTGAATAAAAACCGTTATGATGCAAAAGGGTCTTTTTATATGGCCATAACAATCAAAAAACAAGGGAATAAAATTCATGCGTTTTGCACCACAAGTTAAAATTCCAGCGACTTATATGCGCGGCGGTACCAGTAAAGGCGTATTTTTTAAACTTGATGATTTACCTGCAGCAGCCCAGCTGCCAGGCAAAATTCGAGATCAAATTTTATTGCGTGTGATTGGCAGTCCAGACCCTTATGCCAAGCAAATTGATGGAATGGGCGGTGCAAGCTCAAGTACCAGTAAAACCGTAATTTTAGCCAAAAGCACTCAACCCGATCACGATGTCGATTATTTGTTTGGGCAAGTTTCGATTGATCAGCCATTTGTAGATTGGAGTGGCAACTGCGGTAACTTAACGGCTGCAGTCGGTGCATTTGCGATCAGCAATGGCTTGGTTGATGCCAGTAAAATTCCAGAAAATGGCATTTGTACCGTACGTATTTGGCAGAAAAATATTGAAAAAACCATTATTGCGCATGTTCCAATGACGCATGGTCAGGTGCAGGAAACGGGTGATTTTGAGTTGGATGGCGTGACTTTTCCTGCCGCAGAAGTACAAATTGAATTCTTAGACCCTGCCGATGATGGCGAAGAAGGTGGGGCAATGTTCCCAACTGGAAATGTGGTGGACACTTTGCATGTGCCAGATATTGGAACATTCCAAGCGACCTTTATTAATGCGGGTATTCCAACAATTTTCCTAAATGCAGAAGAAATTGGTTATACAGGCACAGAACTGCAAGATGCAATCAATGGTGATGCACAAGCTTTGGCACGTTTTGAAACCATTCGCGCTTATGGTGCTAAACAAATGGGGCTGATTCAGGAAATTGCTGAAGCTGAAAAACGTCAGCATACGCCAAAAATTGCCTTTGTTTCTGCGCCAAAAAGTTATGTATCTTCAAGTGGTAAACAAATTCAGGCTGAGGACACCGATTTATTGGTACGTGCATTGTCGATGGGTAAATTACACCATGCCATGATGGGCACAGCAGCAGTCGCGATTGGTACAGCCGCAGCTATTCCGGGAACATTGGTCAACTTGGCTGCGGGCGGGGGTGAACGTGAAGCTGTACGTTTTGGACATCCATCAGGTACGCTTCGTGTGGGTGCGCAAGCCGTACAGGAAAATGGACAATGGCAAGTCAAAAAAGCTGTGATGAGCCGTAGTGCACGTGTGTTAATGGAAGGTTGGGTGCGTGTACCTGCGGAAACATTAGAATAAGTTTTGTTTGCAGTGCAAGGCGCAGTGAAGGATAGGATAGACGAAGTGTCATAGACTCTAGTTAACTAAATACAGCCTCTATTTCGATAGGGGCTTATTTATGGCTGAAATGTTATATCAGTTCAGTTAAGGCTTAAAAAACTTTGAATTACAGGTACAATGCTGCAACACAGGCAGCTTATGCTTATTAGACATGAACCAACAACTCGAGGCGAATGTGTCATCACTTCACGATTTACAGGCGCATGCATTAACCGCAGCCCAACAACGTATTCAGCAAGACTTGCTTACCGCTCTAGAGGCTTTTGCATTGCCAGAACCGTTAAAGTCTGCCGTGCATCATGCCGTCATGTTGGGTGGAAAACGTGTTCGCCCTGCCTTGTGTTATGCCACCGCAGCGTTAAGACCGAATCAAAACTCTGCTGCGGTACGCCGTGCTGCGGTTGCAATTGAACTGATCCACTGTTATTCGTTGGCACATGATGACTTGCCGTGTATGGACAATGACTTATTGCGTCGTGGGCAACCAACTTGCCATGCCGCGTATGGTGAAGATACAGCATTGTTGGCAGGCGACATTTTACAGTCGATGGCATTTGAAATTTTAGGCAGTCGTTTGTTTGATCAGGCTGCTGCGGTAGATCAAGGCATTGTCCTCAAACAGATGCAAATTTTAGCCACTGCTTCTTCAAAAATGGTCTGTGGACAGGTTTTAGATTTGCAGTCTGAAGGTAAACAGGTGGATCAGGCGACTTTGGAAAATATCCACCGTAATAAAACAGGGGCGTTAATTTCTGCAGCGGTGATGATGGCAGCTGTGACCGTGTTTGATGGGCGAGATAAAGCGATTCCACAATTGCGTGAATATGCGCAGGCGATTGGTTTAGCCTTTCAGGTACAAGACGATATTTTAGATATTATTTCGGATACTGAAGTACTAGGTAAAACTGCAGGGAAAGATGAACAAGTTGAAAAATCGACCTATCCTGCACTCATGGGCTTGGAAAAAGCACAAGCTTATGCACAAGAATTGCACGATCAAGCCTTTGCTGCGTTGGCATATTTTAAAACTGATACCGTCTTAGAGTTACAACAAATTTCCGAGTTTTTATTGTCACGTAAAAGCTAAATTATTCTAGATGGAGGGCTTGTGGCTCTCAATACTCAAAAGCGAGCAGATGCTCGCTTTTTTGTGCTTTATGAAAGTGTTGGCTGTTTTAAGCAACACACTTTAATGCAGATTCTATACGGTTTTATTCTTGTAGCGTTGCATCAGGTGGTAAAATTGCTTTGCCTTGTTTTAAGCTGTCTAAAGCCTCGCGGTTAAAATCTACCAACAAAGAATTATTTTGTGGATCAATCGCATAACGGCTAATTAATTTTTGATCGCCTTGTAAGGTTTCAAGGCGGTATTCATCTGCAATATTCATAATGCCGTCTAAATTAATGGTGGCAGATGCTTTGTCTTGGCGAAATAACTCGTAAATATCACGCAGGTCAAAAATTGCATTTTGTGCGTCAGGATGTTTTTCAAAATAATTTTGCAAATGACGAATAAATAATTGCGCAAACATAAAGTAATTTGGTTTGTGGGTATAGTCTAAGCTCATGTGTTTACTCCTTATTATTCAAATTTTTAATGCTTACTAGGAATAGCACACTCTGGGTGAAAAATTAAAGAAACTCAGGGTCTAAGTTGCAAAAACTACACAAAATTTTGTGCGGCTTAAACTAAGCTGAAACCTGAAATTGCGATGATCTCTCTATAAATTTAAAAACTTTGCAACGAACCGCTCAATTGGTGTTTTGGAAAAAATAATCACAACTGACTTATCTATTTGTTAAAGCGATTAAGAGCCCTACGGAGTAGTGGAATTCTAAAATATCAAGTATTTGAATAAAAAATCATCCGAAAGACTAAGACTTATGAACTAGCAAGTGAAATCATAAATCAGGTACAATTGGCGTGATTAATTTTGTGTTTGGTGTATTTGAAGGCCAATACATACATTCTTTGTTAATAAATAGGCCTGCCAGGAGTTATCCCCGCATGAGTGCCATTACTCCATACGAATGGGCAATTATTGCCTTCGTGATCGGCGTTACATTTTTATGCGTCTTTATGCTGACCGTTCCTTTACTCCTTGGGGGTAAATCATGGGGGCGTGCGAAGCAAGAGCAGTTTGAGTCGGGTGTTGTAGGTGCTGGTGGAGCACGTATCCGCTTATCTGCAAAGTTCTATTTGGTTGCAATTTTCTTCGTTGTTTTCGACTTAGAAGCACTTTATCTATACGCATGGGCAGCTTCTGTTCGTGAAGTAGGTTGGGTGGGCTTTGCAACGGCTGCTGTATTTATTTTAGTTTTACTCGTTGGCTTAATTTATGAATTATCAACTGGTGCGCTGAACTGGGCTCCATCTGATAAGCGTAAAGCAGCAGGGATTAAACCTAAAATTGGTTCGCCAAATATGGATCTTGCAGAAATCACACGCTTTAACTCAATTGAAGAATTGGTAACGGACCCTACCGGTCAAATTCCAGCTCAATCCTCTGGTCGTGTAAAAAAATCTGCGACTACCTCATCTGACAAGGAGTAACTCGGGATGAAATATACCTTAACCCGTGCGAATCCCGATGCTGATCAATATCCACTTCAAGAGCGTCAGATCGTAACCGATCCGCTTGAAGAAGAAGTGAATAAAAATGTGTTCATGACTCGTTTAGAGGACTTGGCACATACAGCAGTAAACTGGGGACGTAAGAACTCAGTTTGGCCGTTTAACTTTGGTACATCGTGCTGCTACGTAGAGTATGCAACTACCTTAACAGGTGTGCATGACTTGTCACGTTTTGGTGCAGAAGTTATTCGTGCTTCACCGCGTCAGGCAGACTTGATGATTGTTGCAGGTACGTGTTTTGTGAAAATGGCACCTGTAATTCAACGTTTGTACGAGCAAATGCTTGAGCCTAAGTGGGTAATCTCAATGGGCGCATGTGCAAACTCAGGTGGTATGTACGACATTTATTCAGTTGTGCAAGGTGTGGATAAAATCATTCCTGTGGATGTGTACATTCCGGGTTGCCCACCACGTCCTGAAGCATTAATCCAAGCATTGATGTTATTACAAGACCAAATTCAATTAGAGCGTCGTCCGTTGTCTGCGGTGATTGGTGATGATCTTAAGCCAGTATATAAGCCGAAGATGATGCCAGAACGTGACCGTAAGAATGCGCAGCGTATTGCGGTGAAAAACTTACGCTCTATGGATGAAATTAAATAATTTAAACGTACAAATATTGATGCACCCGACGGGTGTAGTTGTCGTTTAGGTTGACTGAATTTGTATTAAATAGGAAGCCAAGCCAATGGCTGAAACTGACATTGCTATGCCAGAATCAACAGCAGTTGATTCACGCCCAGCATTTGCAATTGTAGAAGAGCTCAAAACCAAATTTGGTGAGAACTTCTATGTGCAAACGACTTTTGAAGATTTTCCAACAGTCTGGGTTGAGCGCGCACGTGTACAAGAAGTTTTAATGTTCTTGCGTACAGTGTCACGTCCATACGTGATGTTGTTCGACTTGTCTGCGGTAGATGAGCGTTTGCGTACTCACCGCGATGGTCTACCTGCGTCTGACTTTACTGTGTTCTATCACTTGTTATCGCTAGAGCGTAACACGGACATTCGTATTAAAGTTGCGTTGAATGAGAGTGATCTCAATATTCCAACAGCAACCAACATTTGGCCAAATGCCAACTGGTACGAGCGTGAAGCTTACGATATGTTTGGTATCAACTTCGAAGGGCATCCAATGCTTCGTCGTATCTTGTTGCCAACATATTGGGAAGGTCATCCGTTACGCAAAGAGTATTCTGCACGTGCAACGGAATATACACCGTATATGCAGAACCAAGCCAAACAAGACTTCGAGCAAGAACACCTTCGCTTTGTGCCTGAAGATTGGGGCTTAAAGCGCGGTAATAAAGACGAAGACTTCATGTTCCTGAACTTGGGTCCTAACCACCCATCTGCGCACGGTGCGTTCCGTGTAATTTTGCAGTTGGATGGTGAAGAAGTGAAAGACTGTGTGCCAGATATCGGCTATCACCACCGTGGTGTGGAAAAGATGGCTGAGCGTCAAACTTGGCATTCATTCATTCCTTATACAGACCGTGTGGACTACTTGGGTGGTTGTGCGCAAAACATGCCGTATGTCATGGGTGTGGAACAACTGGCAGGCATTACTGTGCCAGACCGCGCACAATGTATCCGTGTCATGATGTCGGAATTGTTCCGTATCAATAACCACTTATTGTTCATTGGTACTGCAATTCAGGATGCGGGCGGTATGACCCCTGTATTCTATATGTTCGCAGACCGTCAAAAAATCTACGATGCGATTGAAGCTATTACGGGTTACCGTATGCATCCAGCATGGTTCCGTATCGGTGGTACCGCACACGACTTACCAAACAACTGGCAACACCTGATTCGTGAAATCTTAGAGTGGATGCCAAAACGTATGAACGAATACTACACTGCGGCATTACGCAACTCGGTATTCATGGGTCGTACGCAAGGTGTAGCGCAGTATGATGCGAAATCTGCCTTGGCTTGGGGTGTGACAGGTACTGGTTTACGTGCAACAGGTATCGACTTTGACGTGCGTAAATACCGTCCATACAGTGGTTATGAAAACTATGACTTCGAAGTACCTGTAGAGTACGAAGGCGATGCTTACGCTCGTGTACTGGTTCACTTCCGTGAAATCGAAGAGTCATTGAAAATCATCAAACAATGTCTAGATAACATGCCATCTGGTCCATATAAAGCAGACCATCCATTGGCTGTTCCACCACCAAAAGACAAGACATTACAAGATATTGAAACCCTGATTACGCACTTCTTAAGCGTGTCTTGGGGTCCTGTAATGCCTGCTGGTGAAGCATCTGTAATGGCAGAAGTGGTGAAAGGTGCATCGAATTACTACTTGACTTCAGATAAGTCAACGATGAGTTACCGTACCCGTATTCGTACACCAACTTTCACGCATTTACAGCAAATGCCTTCTGTGATTAACGGCAGTCTGGTATCTGACTTAATCATTTATTTAGCGACCATTGACGTCGTAATGGCAGACGTGGATCGCTAAGGGGTAAACGCATTATGATGATTTTGACTGATAAAAAGCCACGTGTGAATGTTGAAGGGATTTTGACTGCGGAAGAAATCCATGAAATTGAACATCACATTGGTCATTATCCGTACCCACGTGCAGCATCTTTAGATGCCTTGAAGTGTGTACAGCGCCGTAATGGCTGGGTAGATGATGCGCAGCTCAATGCGATTGCACAGCTTCTAACCATCAGCGTTGCTGATTTAGAAGGTGTCGCAACATTCTATAACCGTATTTATCGCCAGCCTGTAGGTCGTCACGTGATTTTATTGTGTGACTCGATTGCATGCTTTTTGATGGGTGCAGAAACACTGGCAGAAGCATTCCAGCGTGAATTAGGCATTCAGTTTGGTCAAACGACTGCAGATGGTCGTTTCACGTTATTGCCAATTTGCTGTTTAGGAAATTGCGATAAGGGTCCAACCTTGATGATTGATGAAGATACTCACGGTTTAGTTGAGGTGACATCGGTGCAACAGTTATTGGAGAAGTATGTATGAATACCGAACCAAGACCAATTTATGGTGACGGTAACCCAGAAACGCATCCATTAACTTGGCGTTTAAGCAAGCAAGAGCACGTGCGTAATGCAGATGATTACGAAGCATTAGAAGGTTATGCAGGCTTTAAGAAAGCGATTTCTATGCCGCCTAAAGATGTGCTTGAAGTCATTAAAGCTGCGACAGTAAAAGGTCGTGGTGGTGCAGGCTTCCCAGCAGGGATCAAATGGTCACTGATGGCGCCAAACGACAATTCAGGTCCACGTTACCTGATTTGTAATGCCGATGAGATGGAACCGGGTACTTTCAAAGACCGTTTGTTGATGGAAAAACTTCCACACCAACTGATTGAAGGTATGCTGATTGCTGCGTACACGCTTGAAGCTACCCACGGCTATATCTTTATTCGTGGCGAATACATCGAAGCTGCACAGTACTTAAATGAAGCGATTGAGCAAATTCGTGCCAAAGGTTATTTGGGCGAAAACATTTTAGGTACCAACTGGGGCTTTGAGCTATACGTGCATACAGGCGCAGGTCGTTATATCTGTGGTGAAGAAACCGCATTGATTAACTCGCTTGAAGGTCGCCGTGCTAACCCACGTACTAAACCACCATTCCCGCAAGTTGCAGGGGCATGGGGTCGTCCAACGATTGTCAACAACGTAGAAACCTATAACAACTTACCTGCAATCATGTTGCGTGGTGCAGAGTGGTATATCGGTTTATCTGCAGGTAAATCGAAAGACCCTGGCACAAAAATTTACGGTGCTTCTGGTAAGGTGAAATTCCCAGGTCTATGGGAGCTTCCATTTGGTACGACTGCACGTGAAGTAATTGAAGACTATGCGGGTGGCATGCGTGATGGCTTGAAGCTAAAAGCATGGTTACCGGGTGGTGCATCTACCGACTTCTTGGCAGCAGAACACATTGACTTGCCTATGGATGCAGAAAGCATCATGAAGGCAGGTTCACGTTTAGGCACGTGTTTGCTTATGGTGGTCGATGAAACCCAATGTATGGTTTCTGCAACCCGTAACTTAGAAGAATTCTTTGCGCGCGAATCATGTGGTTTCTGTACCCCATGTCGTGATGGTTTACCGTGGGCTGTAAAAGCACTCAAAGCAATTGAAAATGGCGAAGGGAAAGAAGAAGACATTCAACATCTTCAAGAACTCACCAAAAAATTGTGGATTGGTAAGACCTTCTGTGCTCACGCACCAGGTGCGATGGAGCCATTAATGGGCGCACTCAAATATTTCCGTGGCGAGTTTGAAGCAAAAGTGGCAAATAGCCGTCCTGCTGCTCAAGCTAGCAACGTAGAACAAGCTTAAGGAATTCGACTATGGCTACAATTCATGTCGATGGAAAATCGTACGAAGTCAATGGCTCGGAAAACTTGCTGCAAGCATGTTTGAGCCTTGGGATCGACATTCCGTACTTTTGTTGGCATCCATCCTTAGGTTCTGTCGGTTCTTGCCGTCAATGTGCCGTGACCCAATATGCGAACCCTGAAGATACTCGTGGTCGCTTGGTGATGTCATGTATGACACCTGCTGCTGACAATACCTATATCTCGATTGAAGACAAGGAAGCAACTGAGTTCCGTGCTTCAATTGTAGAGTTCTTGATGACCAACCACCCACACGACTGTCCAGTCTGTGAAGAAGGTGGTCACTGTCATTTACAAGATATGACTGTAATGACACAGCACGATCGTCGTCGTTACCGCTTTACTAAACGTACTCACTATAACCAAGAGCTTGGTTCGTTCATCGCGCATGAAATGAACCGTTGTATCGCGTGTTATCGTTGCGTGCGTTACTACAAAGACTATGCAGGCGGTACAGACTTTGGTGTCTATGCCAACGCATCACGTGTTTACTTTGGTCGTCCTGAATCGGGTACTTTGGAATCTGAATTCTCAGGTAACTTGACTGAAGTCTGTCCAACAGGTGTATTCACCGACAAAACTCACTCTGCGCGTTATAACCGTAAGTGGGACATGCAGTATGCGCCTAGCGTATGCCAAGGCTGTTCTTCAGGTTGTAACATCTCTCCGGGTGAGCGTTATGGCGAATTGCGTCGTGTAGAAAACCGCTTTAACGGTGAAGTCAACCAATACTTCCTATGCGATAAAGGTCGATTCGGTACAGGTTATGTGAACCGTGAAGATCGTCCACGTCAGCCTCAGTTCCGTAACGGTGCGAGCGTAGAAACCGTTTCTGTAGATGCTGCACTTGATACGATTATTGCCAAAGTTCAAGGCAAAAAAGTTTTGGGTATTGGTTCACCGCGTGCATCGCTTGAATCAAACTTTGCTTTGCGTGAGTTGGTTGGCCAAGACAACTACTCAACAGGTTTATCGCAAAAAGAGCAAAACTTGGTTGAACTTGCAGCTTCAATCATGCAAACCGAAGGGATTTACAACCCGGGTATGCGTGAAATTGAAGACTACGATGCTGTGTTAATTTTGGGTGAAGATTTAACCCAAACTGCACCACGTATGGCGTTGTCTGTTCGTCAAGCGGCGAAAAACAAAGCCAAAGAAATGGCGGCAGAGCGTCGTACGCCAGATTGGTTGGCTGAACCTGTGCAACGTATTGCGCAAGATGCAAAATCACCAATTTACATTTTGGCTGCAACGCAAACTCGTTTAGCTGATGTCGCAACAGGTGAAGTGGTTGCTTCTCCAAATGATATCGCACGTTTAGGTTTTGCCATTGCTGCTGCGGTTGCAGGTGACGTGATCACAGGTTTAGATGACGATGCGAAAGCATTTGCACAAACCATTGCTGACACGTTAAAAGCTGCGAAAAAACCATTGGTGATTTCAGGTACAAGCTTACTAGACGCTGCCATTATGGAAGCGGCTGCACAAGTGGCACAAAACTTGGGTGAAAACGCAGGTTTAAGCTTAACTGTGCCAGAAGTGAACTCAATGGGCTTGGCTATATTTGGTGGGCAAAGCTTAGAGCAAGCATTTGCACAAGATTATGATGCTGTGATTGTGGTTGAAAATGACTTATATCGTCGTTTACCTGCAGTACAAGTCGATGCAGCTTTAGCGAAAGCACAAGATGTCATCGTGCTAGATCATGCTGAAACCGCAACTGTGCAAAAAGCCAATATCGTACTTTCTGCAGCAAGCTTCGCGGAAGGTGATGGTACGGTGGTGAGTCAGGAAGGTCGTGCACAACGCTTCTTCCAAGTTTATGACCCAAGCTACTACAAACCTGAATTGGCGATTAAAGAATCTTGGCGCTGGTTACACGCACTTGAAACAGGCTTAAAAGGCAAAGCAATTGCTTGGACTGTTTTAGATGACGTGATTGAATCTGTAGTGAAGAATGTTCCAGCACTTGAAGCAATTCAAGATGTTGCACCAGATGCAGGTTTCCGTGTACATGGCTTAAAAGTTGCGCGTGAACCACGTCGTTACTCAGGTCGTACCGCTATGCGTGCACCGTTATCCATTCACGAACCAAAACAACCTGTCGATGTAGATTCAGCATTAACATTCTCTATGGAAGGTTATGTGGGTAATCAAACGCCAGCGGCACTTGTACCATTTGCTTGGTCTGCAGGTTGGAACTCGCCACAAGCTTGGAACAAATTCCAAGACAACGTGGGTGGTCACTTAAAAGGTGGTGACGCAGGTATTCGTTTATTCGACCGTTTGGCGAAACGTCCTGCACGTAGCTATGTTGCACCTGCACCAGTACTTGCAAATCCAGACAGCTTCCGTTTAATTCCAATGCATCACATTTTTGCATCGGGGGAATTTACGGTGAAAACTCCTGCAATGGAATCACGTATTCCTGAAGCAGTATTTGCTGTAGGTACGCAGGATGCGCAGCGTTTGAATCTACAAGATGGTCAAACAATTACTGTACAAGCAGGCGAAACATCTATCGTGTTGCCAGTACAAGTGATTGAATATTTACCTACAGGTTATATTGGCTACCCAATTGGTCTTGCACCAACGGTATCTCTTGCAGAGCCTGTTTCAGTCGCGGTAGGAGTGTAATTCATGCAACAAGAATTAATCCGTCAGACGCCGCTGTGGGCTGAGAACTGGCCAATTGCCTATTCAGTCATTCAAGCGATTGTCATCTTACTGGTTGTGGTATTGATTGCTGCACTCATGTCTTTTATTGAGCGTCGTTTACTGGGCTTATGGCAAGACCGTTATGGTCCGAACCGTGTAGGTCCAGGCGGTATGTTCCAGATTGTTGCCGACATGCTGAAAATCATGTTCAAAGAAGACTGGACACCAAAATTTGCCGACAAACTTACGTTCCGTATGGCACCAGCAGTTGCAATGGCAACTGCGGTACTGTCGTTCATGGTTATTCCTGTATCACCTTATTTAGGTGTGGCAGACATGAGCATTGGCCTGTTGTTCTTTATGGCAATGGCAGGTATCGCAGTGTATGCGGTGTTATTTGGTGGTTGGTCATCAAACAACAAATACGCATTGCTTGGTGGTTTACGTTCAGCCGCTCAAACCATTTCTTATGAAGTGTTCTTGGGTATTTCACTCATGGGTGTGGTTGCTATTGCAGGCTCATTCAACATGCGTGAAATTGTTGAAGCGCAACGTGATGTTTGGTTTGTGATTCCACAATTCTTAGGTTTCTTGATTTTCGTGGTTGCAGGCGTTGCGGTAACTCACCGTCACCCATTTGACCAACCAGAAGCAGAACAAGAATTGGCTGAAGGTTATCACGTCGAATATGGCGGTATGAAGTGGGGGATGTTCTTCGTTGCAGAATATGTCAACGTGGTACTGATCTCTGCGCTTATCGTGACTCTATTCTTCGGTGGATGGCTAGCGCCGTTTAACCTTGAAATTCCATTCATTCCAGCAGCTTTCTGGTTCATTATCAAAACAGCATTCTTTGTGATGATGTTTGTCTTGGCTCGTGGTTCTTTAATGCGTCCACGTTATGACCAAGTGATGAACTTTGGTTGGAAAATTTGCTTGCCATTGGCGCTTGTTAACCTTTTGGTAACTGGTGCTGTGATTCTTATGAATCATTCGGCCTAAGACAGCAGGGAGAACAATATGTTTAAGTTTCTAGCTGGGTTTGGGTCAATTGTACGTTCACTGTGGATGGTTTTCTCACACGTGACACGTAAACGTGACACCATTTTGTATCCGGAAGTGCCAGCCGAAGAAATTGTACCTCCACGCTTCCGTGGTCGTATTGTGTTAACACGCGATCCAGATGGCGAAGAGCGTTGTGTAGCATGTAACCTCTGTGCAGTTGCCTGTCCAGTTGGTTGTATTTCACTGCAAAAAGCAGAACAGGAAGATGGTCGTTGGTACCCAGAGTTTTTCCGTATCAACTTCTCACGCTGTATTTTCTGCGGTATGTGTGAAGAAGCATGTCCAACGACTGCAATTCAGTTAACACCTGACTTTGAGTTAGGTGAATATGTGCGTCAAGACTTGGTGTATGAGAAAGAACACTTACTCATTTCAGGTCCTGGTAAATATCCTGACTACAACTTCTACCGTGTAACGGGTATGGCTGTTACAGGTAAAGACAAAGGTCAAGCGCAACGTGAAAGCGCACCTATTGATGTACGGAGTCTATTACCATGATGTGGCCGTTTTACTTGATGGCACTCGTGGCCATTGTTTCTACGGTTCGTGTAGTGACTAACGCGAACCCAGTACATGCTTTATTAAGCTTGATCGTGTCATTACTTGCGGTTGCAGGCATGTTCATGATCGTGGGTGCACCATTTGCTGGTGCCTTAGAAATCATTGTTTATGCGGGTGCGATCATGGTCTTGTTCGTATTCGTGGTGATGATGCTCAACCTTGGTCAGCAAACTGTTGAGCAAGAGCGTAAATGGTTGACTTCATCAACTTGGGCATACCCAGCTTTGATGAGCTTCCTAATTGGTTTGGTTTTAGTGTGGTCATTAAGCTCAGACTACACTGCACCAAGCGCGCTTATGGGCACCGAAATGGTGGGTCCAAAAGCAGTGGGTCAAGCACTCTTTACTCAGTACTTATTGTTGGTTGAAGTTGCCGCAATGTTATTACTTGCAGCTTTGGTTGCAGGCTTCCACATCGGTAAACGTGAACCAAGTGCAGAAGAGGAAAAAGAATAATGGGCAACATCCCTTTAGAGCATGGTTTGATCGTTGCATCTATTCTTTTTGCACTGGGTTTTTACGGTGTGATGGTGCGACGCAACCTACTATTTATTTTAATGGGCCTTGAAATCATGATGAACGCTGCGGCATTGGCGTTTGTCTTGGCTGGTAGTGCATGGGTACAACCAGATGGTCAGATCATGTTTATCTTGATCTTGACACTTGCTGCGGCAGAGGCGTGTATCGGTCTTGCGATCGTCCTTCAGTTCTATCATCGCTTCCATCATTTGGATGTGGATGCTGCTAGTGAGATGCGCGGATGAGTTATTTATATCTAACAGTATTGTTTCCGCTCATTGGTTTTATCCTTTTAGCGGCAGGGCGTAACAACTTACCTGAAAAAGTTGCTGCGATTATTGGCGTAGGTTCAGTGGGTCTGTCTGCATTATTTGCGCTAATTGCAGGCATGGACTTTGTGAACAACGGTTCGGTTGCAACGACTCAACATTTATGGACTTGGTTCAATGTGGGTGGTTTTGCACCTGCGTTTAGCTTGCACTTAGACGGTTTATCTTTGCTCATGCTGGGCATGATTACAGGCGTGGGTTTCTTAATTCACATCTTTGCATCATGGTATATGCGTGGTGAAGAAGACTTTGCACGTTTCTTCTCTTACTTCAACTTGTTCGTTGCGAGCATGTTGTTGTTGGTACTTGGCGATAACTTGGCGTTATTGTTCCTAGGTTGGGAAGGTGTAGGTTTGTGCTCTTACTTGCTGATTGGTTATTACTACCAAAACCCTGCAAACGGTTTTGCAGCAATCAAAGCATTTACCGTAACACGTGTGGGTGACGTTTTCCTACTGATCGCGTTGTTCTTGTTGTATCAACAATTTGGTACGTTGAACACACAATACATCGTAGAAAATGCAGCCAATGTAATGACTCAAAGCTCGTCGATCACCATTTGGACAGCGTTAATGTTGTTCTTGGGTGCTGCGGGTAAATCTGCACAAATTCCGTTGCAAACTTGGTTAGCCGATGCGATGGCAGGTCCTACACCTGTATCTGCATTAATCCACGCTGCAACCATGGTAACTGCGGGTGTTTACTTATGCTGCCGTATGTTCAGCGTATTTGAACTTGCACCTGAAGTGATGTTATTCATTTCAATTACAGGTGCTGTGACCTTGCTAGTTGCTGGTTTTGCAGCATTGGTTCAAACCGACATCAAACGTATTTTGGCTTACTCAACTATGAGTCAGCTGGGTTATATGTTTATGGCAGTTGGTGCAGAAGCATACCAAGCGGGTCTATTCCACATGTTAACTCACGCATTCTTCAAGGCATTATTATTCTTGTCTTCTGGTGCGGTGATTTTGGCTTACCATCACGAACAAAACATTTTCAAAATGGGTGGCTTGTTCTACAAGAACAAATTCCTATTTGCATGTTTCGCAATTGGTGGCGGTGCATTGGCAGCGATTCCATTCTTGACCATTGGTTTCTTCTCAAAAGACGCTATTTTGGCAGCAGTTTGGACGCAAAGTCATATCGCAGGTATTCCGCTATATAACACCTTATATTGGGTGGGTGTAGCAGGTGCATTCTTAACGTCAATTTATACATTCCGCTTAATTTGGGTTGTATTCTTTGGTAAAGAAAACACACCGTATCACGAGATCAAAGGCGCAACTTACTGGTTCCCATTGGCAGTGCTTGCAGTACTTTCAACTGGTTTAGCGATTGTATTAAAAGCACCAGTGATGAGCATTCTTGATGCTGCAAAAATCCCAGCATTTGTGATTCCTGAAGCATTAGAAGCAGGCGCACATGGTGCAGAGTATGTTGCAATTGGTGTGGCTTTGGCTGGTTTAGCAGTAGGTGTGGTGTTATTTGCCTTTGCTTACAATGCTGTAAAAGGTTTTGCGCAAACTTCATTGGGCGCAGGCCTTGCCAACATTTGCCGTAATGCACTTGGTTTCGATGCGTTGTATGACATCGTATTTGTAAAACCATTCTTGCTGATTGCCAAACTATTAGGTCGTGATCCAGTTGATGGTATGTGGTTGGTACTGCCTGCACTGGTGAAAGGTGGTCATAGCTTCACAAGTTCACGTCAAACAGGTTCATTGCGTGAGTACGCATCAAGTATGGCACTTGGTGTGGTGGTCTTACTAATGATCTTGATCGTGATTCAGGTCGTGGGGAAATAAGATGGATACTCCAAACAATTTAATTCTACCCGCGCTGATCCTTGTTCCGTTCATTGCAGGTTTTATTTGCTGGTTGGTCGATAAACTCGACGATAAATTACCGCGTTACATTGCTTTAGTGGGTATGCTCGTTACTTTGGGCTTAACTGTCGCATTGTGGCAAGGAGCTAGCTATAACTATGAATTAGGCGCTCAAGTTCCAACTTGGTCGGCTGAATTTATGTTGCCTTGGATTCAAACCCTAGGCATCAACATTCACTTAGCGGTGGATGGCTTATCTTTACTCATGGTGGGCTTAACAGCATTACTGGGTATTTTAGCGGTAGGCTGTTCATTTGGTGAAATTCAAAAGAACGTTGGTTTCTTCCATCTTAACCTTTTATGGTCTTTGGGAGGGGTAATTGGTGTATTCCTTGCGATTGACTTGTTCCTGTTCTTCTTCTTCTGGGAGATGATGCTTGTACCAATCTACTTCCTGATTGCGTTATGGGGTCATAAAGGTTCAAACGGTCGTTCACGTGTTTACGCTGCAACCAAATTCTTTATCTACACGCAAGTTGCTGGTTTAATCATGTTGATTGGTATCTTAGGTCTAGTGATCTACGGATACATGATGTCAGGTACAATTTCATTCAACTACAACTATTTATTGGCTGTAGCGAATACACTTGACGCACAATTACCAGCAGTCGCTTATGCCTTCATGATCTGTTTATTCATCGGTTTTGCGGTAAAACTTCCAGTTTTCCCATTACACGGTTGGTTACCAGATGCACACGCACAAGCGCCTACAGCGGGTTCTGTCGACCTTGCAGGTATTTTGATTAAAACTGCGGCATACGGTTTATTACGTTTCGTGATTCCATTCTTCCCAGCGGCTTCTGCTCAGTTTGCAGACATCGCCATTATTTTGGGTTTAATTGGTGTGTTCTACGGCGCGTGGTGTGCTTTCCAGCAAACCGATATGAAGCGTTTACTTGCCTATACCTCAATTTCGCACATGGGCTTCGTATTACTTGCAATTTATGCAGGTAATATCCTGACTTACCAAGGCTTAATGATCATGATGTTGGCACATGGCTTGTCATCTGCTGCATTGTTCATTATGTGTGGTCAAATTTACGAGCGCGTACATACACGTGACATGCGTTTAATGGGCGGTATTCGTGGTCAATTCCAATACCTTTCATTCTTCCTCATGTTCTTTGTGGCTGCGTTAGTCGGTATTCCTGGTTTAGGTAACTTTATTGGTGAATTCCTGATTTTAATGGGTTCATTTGAACAGTTCCCAGCCTTCACAATTATTGCGGCAATCAGCTTAGTTTTTGCAGGTGTTTACGGTTTAATCCTGATTCACAAAGCTTTGTTTGGTGTACCAAATGAAGAGCAAAAACAGCACTATGCAAATCCGTTAAAAGATTTAAATGCACGTGAAGTTGTGATTCTTTCAATTTGTGCGCTGGGTCTAGTATGGCTTGGTCTGTATCCACAAACCTTCCTTGATATTTCAAATTCAAGTATGGCGTGGTTAGCAAATAGCTACATCCCAGTTCAAGAAGTAGTTGAAGTTACGCAAGAAGTAACAGCTCAACTCGAAAATGTGGAGATCCAATAAGCCATGAACTTCACAATGTCATTTTCTGAGCTTATGCCTTTAGCTCCTGTGATGATCGTGGCTTTAACTGCGATTGTCGTGATGATCCTTACTGCAATTAAGCGTAACCATAACTTAATTGCTACAGCATCAGTGGTGGGCTTGAACCTCGCTGCGGCTTACCTTTTACTCATGATGTTTGGTGGGAACTTTGCTCCTGCCAGCGTGATGGGCATGTTTATGATTGATCCGTTCACCTTGTTATATCAACTGGTGATTCTGATCGCAGCATTGGCATGTTCTACTTTGTCTCATGCTTATATTGAGACCTATAAAGACAACCGCGAAGAACTTTACATCTTGATGTTATGTTCTGTAGCGGGTGCTATGTTGATGGTGTCAAGTTCGCACTATGCATCGTTCTTCATTAGCCTTGAGTTAATGTCAATTCCTGTTTATGGCTTATTGGCATATACCCACCAGCGTTCTAAATCTTTAGAAGCGGGCGTGAAGTACTTAGTATTGTCTGCAACTGCATCAGCAATGTTGCTTATGGGTATGGCGTACATTTATGCGTACACAGGTTCATTGTCGTTCTATGACTCTGTTCAAGCATTAATGCAAAATATCCAACAGCCATTGGTGATTTTAGGTCTAGGCTTAATTGTCTTTGCTGTGGCATTTAAACTGTCTTTGGCACCATTCCACAAATGGACACCAGACGTTTATGACGGTGCGCCTGCACCAATCGCAACCTTCCTTGCGACTGCAGCGAAAGTAGCAACCATTGGTTTGTTCGTGCGTTACATTTTGGGTTCAGGTGCAATCCTGATTGACTCGATTGTGACCATCATGACCATTATTGCCGTGCTTTCAATTTTGGTGGGTAACTTCCTTGCTGTACGTCAAGTGAACTTGAAACGTATTTTGGGTTACTCATCAATTGCACACTTTGGTTATTTGTTGATTGGTTTAATCAGCATGACTTATGCAAGCTTGGGTAATGTCAGCGTTTATGTGATTACCTATGTCTTGACGACCATTGGTGCGTTCGGTGCGGTGGCATTAATGTCTAGCCCATACAACAACGTAGCAGAAGCTGAAAGTTTGGCTGACTACCGTGGTTTGTTCTGGCGTCGCCCAGTATTGACTGCTGTATTGACCGTGATGATGCTTTCTCTCGCAGGTATTCCATTAACTGCAGGCTTCATTGGTAAGTTCTTGGTGGTGATGGCTGCGGTAACAACTCAGCACTGGTTCTTAGCTGCGATGATCATCGTGGGTTCAGGTATTGGTTTGTACTACTACTTGCGCGTTATGGTGGTGATGTATATGACACCGCCAGACGAACCAAAAATGGACGCTGTTGATCATTGGGGTCAAAAAGTGGGCGGTATTATGGTATTGGCTGCAGCTTTAGCGGTATTGGTGATTGGTGTTTATCCAGACCCAATTATCAAAATTGCACTTGAAGCTGAAATTTTGTCACCAATCCATTTCATGCTGTCACAGCAATAATTTGAAAGAAGTTTAACTTTCAGTCAAAAAGCCTTCATAAATTGAGGGCTTTTTGGTTTATATACACAATAAAAACAGCATATAATAAAATGATATTTGCTTTTCTTTCCTTTTAGGTGTTCTCCCGTGGCTATTCATGAAATCCGACATCCGCTTATTCGTCATAAATTAGGGCTATTACGTCGTGCTGATATCAGCACCAAAAACTTCCGTGAATTGGCACAAGAAGTCACCATGTTGCTGACTTATGAAGCGACCAAAGATTTGCCTATGGTCGAGCACGAAATTGCGGGTTGGAATGGTGCAGTCACTGTAGACCGTATTGCGGGTAAAAAAATTACGGTTGTGCCTATTTTACGTGCAGGTATTGGCATGTTAGATGGTTTCTTAAACTTGATTCCAAGTGCCAAAGTGTCTGTACTTGGCTTGGAACGTGATGAAGAAACTTTAGAAGCGCGTACGTACTACAAAAAATTAGTACCAGATGTACAAAACCGTATTGCGATGATTATTGACCCTATGCTTGCCACAGGTTCATCTTTAGTGGCAGCGATTGATTTGCTCAAAGCCAGTGGTTGTAAAGACATTCGTGTGATGGTTTTGGTTGCAGCGCCAGAAGGCATTCAACGTGTAGAAGCCGCGCATCCAGATGTGGTGATCTTTACTGCATCGGTAGATGAAGGTTTAAACCAAGATGGTTATATTGTGCCTGGCTTGGGTGATGCAGGCGATAAAATTTTTGGTTCAGTGCAAAAAGATTAAGCCGAATGTCGGTGAAAAAGAGGCATTAACTGCCTCTTTTTTATATACTCATATAAAGTGCAGCTCGTAAAAGGTTAAGCCATGAAATCTGAACAATATCAAGGGAAAATCAAACAATATAATGCCGAAAAAGGCTATGGATTTATTGCCGCACCTGAAGGTGAAGTGTTTTTCCATATCTCGGATTTTCCTGCGGCTGAAGGCGAGCCAAAGCGCAATGATCGCGTTAAATTTAATGTGGTTCAAAATGGTGATCGTTATAAAGCCATTAATATTGAACCTGTAGAAGATAAATCCAAAAAAGCAAAAAAAGCCAAAGCGGTTGCTGCGAATACGTCGATTACGTCTGCATTGTTATCAAACTTAAAGCGTTAGTTTTAAATGTTTTCATGCACAGAAAAGAGGCATTTTCGCCTCTTTTTTTGTACAATAATCAAAAATTAACGTGAAAAGAGTAATTTATGTTTTTAGAAGGGAAAATAAAAACTTATAACGAAGAACGAGGCTTTGGTTTTATTCAAATAGAAGGAGAGCCTAAAGATTTATTTTTTCATATTAAAGATTTTCCCAATAAAAATATTCCACTAAAAGTGGGAGAAAATCTAAAATTTCGTAAAGTAGAAGAAAATGGCAAGTTCAAAGCAGATAATATTGTCCGTCTAGATATTAAGGTTGCAGTCGAAAGGCATACGCCTCAATCAAGGGCAATTTATACGACAAAGCAGATTCAAAAAAGACAGCAGAAGTCTGAAAATAACTCATCCAATTTTGTGACTTATATGGGTATATTGATTATATTCGTCTTGGCTTATGCAGTATTTAATAAGTACCAAGCTTGGCAAAATAGCCAGCCTGAAGCTTTATCAGTACAAAAAGCAGTAGAAGTTCCAGTTGTCGAACAGAACTTTACTTGTGATGGGCGTGAGCACTGTAGTCAAATGACGTCTTACGAAGAAGCGTTATTCTTTATACGAAATTGTCCAAATACTAAAATGGACGGTGATGGTGACGGCATACCATGTGAGAGTCAGTTTTAATTGTTAAAAAAGAGTACCTTGATTGGTACTCCTATGAATTATTTCGCGTCGCAAAATTTCATAAATGCCCTTAAACCAGGCCCTTGGTATTTCTGACGATGCACCAACATGAATAACGGGCGCGTCAGTTGCCAGAAAGGTGTATCCAAAATTACCAATTGACCTTTTTCTAGTAAAGGTTCAATCGCCAATCGTGAAATACACGACATACCAATTCCACCTGCGACAATTTTTAAAATCGCTTCGTTATGACCCAAAGTTAAACGAATATTGGCATCAGGCAGGTCTTTTAAAATTGCATTGTCAAACACTTCACGGGTACCTGAACCTTCTTCACGTAAAATCCACTCGGCGTCTTCAAAATCTGCGATACTTAAAGCACGGTTTAACTGCGCTAAAGGATGACTTGGTGCACAGCACACTGCAAGCTCATCATCACGCCAATGAATACATTGGAGTTGTGGCAAGTGACAAGAACCTTCAATCAGTGCTAAATCTAGCTGAAATTGGTTTACAGCTTCAATCATTTGGCGGGTATTGCCCACTTGTAACTGTAAATGCGCCTGCGGCTGAATTTGCAAAAAGTCTGCCATTAAATCAGGCATCAAATAGTCACTAATGGTAAGAGTTGCACCTAAACGCAAATCAATACTTTGTAGCTCGCCTTTAGCGGCTTGCTCAAATGCTTCACAACGACCCAAAATTTCTAAGGCTTGTGGCAATAAAAAACGACCCAAATCATTTAGTTGTAGACGCTTACCCAAACGGTCAAACAGTGGAGCGCCTAAGCCATCCTCCAAATCTGCTAAGGCCATACTTGCAGCACTTTGGGTGAGCTTAACGGCATCACTGGCTTTGGTTACTGTCCCTTCTTGGGCAACTGCTACAAAAACCGCCAACTGGCGTAAAGTCATGCGCATGAATCAAGCCTTAACATTTAAAAATATTCATAAATTACCCCAACATGCTAACATGAGCACAGTCTTTCATGCCACGCTCAAATCATGTCAATTGAAAAATTTACTTTAGAAAAAGTGCTTTCGGTTCATCGTTGGACCAACACCTTGTTTAGCTTCATTATGACCCGACCCGCGCATTTTAAATTTACTGCAGGGCAGTTTGCACGTATCGGGTTAAAAGTGGGCGATGAATTGGTAGTACGTGCTTATTCGGTGGTGTCATCACCCTTTGATGAAACTTTAGAGTTTTTCTCAATTGTCGTGCCAGATGGTGCGTTTACTTCTAACTTGCAGCACCTTCAAGTGGGGGATGAGCTGTACTTGGAAAAAATCCCTTATGGTTTTTTGACCTTGGCGCGTTATCAATTGCCTGCCCCACACGATTTATGGTTACTGGCCACAGGTACAGGTCTTGCACCGTTTTTATCCATGCTGCAAGATTTTGAAACATGGACAAAATATCAACATATTTATTTGGTTTATAGCGTGCGTACCGAAGCTGAATTGGCTTATGTCGATAAAATTCACGAGATTGCCGAAACTTTTGGCGAAGGGCATACAGGCTTTAAATTTATCCCAATTATCACTCGCGATCCTCAAGCTGATTTGCATGATCGTTTGCCTATATTAATTGCAAATGGTGAACTTGAACAGGCTGCGGGTAGTGTACTCAACCCTGAAACCAGCCATGTGATGTTATGCGGTAACCCTGCCATGGTCGATGACACCAAAGAAGCCTTAAAAGCGCGTGGTTTAAGCATGAACCGCCGTGGGGAAGGCAATATTGCAGTTGAAAATTATTGGTGAGGATGTGATGCAACTATTCAAATATCAACTGTTCAAATATATAGCCAGCGCAGGGCTGATGTTTATAGTCGCACAAACCGTACAGGCTGAAACGGTGGAAACTCAGGTTGCTGTGCAAGATCACGTACTCATTTATGATGGGCCACTTAGCCCTGAAGCCAACGCACGTGCAGCGGAATTACTTAAACAGTCAGACAAAATTGATACCTTAAAAATCAACAGTCGTGGTGGCGAGATCAGCTTAGGTATTGATTTGGGTAATTTGGTCTTTGGCCATCAACTGAATGTTGAAGTTGGACAGTATTGCTTTTCTTCTTGTGCCAATTATGTATTTCCTGCGGGCAAAGTAAAATATTTAAACTTGCGTAGTCAGTTGGGTTGGCATGGTGGCAGTTTGCAAAAAATGCAATTTGAAAGTGCCGAAATGGAACAAATGTATAATGAATATATTGGCCCAATCCGTGCAAAGGAAACCGCTTTTTTTCAGAAAATTAAAGTTCAGCAAAGCTCAACCATTGCAGGGCAGACTCCTGAATATGAGAAGTATCAAGACTGTGTCGGTTGGCGTTATACATCTAAGAAAATGCGCAGTTTTGGCATAGATCAGGTGCGTTTTAAGCAGGTTTTGTGGCTGCCTAAATCGAGTTTTGAAAATAAATGTATTTTCACAATTCGCTAAAAATTGGTTGTTGAGGTGATCTTCACCATTCATATAAAAACCTCATCTACAACGCTGCAGATGAGGTTTTTGCTTGGTGCGATTCAATTTTGAAAGCAACTTTTGAACGCAATGCTTGAAAGTGACTCTTCAAAGAAATTAGTGCACAAACATATCCATATATTCGCGGATTTCCTGAATCGCGCTATCGACATCGCTACTTAGCCAAGTCGGTTCAAAAAAACCTGCATAATGCTCTAAGCGCTCTTGAGGAACCACCAAACGCACAGGACATTCTTCTTCAAGTAAGCGCCACGGTAAAATTGGCACTTCATTATCCAGAAATGCAGCAATGTTGCGAATATCAATGATCATGGCATTCACACAATCTGGAAATGGCATGACCGAAAATTCTTCGGTACGACGACGGAAATATTCCAAATCGCCCCATTTGAGCAGATAGCTGGGCTTGCTAAATTCAATAATACCAATGAGATGCCCATCACGGGTATAGTGCAAGGCACATTGATGAGTGACGTCAGTGTCAAGATCAAGCGATACACTTTGTTGACGATACGCCATAAAGTTCAAAGTACACAAAAAAACGGTACGTGATTATAGCGCATTTCCCCGTGAGAGGCAGCTTTGTCGATATTGGGCAACATAGGTGGTACTTGAGGTATATTACATCTTTTCACCATCTTGCTATGTATTGTCACACAATAAGCGTGAGGAGCTTGTTAGTATGAAAATTCATCAGATAAATACATAAGTGAGGGGAACATGCCGCATGATTTCAATAAATCACCTCATGTAAACTCAGCTGAAGACATTAAGCGAAAAAAACGTATTCCAGTCTATATGCTTCTACTGGTGGGAATCTTTTTATTGGCATTGCTGATTTACATGATGGCGGATCGCAATCCGAGTCCGAGCGAAGCACCTCCTGGACATCCAAATCCAACCGTACAACAAGCAACGCCAAATAGCACGACAACGGGCACAGCTGGAGATGAAGCACGTGCAGAGGACAGCAATACTGCAACAGCAACAGATCGGTAGTTTAGCCTAAGCGTCAAAAAATCGTATTTACAAATTCAGCCTTGCCTAGATGCAGGGCTTTTTTGTGGATTTTCGCAAGGTTTATTATCCCTCCTTTGTAGAATTGTTGCGATTCTGCATCCCAAGGTTGAATAAAAAATATGCAAATTCTATGGTGGGTAGAGCTTTACTCAATAATTTGAATCGATAAAAAGCAGTTTTGCGCTGTAGTGCAAACCTAAAAATGAAGCTAATCACCATGAGGATTAAACAAGATGAATGATTATTTTAATGGGAACCTACATGGCAGAGGTTTTGATGCCATGTATTATTGGGAGCAATTTCAACCCATTTTAGCTGCAGTCGCAATTTTACTTGTCGGGTGGGTGATTGCATTATTGGTTGCGGGTGGAATTAAAAAGGTTCTACAAAAATTAGGTACCGATCAAAAATTATCAAATGCAACGGGGCATCGTTCAAATATTGAAGTGATTGTGTCGCGGGTCGTGTTTTGGGTGATTTTAATTATTGCGGTCATTGGTGCGCTGAATGTGTTGAATCTGACCAGTGTCAGTGGGCCATTCAGTAATATGATTCAGCAGTTCTTACTGTTTATTCCTTCTTTACTGGCTGCTGTAGCCGTTGCTTTTATTGGGTGGATTTTGGCAAATCTGGTCAAAGTGGGGATGCAAAAACTGTTGGCACGTACCCAGTTGGATGAAAAACTCAGTGCCGATGTCGGTGTGAGTGGTTTAAGTCAAAATATCAGTGAAATTGTTTATTGGCTGATTTTATTGCTGTTCTTGCCAATTGTGCTGTCAATTTTAGGCTTAAACGGTCTGTTGTTCCCTGTGCAAAACATGGTGAATGAAGTTGTGCTGTATTTACCGAACATCTTCATTGCAGGCGTGATTGTTTTTGTAGGATACATTCTGGCAAAAATTGTTCGTGGCATTGTCGAAGGTTTATTGGGTAGCTTGAATATTCAACAGCATGCTGAAAAAGTTGGCATCTTCAAAAATTCAAATTTACCTAAATTACTCGGTTCGTTTGTTTTCGCCTTGGTGATCATCACAGCCTTGATTATTGGTTTTGAGGCACTTGGCATTGAAGCCATTTCACAGCCTGCGACTGCCATGCTGTATGAAATTATGAATGCGATCCCGCATATTATTGCGGCAGGTCTGATTCTTATTTTGGCTTATGTGGTGTCGCGTTTTGTAGCCAATATTGTGGTGGAAGTGGTTGCAGGCACAGGAGTCGATGGTATTCCTGCCAAACTCGACTTACAGCGCTTTTTAGGTACAACTAAAATTTCATGTGTGGTTGGTTATCTGATCGTATTCTTTACCATGCTATTTGCGGTATCTGAAGCGGCGAACCGTTTGGGCTTTGATCAAGTCAGCGGCTTGATTGCCATGTTTATCCAGTTTGGTGCAGATATTCTGTTGGGTGCTGTCATTTTGGTGGTGGGTTTCTGGCTAGCGAATTTGGTCGCCAAAGTGGTACAGCGCGGTGAATATAACAGCTCGCGTTGGTTGGCAAACTTAGTCCGTATTTTAATTATGGGCTTGGTGGTAGCCATGGGCTTACGCGCGATGGGTATTGCAGACTCTATTGTGAACTTGGCCTTTGGTTTAACTCTTGGTTCTGTTGCAGTGGCTTTCGCACTTGCCTTTGGTTTAGGTGGTCGTCAACCTGCAGAACGTGTGTTAACTGATTTGATTGATAAAGCCAAACGTGAGGCGAATCAACCGAATCCGTTGCACAAAACAGAAACGGCAACGTCAGCATCAAATGTGATGACACCTATTGTATCTGAGCAGCCACAAGCGTCTGTAAGTGATGTGACTACAACACCTGAAGCGGCAACTGATCATGCTGTGCCAGATACGTTAAAGGTTGATCCTGAACATCCACCAGTCAATAACCCATTTGGTTCGACAGGTGAGGCTGAACCAGATGTTGATGAACATCCAAAAAATGACCCGAAATAACCTGTTCAAATTTTGATTTGAATCGCTAAGATGATCGACCAATCACCGTATTGGTCGATTTCTTTTCGGCGTTCAAAAAAAAGAGGAAACGATAATGTCCAAATCAGCACCCAATAAGTTTT
This sequence comes from Acinetobacter sp. YH01007, assembly GCF_013420425.1. NCBI lineage: Bacteria > Pseudomonadati > Pseudomonadota > Gammaproteobacteria > Moraxellales > Moraxellaceae > Acinetobacter > Acinetobacter sp. YH01007. The sequence goes on along the minus strand of NZ_VOYC01000005.1, from coordinate 96,902 downwards.
TTGCCCCAATCGTGATTGCTGGTATCACTATCGGTTTTTTTGTAGCAGCTTATAAATTTGTTTTTGCCAAACCAGAAGTAGCCACAAAACCAACTGAAAATGTTGAGAAAAATCACCCAAAGGAGGATAGACCAAGCTCTTAAATTATGTTAAAAATTAATCAACTTTGGCAGGAATGAGCCAAAGACTGATTTGGATAAATCAGATTAATCGCTTGGAAAGCTTGATGAGGGTTTAAGGGAAAAATAAAAAACTTGGGTTTTAACCAAGCTGAAATATTTGAGTCTTAAAATTCGCGCAAGGATGACAATAATGAGAGAAATCAATATGCTAAACAAATTACGTATCAGTTTAAAAGTTCAAGTGGCAAATTCGTTACCTATGCATCAACAAAATGCTGTGCTTAAAATGCAGCAAACTGAGTCACGTTTGGCAAATACGCCACAATTGGTATTATTTCGTACCGATTATTTAGAATAAAATAACAGGATTCACGTATTGCTGAGTCTTTATAGTGCGTGACGGTGTTAAAGAAAAAGCCAGTTTAGAAAAACTGGCTTTTGTCATTTTGCAATTTGATTAGCAAGATCAATATTGCTCTGTTTAGACTGGAGGCATTCCTAGTTCATACCTTATTCGCATGTCATTTGGAAGCTAGCTTAAACGTACTCCGATGCCGCATGTGCAGATGACCACGCCCATTGGAAATTATAGCCGCCCAAATGTCCTGTTACATCTAAGACTTCTCCGACAAAATACAAGCCTTTTTGTTTTTTACTTTCCATGGTTTTAGAGGAAACTTCTTGGGTATCGACTCCGCCTAAAGTGACTTCGGCAGTACGATAACCTTCTGTGCCCGATGGTTTGACTTCAAAGGCATTTAAACGTGCTGCAATCTGTTCTAGTTTTTCATCACTGATATTGCCAATTGCCGTTTCAGAGAGCGTAGGCCAGATCAGTTGCTGCAATTCAGCCACTACACTTTTTGGCAAATGTTCGCTGAGCAAGGTGCGTAGTAAAACTTTAGGACTTCTTTGCTTTTTGTTTTTAAAAAAGTCATAGAGTTCTAAGTATGGCAAAAAGTTAATTTTAAAACTTTGTCCGACATCCCAATAATTAGAAAGCTGTAAGGCGCTTGGCCCACTCAAACCACGATGGGTAAATAGCAATGCTTCGGTAAAACTATTTAATGAATTTGATAAAGTCGCATCCACCGCATTACCGCTTAAACGTGTAGTGACTTCTTTAAAGCTGTCTGAGAAGGTAAAAGGCACTAAACCTGCACGGGTCGGGTAAACACGATGACCAAACTGTTTAGCAATTTCATAGCCAATTCCAGAGCCACCTAAAGTTGGAATAGATAAACCACCTGTGGCTACAACCACAGCGCTTGCTTGGAAATACCCTAAAGTCGTTGCAATTTGGAAACCTTGATCATCTACCGCATTCACAGCTTTGACTTCACAATTGGTTTGAATATCGACCAATTTGGTTTTTTCACATTCGGCTAAGAGCATGGCTAAAATTTCTTTAGCGCCGTTTAAAGTGAATAATTGTCCGTGTTTGCGTTCTTCATATTCAATGCCATATTCGCAGACTAAATCAATAAAATCCCAGTTGGTATAACGGGTGAGAGCAGAAATGACAAAATGTGGATTATGTGAAATATAATGGTTTGGTTCGACTTCTAAGTTGGTGAAATTACATTTACCACCACCAGACATTAGAATTTTTTTGCCCACTTTATTGGCCTTTTCCAGTACCACAACCGAACGCCCACGTTTGCCTGCTTCAGCAGCCAACATCAAGCCTGATGCACCTGCACCTAAAACAACAACATCAACCTGATGAACCATGAGTATTACTCGGTAGACGAAAAGCGAGTAATTATAAAAGATTTGTGGGGGTTTTAATATACTTTAAGCTTTCCTTGCAACCCACCTGTATGAATGGCCAGGATTCGAGTGTGGGCAGGGAAATGATTGTGCTGGATTAAATCAAGAAGTCCCATCATCATTTTACCTGTATAAATGTGTTCGAGTGGAATTTGATATTTTTGCTCAAAATTTTGAATAAATTTCAATAATTCAGGTGTAGTTTTGGCATAGCCGCCACCACAATAGGCATCGGTTAAAGACCAATTGCTTTTATCGGTCCATTGTTGAATGTCCTGTTTGAGAAAATCACCTTTCAAGGCTGAAAACCCTAAAACTTGCTGTTGTTCCGAGCTACTTTCAATGATGCCCACAATTGTTCCACCAGTACCCACAGCACAACAAATTACGTCATAATTTTCTAAATCATCAGGGGAGAGGATTTCCTGTGTCCCTTGAATGGCAAGGGAATTGCTTCCACCCTCTGGAATAATAAAGGCTTGAGGATATTGCTGTTGAAGTTGTTGTAAATATTCCACTTCATGGCGCAGACGATATTCGGCTCGGCTGACAAAATGCAGTTGCATGCCAAAATCTTGCGCTGTTTGTAGGGTAGGATTTAAGTCTTGAGTCGCAAGTTCTTGACCACGAATGATGCCAATACTTTGAAAGCCAAAGCGTTGAGCTGCATAAGCCGTTGCTGCAATATGATTGGAAAATGCACCGCCAAAAGTGAGGACTTGAGAAAAACCTTGCTGTTGTGCTGCCAAGAGGTTGTATTTAAGTTTAAAAAACTTGTTGCCCGAAATCTGGGGATGAATCTGATCAAGGCGTTTGATGGTTAGTTGAACAGGCTGGGGAAGTTCTAATGTTTGATAAGGGGTAGGAAAAGCAATGTGATCAAACATTTTTTGCGAACGAGAAATGAATTTGACCACATTGTAAATGTATTTGATTGAGAATGTCAGTGTTGGTTTATGAGTCGGTATCCACCGACGTGATCACCGACATACCAGGGCTTAGATTTTCGATCCCTTTTTAATTCGGATCAATGGTGATACGTACCGCTATACGTTGAACGACTTTGGTAAAATTTCCTGTGGGATTGTCAGGTTTAAGTACACTGAACTCTGAACCCGCAGCGGGGGAAATCTGTTCCACATGGCCTGGTTCATTGAGCAATGTCCAAACAATAGGTATCGCTATTCCACGATAGACGATGGCTAACATCAAGATATTGATATCTCGTTTTCCCCATTTCCAGTTGGTTCTATCCAAAGTTAATTGGACTTTATCGAATAAAAATATATTGAAAATTAACTGAGAAATTTGACGATAATCGAAATACTGATCTGCAAAGAAGCGTTGTATACATCGATAAAAATGATTGTGGTAAGCACGTGATGGGTAAGGCTTTAAATGCAGAAGAAAGATTACATGTCTGTTTTACAATTAATGCCAGCATAATCAGTGTAAAACATTTTACATGTGACTTGTTCAACTTTAGATATTTGTTTAAGATGAGATGTAACTCATTGAAATGTATCATCATATTCGTCGTCAGAAAACAAGTATTATGCCATTATTTCAATGAGTTATCTTTTTTTGTCGTGTACAAAGATCGTTTTATCAAAGTAAGTTGAATAACCATAGGGCAGCAATTTACCCTATGGCTTTTTAAAATTTAATGAAAAACTGCTTCCAAAGCATTTAAGCCAACTTTAGGATCGAGTAAACCATTGTAAATCTCTGGAATTTCACGTTCGACACCTAAGAGCTGATAAATGGCAATCATGGCACAACGTACGGAATATTCCACAGTGAAAACCACATCATCTTCAAGCTCTACGAATTGACCTAAGAAAGCAAAGTTGACTGCATTTTCTGGAATGACCAATGGGCGATCACCTGCTTTACGACATGCAAATAGGGCAGAGGCATAAGGCATCATTACTGTGGTAATGTCAGTATGTGCCAACACATGTTCCAAAATGTCATCGAAACCAAGTTGATGAATCAACTCAATTAAAATTTCTTGACCCGTCGCTTCACTCATCGGTTTTTTAATGTAATCGCCGATATGGTCAATTTCAAAACCATAACCCCATAAGGTGAATTTACCTTCTGGTAAGTCAGCAAAATGCGGTTGAGCTGGAACGACCACAGATAGATGCCAACCAGATTCAAACCAAGTCATGAGTGCACCTGTACCCGGTTCATTTCCTGTGTAATCAATAATCCGTTTTAGCAGCACATCATCATGCATGGTGAGTGTAAAGGATTTCCATTTATGCTCATCAATGTTGCCATAGAAGGTCATTGGACGACCAAAATCAGGAGCTTTTTGAGCCAATGTTTCCCACAAACGCCAGCCATGATCTTGTCGATCACGAATCAGCTCAGGAACATCGAATTTATCGCCATAACGTGAATCAGCCGTAATCGAACCTAAAGTAAAGAGCGCAAGATCATGCTCACCCAGTTGAATTTGTTCAGTGCCTTCTGGAATGTTGACATAAAGTTGGGTTGCCTTACGTTCCTTCGTTTGGGCATCTTCGACAAAGTCTGCATCTGTGACATAACTACCGAAACGAACATCAACGCCTTGTTCCACCAACCAGCGTTGTAGAGGATGAATCATTGAATCATATTGATTGTATTTAGTTCGTTTCACACCTGCTAAGGTATGGATGCGTGGTAATTCTTGAATGAAACGTAGAAAATAACGGCGTAATTCCGCTGCGCTATGCCATTTTTGAAAGGCAAACGTGGTTCGCCACATCCGCCAAAAATTACTTTGGAAAAATGCATCATCAAAAAATTCATCAATACGGCGACTACCGATACGATCTTCTTTTAATGCCAGTAGACGTAACATTTGAGCACGGTTGAGCGTTGATAATCCCAATTTTTGAGCTTCTGCAATAATATGATTTGAGTCGATCAAACGTGCTTGAGCATTGGTTTTAACTTGTTCGTTAAATTCACGACATTCTTCACGAACAGAAATGTCTGGATTTTCTAAAGATGGGATGCTTGAAAATAAATCCCAAGTACACAAATAAGTTTCATCAGTTAGCATACGTCCACCACGTGTGACCCATGCTTGGTTCGGATTAAGCGGATTATGTCCACCATCCATCGAACCACCAGAAACATTCAATTCTTCTAAAATATGGATATGTTCAGCTGGCACTTTAGCATCACGAATCGCAAAAGCAGCAGCAGCCATACCAGCTATGCCTCCACCTACAATCCAAAGATGTGATTTAGAGTGGTCTAATGTTTTCAGTCTTTTATTTTGCATCTGATGTGCCTCGGTTGTTGTTCTAAAGAAAATTAAAGCCATAATTTTATTATGGGATTATGTGTTTTAAAAATATATGAAAGTTCTGCTAAAAATCGATGATAAATTATTATCAGAAAAAAACTTTAATAGAAAAAATGGATGCACAATAAAATTTTACTGTTCATATGCTATGTTTTAACTGTTTGATATTGAAATTAAATTGAGTTTTTACTCTATTTTTGGTTTTTTACTAAATATCAAATTGCTTGAAAAATCCTTAAATTTATAAACATAAATCAAAAAAATTATATCTTCTATTATGGTTTTTTAAGTAAAATAAATAATTGAAAATTATTCTAATCTTGAGGTCTATCTTGGAATCATTATTGATTTTAGGCTCTATTGCTTTGGCATTAATGTTGGGGGCAATTAGTCCTGGGCCTACCTTTATTTATGTGGCAAAAAATTCGATAGCCATTTCACGTAAGCATGGTTTATTTACGGCTTTAGGCACGGGTACGGGTGCCGCAATTTTTGGTTTATTGGCGGTGATGGGGTTGCAGGCTATTTTATTGGCAGTGCCTTCGGCATATTTGCTGCTTAAAATTTGCGGTGGTTTATATCTGTTATTTTTGGCTTATAAAATTGTGAAGCATGCCAAAGCGCCTATTCAAACCAATCTTGCACATGGACAGCAAATGTCACTGCGCCGTGCGTTTACTACAGGTTTAATTACGCAGTTATCTAACCCTAAAATTGCAATTGTCTTGGCGAGTATTTTTACGGCTTTGTTGCCTAAAGAAATTCCGAACTATTTTTATGTGGTGCTGCCAATTCTGTGTTTTTTTATTGATGCAGGTTGGTGTTCATTGGTTGCAGTGGCTTTGTCTGCAGAAAAACCGCGTCAGGCTTATATTAAGTTTAAGGCTATTTTTGACCGTGCAGCAGGGGCGGTCATGACAGTATTGGGATTAAAGTTAATTTTTGGGATGAAGTGATTTATTTGTGTAGATACCTATGCCTTTTGGGAGAAGATTGGGATGAGGGTATTCTAATAATTAAAATGTTTGCCTTACTTTTAAAGGATCAAAAGTAACAAAAATCCTTTGTTCGTTAGAGGGCACGTCCGTGTGCCTAACGAACAGGCTACATCCATGTCACCTTTCTGTGCGTTAGTACTTAAATCAATATTCATCCTCTTCGAATTTGATAGATGGAAAGTAATGTTTAGGGTCATATCCGTCACAATATTCAAATGGAATATTTTTAATAAAATCATATTTATTTATAAAATTATTTTGGAGCCATTTTTTTCCAAAACGCGATAAAACATTGAAAAAAAGGATATAAAGCTCAGGGTTTGAAAGTTGAGCACGGTAAATTTTTATTAACTCGTATTTTTCAAAATCACTTAGGATTGTTGATTCATCTACTATTTTTATAGCATTATACATATTTCTAAAATAAGAGCTTAAATGAGTTTGATTGGTTTTCAATAAGCAGCCTCTAAAATCCTTTTCCATTAACCTTTTCTGAATTTTAATAACTAATTCTTCATTAAATCCATTATACCTTGATAGTTTATTTACTATAAATGTCGTCCAACTTCCCTCTATACCAAAGTAAAAAATAACGTATGAGATATCTAATATTTGTGATTTATTGAGTTGGAGATTTTCTTGTACAGAAATTTCTTGAATCGTTTCTAAAATTCGTTTGAACTGAATTTTGAAGGTTACAAAAGCCTTTTTCCCTTCTTTTGGTGGGTGTTGCGGATTGGTATTGGGTAAAGAAATATTTATCAAATGTTGGTTGTGATAATCAATCATTTTAAAAAAATTAGACTTTAAATTATTTTTCTGTGCTTCATCTTTTTGATTAATAATTGTATAAATCAAGAGGAATATGCTTGATGCACTTAAGAGAGTACCTATAACTCCTCCATACAAATTACCTAAAGAAGCTCCTAAATTTGGATCAATCAAGGAGGTTACTCCAATTTGAAAAGCTTTGTTGGTAAAAATAAAATAGGTAGCTAGCAAACTAATAATTATCAAGACTATTGGTAGAACTAAGCAAAAAAACTTTATCCATCTATTCATTATTTATAACTATAAAAAAACCCCACTAAAATATAGCAGGGCTTTTTATCAGTGTCTAAAAATTAAGACACTTTATCACCCGGTTTTGCGCCAGATTCAGGTGAAATCACCCAAACACCTTCGCCATTACCCGCAGCAAGTACCATACCGTTAGAAATACCAAAACGCATTTTACGAGGTGCAAGGTTAGCCACCATCACCACCAATTTGCCTTTTAAATCTTCTGGTTGATAAAATTCACGAATACCACTAAACACATTACGTGGCTCAGCTTCACCTACATTTAAAGTTAATTGAAGCAGTTTGTCTGAACCTTCAACGGTTGCAGCCTCTAAAACTTCTGCAACACGTAAATCAATTTTGACAAAGTCATCAATCGTGATAATTTCCGCTTCACCGACTTTTGGTTCTGCTTTTTTCTCTTTGGCTTTTTCTTTTTTCTTTTCCGTTTTTGGTGCTTCAGCAGGTGCGGCTAAAGAATCTTTAGATGCATCTACCATTGCAGCTACCGCTTTCGGATCAACACGTTGCATGAGTGGTTGGAACAACGCAATTTCATGACCGACTAAAACAGTTTTACGTGATTCAAAGTTAAAGCTATCTAACTGTAAGAAGGCTTGAACTTGTTCAGCCAAGGTTGGCAGTACAGGCGCAAGATAAATCGCCAATTGACGGAATAGGTTAATCCCTACAGAACATACGTCATGAACTTGCTGTTCTTCGCCTTCAATTTTGGCTAAAGCCCAAGGCTTTTTCTCATCAATATATTGGTTGGCGCGGTCAGCAAGCGCCATAATTTCACGAATTGCCGCAGAGAATTCACGCTCTTCGTATGCTTTGGCAATCGAGTCACCTGCAGCAATAAAGCTTTGTACTAACTCAGGTTCAGCGCAGTTTGCACTTAATTTGTTATCAAATTTAGTGTTGATGAATTTGGCACAACGACTGGCAATATTCACCACTTTACCTACAAGATCAGAGTTTACTTTCTGCACAAAATCATCCAGATTTAAGTCAGAGTCTTCAACTTTATCAGACAGTTTTGATGCAAAGTAATAGCGTAAATATTCAGGATTTAAATGCTGTAAATACGTTTCTGCTTTAATAAATGTGCCGCGAGATTTCGACATTTTTTGACCATTTACAGTCAAGAAACCATTTACAAATAAACCTGTAGGCGTGCGATAACCCGCACCATCTAACATTGCAGGCCAGAATAAAGCGTGGAAATATACGATGTCTTTACCAATGAAGTGATAGACTTCTTTGTCTGAATCTTTTTTCCAGTAATCGTCAAAATTTAGGTCAGGGCGTTTGGTTTTTACGTAGTTTTCAAAACTCGACATATAACCAATTGGTGCATCAACCCATACATAAAAATATTTATTTGGTGCGTCTGGAATTTCAAAACCAAAATATGGCGCGTCACGTGAAATATCCCAGTCATTCAAGCCATTTTCAAACCATTCATCCAATTTGTTGGCAATTGAAACTGGCAAACGACCTTCATCGCGCGTCCATTTTTGTAAATATTCACCAAAATTAGGCAATTTAAAGAAGTAATGATCTGATGATTTTTCTACAGGTGTTGCACCGCTCAAAGTCGATTTTGGATTAATCAGCTCAGTCGCGTTATAGGTAGTGCCGCAAACTTCGCAAGAATCGCCGTATTGATCTTCCGCTTTACATTTCGGGCACGTGCCTTTAATGAAACGATCAGACAAAAACATGCCTTTTTCAGGATCAAATAATTGCGTAACAGGACGCACAGCAATATTGCCTGCATCACGGTTTTTGACATAAATTTCGCTGGCACGTGCGCGGTTGGTGTCGCTATGCGTTGAATCATAATGATCAAAATGCACACCAAAACCGTCAAAATCGCGAATGTGTTCTTGTTGCACATTGGCAATTTGCTGTTCAGGGCTAATCCCGTTGGCTTCGGCACGCAGCATGATTGCTGTACCATGCGCATCATCCGCACAGACATAAGTCACGTCATGTCCCATTGCACGCATGGCGCGAACCCAGATATCTGCCTGGATATAACCGAGTAAGTGACCCATATGGATCGGACCATTGGCGTATGGTAGGGCGTTAGTGACTAAAATTTGACGCACGGATATAACTCTCTCAAATAGGGACGATGCAATTAGGGCAATTTTACCTTAGATAGCACATAGATGCACAAGGGATTCCAGGAATTCTTTTCAAATCCGCTTAGAAGGCTAAATACAATATCGAAACAAGCTCTTGGTCTGCATTTGAAGATAAATCATGTCAAAAACCAAGCAATATACTCAGAATTAAGTATTTCAGTGATAGCACGACTTAACCTTATACTGAATTATCGTTACACTATCAAAATCGCGGTATTTCCAAACTTTGGAGTAAATCTATGTCTTGGCTTTCTTCACTTAAATCAGTTTTTTCACCTTTGCATACGGTGAATGAGGAAGCTATTCAGCACGTGCTACAAAGTTATATATTGCCTGAATCTGAACATGCTTTAAAAGATCGTATTTCTCAAGTGAATGTGCAAGGTGATATTCTGCAAATCACCATCAATACTTATCCTGAAGAAAAACAACATTTACAACAAATTCATGATGAACTGGCAGATGCTTTAGAAAAATGCGGCATTAAAGAATTGAATATGCATGTGATTCAGCAAAAAACGGGTCAAGCAAAGCAAGAAAGTTGTGGTCATCAACATGCTGCGGGCGAAAGCTGTTCATCATCTACTCAAGCTCAGACTGTATCTTCTAATTTACCACCAGTGGTCGATGCTGCGGGTCAAAGCTCAGCGCAAGAAGCAGATCCGAATAATCCACCTATTCAAAAAGCTGCGCCACAACAGCGTGATGTGCCAAAACATCCACGTATTCAAAACGTGATTTTGGTGTCATCAGGTAAAGGTGGGGTAGGAAAATCTACCACAACTGTAAATTTGGCCTTAGCGCTGCAAGAATTAGGCTTAAAAGTTGGTGTATTGGATGCCGATATTTATGGCCCAAGCATTCCTACCATGCTGGGTAATGCGGGCAAAACCCCTATGATTGAGGCTGAGCAGTTTGTTCCATTAGATGCTTTTGGTATGCCAGTTTTATCCATCGGACATTTAACGGGTGATCATAATACACCTGTGGCATGGCGTGGGCCCAAAGCGACTGGCGCATTAATGCAGCTTTTTAATCAGACCTTATGGCCTGATTTGGATGTGCTGATGATTGATATGCCGCCAGGCACAGGTGATATTCAATTAACACTGGCGCAACGTATTCCAGTAACGGGTGCAGTCATTGTGACGACACCGCAAAATGTTGCATTAATGGATGCCGTGAAAGGGATTGAACTGTTTAATCGGGTGCAAATTCCTGTTATGGGCGTGATTGAGAATATGTCGACGCATATCTGCTCAAACTGTGGCTATGAAGAGCAAATTTTTGGTCAGGGCGGTGGCGATAAACTGGCAGAACAATATGACATTCCGTTGCTAGGACGTTTGCCTTTAAATGTTAGTATTCGTGAAAATGTCGATGCAGGCACACCGTCTGTAATTGCTGGCGATGATGCTGCAGACAGTTATATTGCGATTGCCCAACAGATAGCAAAAAAACTGCCTAAAGCTGAAAAAGATCATAATCGTATTTTTTAAGTGCGAATTGAAAAATAACAGTTATTGTTGCCTTATAAGTATTTCAATAGCTAGAAGCTACTTAGGATTAGTGTGCCTGTAAATGGGAAATGGCGGAAATTTAAATTATCTTGGCGCTTTAAAAGTAGCTAGTTTTCATTAATCTGGTTTTCAGTTAAAGTACAGCACAGTTTAAACATTCATATTTTGGATAGAAAATAAATGGCAATTAAGTCTGATCGTTGGATTCGCGAAATGAGCGAAAAACACGGCATGATTGAACCGTATGCTGAAAACCAAGTTCGTTTTGACGAAAATGGCGAAAAACTCATCTCTTATGGGGTGTCTAGCTACGGTTATGACGTGCGCTGTGCGCGTGAATTTAAAGTCTTTACCAATGTTCACTCAGCAATTGTTGATCCAAAAAACTTTGATGAAAAAAGTTTTATCGATATTGAATCAGACGTGTGCATCATTCCGCCAAACTCTTTTGCTTTAGCGCGTACTGTTGAATATTTCCGTATTCCGCGTAATGTCTTGACGGTGTGTTTGGGTAAGTCGACCTATGCGCGTTGCGGTATTATTGTCAATGTCACTCCGTTAGAACCTGAGTGGGAAGGGCATGTCACCTTAGAATTCTCTAATACGACTAATTTGCCTGCACGTATTTACGCTGGCGAAGGCGTGGCGCAAATGCTATTTTTTGAATCAGATGAAGTTTGTGAAACCTCGTACAAAGACCGTGGTGGTAAGTATCAGGGGCAAACAGGTGTGACTTTACCTAAAGCATAACTGATAGACTAATTCAGATTAAAAGAAAGCGAGCCGAAAGGTTCGCTTTTTTCATTCATCGGAAAGCTGTGCTGTTTAGCCAGTTTTTTTTGCATTTGTATTAATATTCAGCATAATTAAATTTGAGATTGGTTTGGCATAATCACGTTTTTAAGGATAAAAACACCCTAATAAATAGCCAAGTCATAGATAAATAAAAGAAAGATGCGGAGCATCAGATAAAAGGAAGGTCGAGATGACTGAACACGCAATTACTTTCCCTTTTCGTAAGCGTTGCTTAGCCACTGCGATAGGCTTATTTTTGGCGAACCCGAGTTATGCTTTACAAGCACTCTCCGATGACTCTTTGTCAAATACCACAGGCGAAGGGGTTGCTTTAGTCCTTGATGATTTCAAAATGGTGTTTCAGCAACCGAATGACCTATCAACAGGGTCGAGCTATACACGTGGGTTAGAAAACCCAAGTCAATATGATACGGGCTTTATTCGTATTATCCCGACGGGGGAGAATTATCAGAATATTTCAGAACATACCTATAAGAAAGTTTATAATCAGGTTTATGATGCTGAATATTTGGCAGGTGTTTCAACTACATCAACATTATATCAAAGTACCTATACAACGACTTTTAATAACTATAAAACACAAAATTATAGCTCTACAAAAACAGCAGTGAGCAGTGAAATCTCAGTTGGTGTACGTCAAAGTCTAGTGGCAGAATACTTTGAATCTGACCTAATGCAAGAATATTATCAACAGCGTTATACTGATTATTATAATGGTAATGTGTGGCCATTAGGTGTTGTCGATGATGGAACTACAAAAGAAAGTTTAAGTACTTTAGGGTTGAAAGGTGCTTCGGAAAAAGCTGCCTTGAAAAATACCTATGAAATGATTGAAATTTTATATGGTAATAGAAGTAGTCAAACTGTACCTTCAACACAGTGGACGCAAGGGGTTACAAGAGTTAATCATATTGATACTGAGGTTGCTCAAACTGTAGAAACTGTAACTCAAGAGCGGCTAAACCTTGAGGGTGATAAAGTTGCAAAAGCATCAGCTACAAATGCAATCAAAGAATTAGAATTATTAGCAGTAAATAACGCAACTCAAGCAGCAAAAACAGCAGCAGCACAAACTTCAGTGGGTTCACTCAGAACTAAAGCAGATGTCTTTATTTATGGTTTAGCATTATCTAAAAGTGATAACTCATTAAGCAGTCGTTATAGCAATCAAGGCTTTAACTGGGGTTCAGCAGATAACCCATGGTTATTCCGTGCAGGCACAGAAAAAGTAAAACAATTTAAAAATATAGAAAAAGAAGTGGGTTATTTAGCACTAGAGGCACCACTCGCGACTACTACGCCAACTGAAAGTGATAATAATATTAAATTGGGTTTTTGGACTGATATTTTCTCACGTCAATTAAATTCAAGTGCTGAAGTTGATCCATCTACAGGTGCACCAAAATCTGGCTTAGATAAAGAGCATCGTTTGCGAACCCAATTTGTTGCTAATGGTTTAAGTTTAAATGGATCGCAAACAAGATTGTTCCAAACCTTAGATTCAGATAATCCAAATCATCATCAAACCTTGGGTATGGCAAGCCTTGTACGTTTGAATACCAACGACAACCCTGCAAATTTAAGTATTGATGATGCCAATTTAGACAGTAAGGGCATACGTATTAGTACCGCAGCAAAATCAGATGCTTTAGATGGGACAGCTGTTACTCCAGCTATTGACCGCTCACTCGCCCCTGTTTTTCATGATACCGAAGGTCTGTATTTGTATAGCCCAAATATCAATTTAGTTTTGGGTAATATGTATCAACCTTTTGTGGTTGGTTCTGAGGGCAATAATATTGTGCTAGAAGTAACACGTATTCCGAATGTTCCTGAAATTTACAATAAAATTTATCAAAATTATGAAGATGGAAAGGGTGGGTATTTAGGTTCTACAGCATTTACAGGTTCTACCTGTAATGTGGTGAGTTGTGGCACACCGCTAAAAGCCAATGTCAATGACAGTGCTGCGATGTATCAAGGACGTAATGCGACGCATAGTAGTATTGCAATTGGTACTGTAGAACGCTTGCCAAATAATATGTTGCGTGCCAAAGATCATACGGATGCCACAGGTGTTGTATTTAAGGGTGTAGATGGTACTGCTAAGAATCTAGGTTCAGTTGCAATAGATGGTGTGCTGATTCAGCACCTTAAATTTAAAACAACAGGTCTATAAAAGGAGAATCATCATGTTGAAAAAACTGTCTTGTATTGCATTGATGTGTAGTCCTTTGACCCATGCCAATTTAATTGCACTGGAAAATCATGAATTAACGCAGGCTACTGGTCAAGGTGGAGCAGACCTCAGTTGGACGTTATCGTTAAACCATGAATATGCCGAAAATTTAGAACTCAGCAATATTTCTAAATTTAATGGTGGGACTAAACCTACAGAAGTTTATTATCGCTATAGTAAAAATTGTGCTGACAATAATGTGCTTTGTCGTTTAGCGATTGCACCCAATAACCATGAAGATAATAACGGCAATAAAAAATGGCTGGTATTTAAACAAATTCAGGGCACCATACAAATAGATAAATTTTCTTTAGATGGCACGACTATTATTAATCATAAAAATGACCCACAAACGGCAATGCAGCTTAAGTTTTATGATGATAAGCCATTAAAAATAAGAAATTTGGGTTTTGCAACCATGGCGATCGAAACAGGTACAGGGCAGGGAGCAAATGAAGGTTATGCAAATTCAGAGGTATATACCAAATTTCAAGGAAGAAATTATCAACAAGATGGTAGTTATAACTTAGTTCAGCAAGATGTACCTTTGTTTGATCAGGGCGCTGAAAAAGGATTTATGGGCTTAAATATTCACGGCAATATGCACATGTCTGGCAATGTGAAAATATTTAGCTACAACTGTACAGGTTCAGCAGCAAGTCGTTGTTGAATATAGGATTAAGTACAGTATAGGGAAATAACAATGAAAAAAATAATGCAGTTGAATTTATTAACATTGAGCGTACTTTGTGCGCAACAAGTGTATGCTTTAGAGCTGATTGCAGACCAGCATTTGTCTGATGTAAGTGGGCAAGATGGTATTGTAATCACCCATGAAATGTCTAAAGCCACGATTAATCAAGTCAATTGGTATGATCCTGATTTAGTGGCTGGAACTCAACAGGGTTTAGGCTTACATAATGTAGAAATTAAAGGACAGAATAACCAGCCTATTATCAGTAAGCTTGCTTTAGATGTGGGGAAAACTGATGTTGGCGCAGGTGTGCGTATCGATGCGAGTATTGATGCTTTTCAATCGACTGCAGATTTAAACTTGGTCAAAAAAAACTGTGTCGGAAATAGTTGTACTAAAGAAACACAAAGCTTGGGTCAGTTCGGCTTAGAAACTAAATCACCTTTAAAAGTTTTATTAGAAACCAAAGCAGGTTTATTCAATCAAAATGAAACGGCACATTTAAACTTCCAGTTACAGAATGCCAAAATTAGTCATGGTTTAGGTAAGCATGAATTATCTATGCATGATTTTAACTTTAATTTTGCGACTGACGGCTATATGTACATTGATGCCGATGAGGGATTGGTCTTTACCACTAAAAATGGCACCACCGACCATTTTGTGAATCTTGGACGAGTGAAAGACCTGAGTGATGTTGCTAGTAGCCGACAAAATGCAACTAACCCTGGGGTCAATATTGACTTGCGTTATGATGATAAAAATTTAATTCGCTTTGGTGCATCAGGTGCGGTAAGCAATGCGAAATTGTTTTTTAATGGGCATCAAAAAAATGTTGCCAATTTTGACGTTTCGAATAAGGTCAATGGTGTAATTGAAACTAAAAATACCGCAGTTACAGGCTACGATACTGTGGTGGGGCAAGGTGGTTTGCATTTGGGCTTATCTGCTGATTTTACCAATCAAAATACGGCAGGCTTGGCTGCAGGGCAATTACCAACAACCTTAGAAATTGGGCACACAGGAAAAGGCAGTTATGCGGTTGAGTTTTCGAATTTAAGACCGCTAACCACACGTGATGCACAAGGTGCTTTGCACAATAAAAATGCTTATATTGATTTTGGCGATATTTATATTAATACCGTACAAGCGAAAAACCTCAATTTTTTAGTCAATGAAAATATTAAAAATACCATTGGTGCAACCAGTCCTATTTTAAACCAGTTGCTATCGAGTAAGCTTGAAGGTGACCAGTTCTCACTGATCGCTGTTCGTGGTATGGACTTTCAGTCTATTGCAGCCAAAGCTAGAATTATTTCTGACAACTCTTTAAATGAATTGACAGGAGATGGTGGTTCTTGGGGTATTGGGATTCCAATTTATAATTTAAATGCCAATGTGGCCTTGTCGGGTAAACAATATCTGTCACCTTATGATGGAACGAACAAAACTGGAATTGGTTATAACGCTATTGTTTCTACCGAAGGTTATGGCATTGATTCAAAAACAGGCTTACCAAGTACCACTTCTATTATCTTAATTGACGGGCAAGACAGCCTGCATGCTGGTGAAGCTGTCAACTATTATGCTGGTTTAAGAAATATTGATGCATTAATTCAGTCCGACGGTGTGATTGGTTATGAAGATGAAGGGATTTATATTCGTGCAGATCATTTATTAGTTGCAGCAAAAGCAGAGTTAGCGATTGGACAATTACCAGGTTCGAAATACAACTGCGTCACAGGATCAACTAAATGCGGTGGTTTTGTACCTTACGATAATTTCTCTAAGAAAGATGATGTGTTGACCACAATTGCTTTTAAATTAGATGGCAATGGTGAATTGTTGGTAATTCCTGGAATGGATCCAACCGATACTAATCCGAACTCAAACTTTTTGTCTTTTGATGCGAACTTTAAGTTTAGAAGTCTAGATAGCACAGAACAGGCTGATCCGAAGAATTTAGGTAGTTATTTTAGTTTGATTAATGAAGATCAAGTGAATAATGAAACTGTTCAAACGTCTTCTATTAACTTGAATCGTATGGAAGGTCATTTAGGTGTCAAAGGAAAAGTCGTCGTCAGTGCAGATACGGTCACTTTAGACAATCAAGTGAAATTTAATTATAAAAATGATATTGCTCAACCCTTTAAAACAAACTTTGCAATGTCTACCAATGGCAATATGCAGAAAATCGCATCTGTCGCACTTACAGGTGGAACCATGCGCAGCACATTGGGCATTACGCCACGCTAAAGGATAGAAATAAAATGAAAAAAACAATTTTAGTTGCATCTATTTTAAGTACAGCTTTTTCATTCAATTCTGCTCAAGCGATGCAGGCTTTAAATGATGATCAGTTATCTCATGTACAAGGTCAGGCACTTTTGAACCTGATGACTGCGACAGATCAATCGCAAGGGTTAAATTTTTATAAACTAAGTGTTGATGCACTCATGGAGCTTAATGCCAACATTAAAACGCTACAATTAGGTTGTGGCGGTGTAAATAACGCGATTGGTGGTAAAGCGGGGTGTGATATTGATATTTCTAATATTTCGTTAAGTGGTTTGAATGAATTCTATGATTCAACAGGTAACCCAAAGTTTAATGGTGAACGTGCGGGTACCAGTGCACAAATTACCAATCCATTTATTGAATTTGCGATTAGTGGAAATAGTGCGTCAACACGTGAAGTGGTTGGTTTTCGCTTAGGTGCAGAAGAAATTTTAGGTCTACTGACTTTGGGTACAGATAACGTGCAAAACCCAAATGACGGGATTAAAAGTTTCAGTGGTTATATGAAAATGGCACAAACGCAAGGGCATTCATTTACTAAAGAAGCTAAATTTGGTAATGCCTCTGACCAAAAAATTAGTGGGATACTGACTGCGTTGGGGCAGGATCGTGTCTATACAAGTAAACCTGGCGCAGAAGGACATACTGGGATTACCGTTCCATCGATGCGAGCTGATTTTACGATGCCTGAAACAGTAGTGACTGGTCAGCGTATGGAGTCCGCTATAGTTACGGGTATCCGTTCAACATTAGCTTCTATTCCGCTAGCGGCAACAGAGTCTGGGACATATACTGGTGATGTAAATGGAACACCTGACTTTTCAAAAGACCAGTTATATGTCACATTTCCTCCTTTATTGTTTGGTTCTGTTGGTGATCACTCATTCTTTAAAATGAGTAAGGGTTCTACATTAGAAAATTTGAATATGGATATTACTTTTGTCCAAGCCCTAAATATGATTCACAATATTCCTCTGACAGGAACAGGTGGATATTTATCTTTACAAAGCAAGCCAGTGCAGTGGATGGGTGCAGATGAAAAAGATATTGCACAACAAGGTTGGTGGATGTCGTTTAAGGAACCAGTGCAATTAGGTTATTTGGCAACTGCGGATTTGGTAGATGTTTCTGCAGTACTACCACAGGTCGCAAAAGCATTAACTTCTGAGTTAATGCAAGATAAGCATAATGTAGATGTAAGTTTGTTAGAAGCATTAGGTTCATTGGCTGGTACACCAATCGAGCGTAAAATGAATATCGATGTTGGTAGTTACACAGGATATTACACGGGTCAACCAGCCAGATTAACACTTAATAATCAGGTTTTACAAAACCAAAATGTTACCCCTAACTGTTATGGTGGTATGAAATTCTGCTAATCCCAAATGAAAAAAATCCCGCAACTTGTGCGGGATTTTTTATACTCAGTGTTCAATCTTATTTGGCAATTTTGATGAGTAATTCTTCTTTCGTTAGGTTGCTAGATTCAGCATCACGACGACCTTTATATTCAAAAGTACCTGCATCTAAACCTTTCTCACCAATCACAATACGGTGCGGAATACCTGTAAGCTCAAGGTCAGAGAATTTCACCCCAGGACGTTCATTACGATCATCCAGTAATACATCATAACCCGCAGCTTGAAGTTCAGCATAAAGTGCTTCTGCTGCTTCTAATGTGCGAGGTGATTTATGTGCGTTCATTGGTACAATCGCAATTTCAAATGGTGCGATGGCTGCAGGCCAAATAATCCCTTTATCATCAAAATTTTGTTCAATGGCAGAGGCAACGACACGTGTGACTCCAATCCCATAGCATCCCATGGTAACAGTAAACGGTTTGCCATCTTCACCTAATACTTTGCAGCCCAGCGCTTCAGAGTATTTAGTACCGAGTTGGAAGATATGACCGACTTCAATACCGCGTTTAATTTGTAGAGTTCCTTTGCCATCTGGAGATGGATCGCCCTCAACGACGTTACGTAAATCGTAAACTTCAGTATATTGTGCATCGCGTTCCCAGTTCACACCTGTTGCGTGTTGATCAACTTGGTTTGCACCTGCAACGAAGTCAGACAGTACTGATGCAGCACGGTCTACAATCACAGTTATGCCTTTTTCAACCAAACCTTGTGGACCAACAAAGCCAGCAGTTAAACCTAACGCTGCAATTTGTGCATCGGTTGCAAAAGTAAGTGGTGCTGCAATCTGTGGATGCTTTTCTGCTTTAATTTCGTTGAGTTCATGGTCACCGCGCAGGAATAATGCAATCACAGGCACTTGACCTGTTTCATCTGCAACACCTTGAACCAAGAGCGCTTTGACTGATTGGTTACTATTTGTGCCTAAAAATGCAGAAACTTCCGCAATGGTTTTTTGGTTTGGTGTATCCACAATTTTGAGTTCTTGCGTTGCCGCAGCACGTTCACCCACCAAAATAGCTTCAGCCATTTCAATATTGGCTGCATAATCAGATTCGGTAGAGAAGGCGATATCATCTTCACCACTTGAAGCTAGAACGTGGAATTCATGTGAACCTGAACCACCAATAGAACCTGTATCTGCCTGTACTGGGCGGAAGTCTAAACCTAAGCGCGAGAAAATACGGCAGTAGGTGTCGTACATCACATCATAGGTTTCTTGTAAAGAAGCTTGATCGGTATGGAAAGAATAAGCATCTTTCATAATAAATTCGCGTGAACGCATTACCCCAAAACGTGGGCGAATTTCGTCACGGAATTTAGTTTGAATTTGATAGAAGTTGATTGGCAATTGCTTATAGCTTTTTAATTCATTACGCGCCAAATCGGTAATGACTTCTTCATGTGTTGGGCCAAGTACAAAAGGATTGTCGTGGCGATCTTTAAAGCGTAGTAATTCAGGACCGTATTGCACATAACGCCCTGATTCTTCCCAAAGTGAGGCAGGCTGAGTGACAGGCATAAAAGTTTCTAAAGCACCTGCGCGATTCATTTCTTCACGAACAATGGCTTCAACTTTATTTAGCACACGCACACCCATTGGCAGCCAAGTATATAAACCTGAAGCCAATTTACGAATCATACCCGCACGTAACATCAGCTGGTGAGAAATCACCTCGGCATCGTTTGGGGTTTCTCTTAACGTAGCAAATAAAAAGCGACTCGCGCGCATGGAAACTGTCCTAAAAAGTGAAGCGTTAAATGGAGTTTTTTCAAAGCCAGATTATACAATAAAAATCGGGCTAAACTTGCGTTAAAATTTAGCCCGAACGATTGTGTGACTTTGCGTGAGATTTTAAGAAATCAGTTTACGCGTTTGGCGTAACATAAAATTCTTAAAATCATCTAAGTAAGTGAAAATGACAGGTACGACCACCAAGGTGAGTAGGGTGGATGTAATTACACCGCCAATGACTGCGTGTGCCATAGGCGCACTTTGTTCGCCGCCTTCACCCAAGCCAAGTGCGAGTGGCACCATCCCCATCACCATTGCACTGGTGGTCATTAAAATAGGGCGTAAACGGGTTTTCCCTGCAGCTATAATTGCATCATAACGTGAATCGCCCTGATCCATGGCTTTTTTAATAAAATCAATTAGTAAAATCGCATTTTTGGTGACCAATCCCATCAGCATAATAATACCGATAATAGAAAACAGGTTCATGGTCGAGTTAAAAATAAACAGTGCCAAGAATACTCCAATCAACGATAAAGGTAGGGAAGCCATAATTGCTGCGGG
The DNA here is from genome assembly GCF_013420425.1 of Acinetobacter sp. YH01007. Taxonomy (NCBI): domain Bacteria; kingdom Pseudomonadati; phylum Pseudomonadota; class Gammaproteobacteria; order Moraxellales; family Moraxellaceae; genus Acinetobacter; species Acinetobacter sp. YH01007. The sequence goes on along the minus strand of NZ_VOYC01000005.1, from coordinate 76,191 downwards.
GTGAATGAAACTGTTGAATTGCGAACCTAAAACAATATAAATAAACACAATAGACAGGGTAATTGCAGTCAGTGCATAACCTGCAGATTCAGCCATGTCAGCATTGGCGCCTTGAGTGTCGAAGCTATAACCTGCGGGTAATTTAAAGTTATCCTGAATTTTTTGAATGTCGGCACCAATGTCCCCTGCAGGACGTCCAGCAGTGTTAGCTTCGACCAAAACTTCACGGGCCAAATCACGGCGGTTGATTTGCGCTGCACCTAAACTTTCTTCAAACTTCGCCACACTTGCTAGAGGCACTAAAATATTTTGTCCATTGGCATCGGTTTTTTGTGAAGTTAAATACATATTTTGCACATCGCTCGGCAAGCTACGATGGTTTTCTGTAAGGCGAACATTGACATCGTAGGTTTCGCCACGTTCATCTTGCCAAGTGGTGACATCATCCCCCGCAATCAGTGGGCGGATAATATTGGCAATTTGATTTACCGATAGCCCTAAATCGCTGGCAAGGACACGGTTAATATGAACACCTAATGTAGGTTTAGGAGCTTTTAGCGAGCTTTCTAAATCGACAATACCATTCACCTGAGCAATTTCGGTCATAAAGCGGTCAGAGATTTTTTGTAATTCTGCTAAATCAGGGCCTTTAATAGACACCATCACAGGTTTTTGCCCACCAGAAACCGTTTCATCGGCAGAGGCGACAGAGGTGATGGTGATGCCCGCAACACTTTGTAGACGCTGGCGAAATTCGTTATTGAGTTCGGTTAGCGTTTGTTGACGTTCATTACGTGGGCTGACAGTTACACGCAAATTAACATGATTTTTCCCGCGATCTGTTACGCTGTTAATGGCTCCGTAAGTCGCACGTACTTCAGGGTGTTGACGGATGATTTGATCTACTTGTTTTAATTTTGCTTGTGAATATTCAAGCGAGGCATCTACAGGTGTTTCAAATTTAATCCGAATTTCACCTTTGTCGGGTACAGGTACAAACTCTGTGCCAATCAGTTTGGATAATCCGAGTGCTGCAAATAATGAACCCACGGCAATCAATAAGGTGATAACGCGAAATCGTAGTGCTAATTTTAAAAGTTTTTCATAATGATGACTTAAATTGTCGAGTTTGTTGGAAATCCAGTTTAAGAAGCGTTTTACTCGTCCAGGTTTTTTATTGGGATTTGGTTTTTCTGCCCAGTGTGCAGAAAGCATTGGATCCAGCGTAAAACTGACAAACATGGAAATCAGCACGGCAGTACTGACGGTGACACCAAATTGATAAAAAAAGCGTCCGATAATGCCGCCCATAAATGCCACAGGTAAAAATACCGCCACAATGGTTAAGGTGGTTGCTAAAACTGCTAAGCCAATTTCTTTAGTACCATCCAAAGCAGCCGTGACATGGTCTTTACCCATATCTGCATGACGCACAATATTTTCACGAACCACAATTGCATCATCAATCAATAAGCCAATACTGAGCGAGAGTGCCAGTAAGGTCATCATGTTGATGGTAAAGCCAAATGCCCAAATAAAGGTGAGTGTGCCGAGTAGGGCGATTGGCAGGGTCAATCCTGTAATAGCGGTAGAACGGAATGAACCAAGAAACAACAGTACAATCAGGACTGCCAGAATCGCACCTTCAATAATGGTACGTGCTACATCACGGATACTGCCACGAATCCCTTTAGAAGAATCCACCACGACTTTTGCAGTCATGCCAGCAGGCAGTTGGGTTTGAATACGTTCTAAGGTTTTATAAGTGTTATCTACCACTTCAATGACATTAGAGTCTGAACTACGCAAGATATCGACAGCAACCGCAGTTTGCCCATTTAAAAATGCACTGGTTTCCAGCTCTGCCTGACTGTCTTGAATTGTGGCAACTTGTTTTAAAAAGATTGGCGCACCATTTTTATTGGCAATAATTAAATCGCCAAAAGCCAGAGGATGAATGACTTTGGATTGGATTTCGACCACCAATTCACTATTGGCTTGTTTGAGTGTGCCGCCAGGTACTTCAATATTTTCAGCTTTGAGCGTGTTGATGACCTGATCTACACCTAAGCCAAAACTCATTAACTTTTGTGGATCTACCTCAATCCGAATTTGTCGCTGTGCATCACCCAATAAATTAACAGTTCCGACACCAGACACAGTGCGTAGTTGCGGTACAACTTGTTGATCTAAATAGGAACTTAAATCGCGTAAGGACATTTGTGAGGATTCAAAAACTATCGACATCACTGCATTGGCAGTTGGATCGTAGCGCTCCACCACTGGGTCTTGAATTTCATCTCGAAACCCTGCACTGACAGACGAAATTTTATCGCGTACATCTTGTGCCGCCACTGCCGAAGGAACATCTAAATTAAACTCGGCAATAATAGTAGATAGCCCTTCACTGGATTGTGAAACCAGTTGTTTGAGTCCAGAAATGGTGTTGATCTGATCTTCCATTTTCTTGGTGATTTCAGATTCAACTGTTTCAGGTGATGCACCCGGATAACTGGTATAAACCACTACAAACGGAAAATCGACGTCAGGAAATTCTTCCACGCCCATACGTTGCCATGAAGCCAAGCCAAGCACCATTAGACAAAACATCATCATGATGGTAAAAACGGGATACTTGACGCTAACTCGGGTAAACCACATAACAACGATCCTGATTTTTTATTTATTGGACATCTGCACTACTGCATTGAGATGAAATTCAATTTATTGAGGGTTATTTTGAATGATCACCTGCTGCTGAATTTGATCGGGGTTGAACACCACTCGACTGACTAGATCACTGCTCTGTAAGCCTTGAATGACGGCAGTATTGTCACTATAGAGCAGTTCTAAAACTGTGATATCTACACGGGCAATTTTTTGATCTCGAATCACCCAAACATAAGGTTTGTTTTGGATATCGTGAATGGTATTGAGTGGGATGATTTGCCCTGAAATTGTCGTGTTCGCTAAAATATAACCATCCACAAATGCCCCAATACTTAAAGAGGGAAGACGCTCAAGCGGGGTCGCAAAAAATTCAATTTGACGACTGGCTAAATCCGCAACAGGAGAAACACGGCTAATTTGAGCATTAAATGTGTTTGCTTGTCCTTGGAGTTGATATTCAATTTTTTGACCAATTTTGAGTGCGGCTTGTAAGTCGCTTGGTAATTTCGCTTGAATTTCTAATTGGTTCGGATCGACGACTTCAAATAAGGTTTGTCCTGCAGCCACAGTTTGCCCAGGCTCAACTTGACGTTGGGTAATGACACCATGAATTGGACTGGTAATCGTGCCATCTTGATCGGCTTTTAGTGCAATATCGACATTGGCTTGTTGGGCGCGTACATTTTCCATTTGCGCACGATAATCTAACTGACTTTGCTCATATTCCACTTGTGAAATAAAACCCTGATCGAGCAAACGTTTTTTTCGTTGCATCATGTTGCGGGCTTGGTTGGCTTGCGCTTGCGTTGCAGCTAAATTGGCGCGAGCTTGTGCTAAACGCGCAGCATTATCCTGATTATTTAAGCGTAGCAAGGTTTGACCACGTTGTACGCTATCTCCCACTTTGACATAGACTGAGGTTGCTGTGGCAGTCACCTGTGCTTGAATACTGCTTTGATTGACTGCACGCACTGTGCCTGTAAAGGCAGTTTTACTGATTGCGCTGCCTTGTTGTGGTGTCACTAAATCTTGCTGAATGAGTTCAATTTTTTCTGATACTGTTGTTTTATTTTCAGTTTCTGTTTTTTGGCAGGCACTCAGCAAAATACATAAACCGATTGCACCGATACGAAAAATGGGTAAATGCTGCCGATTAAACCTAACTGCGATACGCTGTGCAATGTGCATGCATATTTGTCCTTATTGATTGCCAAAATGACAAGGTAATTCAAATCAACTATTCAAGTGCTTTTAAGCGAGTAATAATTCTGTCGTATTCTGCTTGTGTATTTCGATAGCTTGTTTGTAAAGATTGAATCATATCTTTTTTAAGCTCGATGTTTTTTAAGTTATTGTCCAAATTGGTTTTTAGTTGTGCAGGCACAGGTTTGACCTTGCGTAAATATTCCATTTCTTGACGTTTAAAAGTAATACGGTCGTTTTGCAACTGTTTGAGTTGTTCTTGTTGGAAAATAATTTGCTTTTTAATATGCGCTAAAGCGTTATTACGTTTGGTGATTGCAGTTTGACTATTGGTATAGGCGTTTTTCAAACGCTGATCAGATTCCATTTGATACGCTTGAGCAGCACGTTGTGGGGCTTTTTTAATATCCGTTTCGGTGTTGTATGGACGTGCGCGCTGAATTACTTGCATGTTACGGTCTAATGCTTCATAACCATGACGAATATGATTAGGTGTCACATTACTACTAATATTTGCAACGCCATGTTGATCATAATAGCGATACCACACCGCTTTGTTCTGGCTGTCAGCCATGAGTGGGGCAGAGGGCAATAGCAGTAACGCAAGCATGCCCAATTTGAGTGACTGCTTATTTTGTTTTAATTTTACAGCGAGTGATTTTGCAAAAAAAGTGCTCACGTTGTCCCCCACAATAAAGTTGACTAAATTACTTAAATTACACGTAATAATAGTGTTATATTAGATCAAAATTAGGAATTAAAAAAATACAACCGATAAAAAAATATCAATGGTCACACGAAAGTGTGAGCGGTTTGGTGATAATGGTGTAAAAGTGTAGCTTTACACTAAATATGTTCATTGAAACTACAAGTAAAGATATGTTAAAAATACGATCAATGTGTAAAATTTTTCTACTCAGTTGCTTGTACAAACAAAAATGGGAAGGGTCATTGAATGGACGATAAATTCCAAAATCTAAAAGTCATGGTGATTGATGATTCAAAAACCATTCGCCGTACAGCTGAAACACTTCTGCAGCGTGAAGGTTGTGAAGTGGTTACCGCAGTTGATGGATTTGAAGCTTTATCCAAAATTGCAGAATCAAATCCAGATATCGTATTCGTAGATATTATGATGCCACGCCTAGATGGTTACCAAACGTGTGCCTTAATTAAAAACTCGCAAAACTACCAAAACATTCCTGTCATTATGCTATCAAGTAAAGATGGTTTATTTGACCAAGCTAAAGGACGTGTCGTGGGTTCTGATGAGTATCTGACTAAACCATTTAGTAAAGATGAATTATTAAACGCCATTCGTAACCACGTGACCGCATAATTATTAGTTAGTTAGATTTATTGGGGAAAATAATGGCTCGTATTCTTATTGTAGATGATTCACCTACAGAAACATTCCGCTTTAGAGAAATCTTGACCAAGCATGGTTTTGAAGTCATTGAAGCAGCGAATGGTGCAGATGGCGTGACCATGGCGCAAGCTGAATTACCAGATTTAGTATTAATGGATGTGGTTATGCCAGGCGTGAATGGCTTTCAGGCAACACGTCAAATTTCGCGTGGTGACACCACCAAACACATTCCAATTGTAATTGTGAGTACCAAAGATCAGGCAACTGATCGTGTTTGGGGAAAACGCCAAGGTGCAAGCGATTACTTAACTAAGCCTGTTGACGAAAAACAATTAATTGATGTGATTAATCAACACCTTAATGCAGGATAAGCTATGGCTGCAAATGGTTTTATTGAATTGCTTCGGTTATCTAAACGTGGAAACAAAAACTACGTTAGTACCGAAAATGAGGTAAACCGCTGGTCAGGCATTGCTTTTGAGATGATGGGGCAATATTTCGTTGCTCCATTAGGAGAAGTTTCTGAGGTTATTTATCCACCGAAATATACGCCAGTGCCAAATACCCAACCTTGGGTAGTAGGTTTAGCGAATATTCGCGGAAGATTACTTTCAGTTTCAGATTTGGCACATTATGTTTCTGGGCAAAGCAGCCAATATTCACCTACTCAAAAAGTAATGTGTATTAGTCATAATGACCATTATGTCGGTTTAGTTGTAGATCAAGTTTTGGGTATACAGCACTTTAATAAGAAAAGTTTCTTTTCTAAACACAATGATTTAGATAGTAATTTACAAGAATATTGTCAGGGGTATTTTCACCAACATAACCAACAATGGCATGTTTTCTTATTTAGTCGTTTATTGCAAAACCCAAAATACATGAACGCATCTATAAAATTTATAAATTAACTGTCGCGCACCTAAAAAATGAAGGCGTCAATCGGGGAGAAGCTGCATGGGCTTTAAACTTAAAAAGAAAAATTCAGGCGAAGAAACCGTCCGTAAAGCAAGTGGTCCAGGTTTTTTTGCAAAATTACAGGCGCGAACAGAAGAGTTTGCGAGTGTATTTGGCGAAACAGAAAAATCTAAGCCACTTATTTTAGGCGCAGCTTTTTGTATCATCTTATCGCTTTTCCTGTTGTTATACCTTTTTTATAGCGTGCCGCGTAATAACGATTTTACCCGTAGTTTGGGTGATTTACGTCTGTTGTCACAAACCATTTCACGTCAAGCAACCGAAGCGACTGCATCAGGTACGCCTGAATCTATTAAAAACTTAACAGATTCACAAAAAGCCTTTGCTGCTCACTTAGAAACAGTGAAGGATATTCATGCCAGCACAGATACACTGCGTGAAGTGGAAACACAGTGGAAATCGGTTTCTGAAAATATTGATTTGATTGCTTCGCAACAAAAAATCATTAACCAACTCTATGACACCAACATTGCAATTGGTGAAACCATTCCGGGTATTCAGGCTGAATATAACTTGATGGTTGACCAAATGGCACGTCAAGACATGCCAAGTAGCCAGGTGGTTATTGCAAAGAACCAAGTATTCATTGCAGAACGTATTTTACGTTCAATCAGTTCTGTATTAACAGGTACAGACAGTTCACGTGAATCTGCAGATGACTTTAGTGCCGATACCGAAACGTTTGGTGCTTACTTGGCAGCACAGTTAAATGGTAGTGCAGAACTAGGTGTACAACGTATTACTCAAGAAGATTTACGTAGTTCATTAGAAGGTATTCAAGCAGAATATGAAGATGTATTGAAATCTGCTGCTGCAACAGTTTTAAATAACTCAACACAAATTGTAAAAGTACGTCAGGCATCATCTTCTATTTTTGATCAGTCAGATAAGCTTTTAACCAATTTAAATAAATTGTCTAGCGGTTCAGGTTGGTCTATTGCAATTCCTGCAATTGGCTTAATTGCAGCATTACTTGCGTTCTTATTCTGTGTATTCAAACTCTTGAACTTACGTGGTGAAGCCGATAAAACTCGCGTGGTTCGTCTACAAGATGAATATGACCGTAACCAGAACGCGATTTTACGTTTACTTGATGAGATTGCCGACCTTGCAGATGGTGACTTACGTTCATACGCAACAGTATCGGAAGACTTCACGGGTGCCATTGCCGACTCGATTAACTTCGCAATTGACCAATTACGTGACCTTGTATCGCGTATTCACGAAACATCGCACGAAGTTGCACAATATACGGCAACCACACAGAACATTACCAACCAGCTTGCTGAAGCATCTGAGCATCAGGCGCAAGAAATTGCAGGTGCATCTGCCGCAATTAACGAAATGGCAATGTCGATTGACCAAGTATCTGCCAACGCTGAAGAATCAGCAGCGGTAGCAGAACGTTCAGTACATATTGCATCGAATGGTGCAGACGTTGTAAACCGTTCAATTGAAGGTATGGATATCATTCGTGAGCAAATTCAAGAAACCTCTAAACGTATTAAGCGTTTGGGTGAATCTTCACAAGAGATTGGTAACATCGTTGCCTTGATTAACGATATTGCCGACCAAACTAACATCTTGGCATTAAACGCAGCAATTCAGGCGTCTATGGCGGGTGAAGCAGGTCGTGGTTTCGCAGTCGTAGCCGACGAGGTACAGCGTCTAGCGGAACGTTCAGCATCTGCAACCAAACAGATTGAAACACTGGTTAAAACCATTCAGACCGATACCAACGAAGCCGTAATTTCGATGGAACAAACCACATCGGAAGTTGTACGTGGTGCGAACTTATCTAAGGATGCGGGTGTTGCACTGGATGAAATTCAAACGGTATCGACCAACCTTGCGAAATTGATTTCTAACATTTCGGATGCTGCAAAACTTCAGTCTGCTTCTGCAGGTCACATTGCAACCACGATGAACGTTGTACAGGAAATTACCTCGCAAACGACCAGTGCAACTTTCGATACTGCACGTTCGGTATCTGAGTTGGCCAACATGGCAGAATCATTACGTGAATCTGTAACTGACTTTAAACTACCTGAATAAGCGGGATTCCAGCTTGGGGAAAGGTGTACCTATACACTGTTATGGGTACACCATCATTCAGAGATAAAGCATCGCAAAGATGAACTTAACTTTTGGGTTAGGGGCATTCAGGATGGTTACAATTAAGTTGAAGTGCCTTTTGGTGCTGAAAACGTAAGAAGCCTTAGCTATGAAAGAAATATTAAAAAATTTAGTCGAAACAATGACGCTTCCTGAAGATAGTTATCTTGAGCAAGATGCGGAAATTCTTGAAATTTTTGTCGAAGAAATTGAAGAAATCTTCGAAGAATTAAATCCATTATTTACAACTTGGTTTGCGAACCCAACAGATCAAGAAACTTTAGTAACTATTCGTCGTCACTTTCACACTTTAAAAGGCTCGGGTCGCATGGTGGGTGCGAAGTCTGCGGGCGAGTTGGCATGGACGGTTGAAGATACTTTAAACCGTGTGCTTTCGGGTGCGGTAACACTCAATACTGATATTCAAAAATACGCAAAAACTGTTTTAAATATTTATCAATACAAGCTTTATCCAATTTTTAAGCAAGTCGGTTTAATTGATCTTGATTTACGCCCATTGGTGCTTTTAGGACAACAATTACAGCAAAACCAAAGTCCTGAACCTGCATTGGAAGAGTTGCTGGTTTTAGCAGATCAACTGACTGCCACTGATATGCCGACAGGACTAGAATTGACGGATGCTGCAGTTGAAACAGCAGCTGTCGCAGCAGTTGAATCATCTGAAGATGTAATGACTGCTGAAGAAATGCCGCAGACAGAAGTTGCACAAGAAGAGGCTGCTGATGCGAGTCTATTGGCTGAAACTCTGGCTATTTTTGTAGAAGAAGCTGAAGAGCATTTAGCGACCATTGATCAGTTCTTGGCACAAGATCAGATTTACTCACAAGACTATAATGGCTTAATCCGTGCATTACATACACTGCGCGGCAGTTCGTCTATGGCGCAAATTGATCAAGTTTTTCAAGCCAGTTCTAAAGTTGAAAACTTGTTTAAAGCGTTTGTACAAGATGAAATTGAATCTACATCAAAAGAAACTGCGCTGTTGGTGCAATATGCAGAATTTGTCCGGGATTATCTGCATGTACTTCGTCAAGGTCACTGTGATGGTTTAGATGTAATCTATGCAACTTTTAATAAAGCATGGGATAGCTACGGCTTTAGCACCAGCGATACAGAAGACTCTAATCCTCAAGGTTTAGTATCGAAGCTAATCGAACTGAATATTGATCGTTTACTTGATGCCGAATTTGAATTTGATAAATTGGCGCAAGCGCAATTCCCAAGCTATTTAGAAGAACTCAGCGCACAAGCGCAATTGTTGGTAGAGCATACCGATAACCGTGCGTCTGTGGGTATTCATCAATTTACTGAAGAACTTAAAGCTGCTTACGACAGTGTTTTAGCCAAACCAATTCTGCTTAACTCTGAATATGGTTATGAGTTATTTGCACAGGCACACCAAGAGTTTATTCATTTATTCGATACCTTGGCTGCGGGACAGCGTGTTACGGTTACAGAAGACATTCAGAAAACCTTAAATGACTTAACTGCATTTGTGCAGCAAGACATTGATGCAATTGCACTTGAAGATGCTGAAACATCAGTGAGCGACAATGCTGTAGAAACAACAGTTGTTGCAGAACCTGAAGCGGTGCCTGCTGCAGTTGCTAGCGAAAATTCGGGCACAGTGAATTTGGCGCAATTGTCACAACGTATTGCATCAGATCAACAAAACATGCATGCCGATGATGCCAACAAAGACTTCGATCCTGACTTGCTGGATATCTTCTTGGAAGAAGCAGAAGAGCTTTTGGTGGGTATGGATGAAGATGTCAATACTTGGTCAAAAGACGCCAGCGATACTTCGGCTTTAAGCAACTTAATGCGTTATTTGCACACTTTAAAAGGTGGTGCAAATATGATTTCTGCGACGCATATTGGTTTAATTGCACACAACCTTGAGTCGATTTACGAGCGTATCATTAACAACCAAATTGTTGTTTCACCTGCGTTAATTCAAATTATTCGTTTGGTGCAAGATGATATTGCAGACCGTATTCAGACCATTCGTGATGAGCGTGTGGACTATGCTGCGCCAGAGTCGATTGCAATTTTAGGCAACATTGTTAGCTTGGCACAAGGCGATGCAGATGTGTCAGTTGCAAGTGCGACAACCGCAGCGCAGCCTGAACAGACTATTGAGGCAGTAGAAGAGGTTGATGCACAGCCTGAGTTGGCGGTAGAAGCGTTGCAAGATACAACTGCAGATTTAGCTGAAGATGACGCAGTTATTGCTGATGATGCACATTTTGAAGACGCTGCTGCTGCGGCATTTGAGCCGATCACAGAAACTGTAAGTCTTGAAGCAAGTGCTGAATCTGAAGATGAGCAATTACATTCAATTGTGGTTGAGACTTTCAGAGAAGAAGCGGAAGAAATTTTGGATGCTGCAGATCAGCGCTTGAAACAATGGTTTGAACAGCGTAGTGACCGAAGTATCTTGCTTCAATTACAACGTGCGGCGCACAGCTTAAAAGGCGGTGCACGTATGGCTGAAATTGAGTCTGTTGCGCAAATCGCCTATCAACTTGAAAGTGCCTTTGAACAGTTTGCTGTGCATCAATTTAACTCAAATGTTTATGATGCTTTATTGCAAACCACGTTGGCGTGGTTGCGTGATGCAATCTTCAAAGCAGATTACAGCAATTATGACAGCTTAAAATCTAGCTTGTCGGCGATGCAGTTTGTAGATGTATCTGCGCAATTGCCCGAGCGTTTAACGCATACCGACTTGTTATCGCCAAGCCGTAGTTATGAGTTTGTTCAGGGTGATGGTACAGAGCCACCTGCAATGTCGGGTGAGTGGGGCGAAACCACACAGCTGGATAATAGCAATGAGATGATTCGTATCTCTGCCGATTTAGTCGAGAAGATGATTGACTTGTCAGGCGAGAACTCGATTAACCGTTCACGTATTGAAATGGAGCTTGGGCAACTAGGCGGTACGTTGAATGAGATGGAATTGGCAATTAAACGTCTTGCCGATCAGTTACGCCGAATGGAAGGCGAGCTGGAATCGCAAATTATTGCCAAGCATGGTTCTGAAAACTCACGTTATGCAGACTTTGACCCATTAGAGATGGACCAATATTCATCGTTGAATCAGTTGTCTAAATCTCTGGCGGAATCTGCATCGGACTTGGTGGACTTTAAGAGCACCTTGGCTGAAAAAATTCGTGATGCCGAAGGTTTGTTATTACAACAATCACGTATTCAGGCTGAAATTCAAGAAAGCTTGATGCGTACACGCCTTGTACCATTCTCACGTTTATTGCCACGTTTACAACGTATTGTGCGTCAGACTTCATCGACCTTAAACCGTCCGACAGAACTGGTGGTTTATAACACTGAAGGTGAATTAGACCGTACCATTCTAGAGCGTTTGGTGACACCGTTTGAACACATGCTGCGCAACGCGGTCGACCATGGGATTGAAGACCCTGCACAACGTGCTGCAGCCAATAAACCTGAAGTTGGTAAAATTGAACTGAACATTACCCGTCAAGGCACAGATGTTGTGGTGACTTTTGTGGATGATGGTAAGGGTATTGATGATGCCAAGATTAAAGACAAAGCATTGAGCTTAGGTTTAATCAAAGCCGATCAGAATTTAGATAAAAACGAAATTCTGCAATACATTTTCCACCCAGGCTTTACAACAGCACAATCGGTTACACAAATTTCAGGTCGTGGCGTTGGTTTAGACGTGGTGCAAAGTGAGATTAAGGCGCTCGGCGGTCACGTTTCTGTAGATTCAACATTAGGTCAAGGCACAACCTTTAGTATTCGTGTACCAACGACGGTTGCGGTATCCGATGCCTTAATGGTTAAAGTTGGTGATCAACAATTTGCTGTACCGTTGGCGCAAATTGACCGTATTGTACGTATTGCACCAACCACTTTGGAATCTTACTTCAACAGCAATGAAGATTTCTTCCAAATTGACAACCAGAACTACAAGTTACGTTACTTATCTGAGTTCGTTGGCAATCAGCCATTACCGCGTTTAAGCCATGTGGGTCATTCACTACCTGTTCTGTTAATTAAAGGCAGCACAGGTCAAACCATTGCTTTACTAGTCGATCAGTTGATTGGTTCGCGTGGTCAAATTGTTGTGAAACCAATTGGACAACAGTTCTCAAGCATTGGTGCAATTGCAGGCGCAACTATTTTGGGTGATGGTCAAGTTTGTTTGATTTTGGATGGTCAGAACATTGCCCGTCAAATTCTTGCAACGCAACGTACTAAACAAGCCAGCGATCAACGTGATAGCCAACGTCGTGATACACGCCGCTTAATTATGATTGTGGATGACTCAGTCACCGTACGTAAAGTAACTTCACGTCTGCTTGAGCGTCAAGGTTATGACATCGTGACTGCCAAAGATGGTGTCGATGCCATGGAGCAGCTTGAAAACGTCAAACCTGACTTGATGTTACTGGATATTGAAATGCCACGTATGGATGGTTTTGAGGTGACTAACCTTGTACGCCACCACGACATGCATAGCAATCTGCCGATCATCATGATTACGTCACGTACAGGTGAAAAACACCGCGAACGAGCGTTTAGCTTGGGTGTGACGCACTACATGGGTAAACCGTTCCAAGAGGCAGAATTGCTTGCCAATATTGAACAATTATTAGCAGTTAGTCAGGGGTAAACGATGAGTCAGACGAATAGTCCAAATTTACTCGGGCAAATCAGTCAGCAAGAGCTGCAACATTTAATTACCGTATCTACCGGTTTTATTGATGCTTATATTGTTGAATGTCATGGTAAACAACCGATGCTGATACCTCAAAATATTGTGTTGTCAGCGCTGGATAACGCCACTCAAGTTAAAACTGTGGAATGGCACGAATCGCAATTGCCTGTTTATGCAGTCAATGACCCAGAGAAAAAAATGGGCGTGGCACTGGTCATTGAAGGTGATGAAATGGAGCAGCGTTTTGCTTTGATGTGCAATGAAATGCCTAAAACACTGCGCTTGCGTATTTCTGAAGTAGTGGATGATGACCAACAAACCACGACTGATCCTGCGGTATTCCAATATGTCCGTATGGGTGAGCAGGTCTTTCATGTACCAAATTTACAATACATTCAAGAAAACTTGACGGCTTAAACGCAATTTTTCTCCGTTGTAAAATAGAAAAGGAACTCAAAATGGAGTTCCTTTTCTGCTTCATGCAACTAATCTTATAGGGTTTAAGTCAATAACCCTTCCAAAATCTGTTCATAAATTTCTGCTAATGGCTCTAAATCAGCCACATCAACATGCTCGTTAATTTGGTGAATGGTGGCATTGAGTACGCCTAATTCCAACACTTGCGCACCTGTTGGCGCAATAAAGCGACCATCAGATGTACCGCCACTGGTCGATAATTCTGTTTCAACACCTGTGACATTGCGAATGGCTTGACGTGCAGCATTAACCAATTCACCTACAGGGGTTAAAAATGGCAAACCTGAAAGCGTCCACTCGATTTCATAATCCACTTGATGGCGATCTAAAATTTCCAAGACGCGAGCTTTTAGTTCATCTGCAGTCACTTCAGTCGAATAACGGAAGTTAAAGGTCACCGTCATATTGCCAGGGACAACATTGGTCGCGCCTGTTCCTGCTTGAATATTTGAAATTTGAAATGAGGTGGCAGGGAAGTATTCATTGCCATGATCCCACACCGTTTCACAAAGTTCCGAAATCGCTTTAGACGCGGTATGAATCGGGTTAATTGCCAAGTGTGGATAAGCCACATGACCTTGTTTACCCTTTACCGTTAAGACACCATTAAGCGAACCGCGACGCCCATTTTTAATAATATCGCCTAATTTATGGGTACTTGAAGGTTCACCCACCAAACACCAAGTCATTTTTTCATGACGTGCTTCCAACGTTTCTACAACTTTTACGGTGCCGTTAATAGAGGGGCCTTCTTCATCTGAGGTGATTAAAAAGGCAATTGAGCCTTTGTGGTCAGGATGTTTGGCGACAAAGCGTTCAGAGGCAACGACCATGGCTGCCAATGCTGTTTTCATGTCGGCACTGCCACGACCATAAAGTTTGCCATCACGAATTTCAGGTACAAATGGATCGGTATTCCATGCGTCTAAATTGCCTGTCGGTACAACATCTGTATGACCTGCAAAGCAAAAGACAGGTGCTTCTGTACCTTTACGCGCCCAGAGGTTATCTACATCGTCAAAACGCATAGATTCAATCTTAAATCCAATTTTTTCTAAGCGTTCTGCCATGAGGTTTTGACAGTTGTGATCGACAGGAGTGACAGACGGTTGGCGTAAAAGCTGAAGGCTTAAATCCAGAGTAGCAGAAGAGGTCATGAGAGTTTCAGACGTTTATCAAGAGTAAGTGCTAATAATAGGGGAATAATGCAACAAAAGTGAAATTTTAGCGTGAAAAAACCTTGTCCGAGAACAAGGTTTTTTGTGGTTTTTGTGAAGATATTCGTGAAATACTCAGAATTATTTGCGAATTTCTTGTTGGGTTTTTTCAGCAGTGTTACTCACCGCATGACCTGCAGAAGATACGTCTTCGCCCACGCCTTTAATTGTATTACAACCCGTTAAAACAAAGGTTAATAGCAGTGAAGTCACTAGAATTTTTTTCATGATCATCTCCAATATGCTCTAGATAGATTATTTTGATGTGTTTTTTAGCTTAGGAAATAAACAGAATAATAAATAGGCAACTTTTATGGTGCTTACGTAATAAAATGTTGAAACAGTTATTCAGCGTGTTAAAGGGGGATAGCTAATCAGCGGTGCAGCACGATACATATAAAATTGTGAATGTGCCGCCCGATAATACAAGCCATCTCCCCACCATTGATTCGGTAGGCTACTGGCTTGAGCATTTTGACAAATCCATTCATGACGTTGTAGGCGATAAAACCGTTCTGCTTGGGCAGGAATATCACTCCCCCAAAGACCTAAACGACGAGCGCGATTAATCCAGTGTGGCGTAAGTGTTGTAGATGATTGTGCCAAGTGATGTATGGCGAAATACAATTGTCCTTTGAGTACAGCAAAACGGCGTTGAATCGGCACATCCAAGGCTTGCTTAAATTGAAATTGCTTTTGACTAAAATGATTCAGTTTACGCGCCAAAGTATCGGAGCGGTTTAAACCATACCAGTGTGCCAAAGAGCAATCCGCTTCGGCTAAATAGTATTTTAATGCGACTTCCCAATGTTCAACCTGCTGTGTGTCATGGTTGTGCAGTAAAAAATCCAGTTCACCCACAGTTTTAGCGCCATCAATAATTTGAATACTGTGTCCCAATAATTCGAAGGGATGATAATCACGATCACGCAGCCAAAACCACATCAGCATTTCAAAGCGTAAGCCTAAACGGGTGCTTTTCAGTTGATTTAAAAAGTCGTACACTGCTTCTGGATGTGAATCTAAATAGGCTAAACGTGATTGATAAGCGTGATAATGCTGCTGCCAAAAAGTATCTGAATGGAATTCAAAAGCATGTTGAATGGGCAATTGCTCAGGCACAGCACATAAAATATTCGGACTTGCCACACTAAAAGCCAACTGACGGATGAGTGGGGTTTTGTAGGTCAGCCATACTTCGGGCAGAAGTTCGGGTTGATACAACTCAATCATTATGAATCCATGCTGAAAAATGCAGAATTACAACGGAAAATTAAAAAACGCTTTATACTACCGCAATTCGTAGTTTAGGACAGTGGTATGCAAAGCTTGTTATGGCGAAGTTTAGTGGTGATCTTTGTCATCCTTGGCTTTATTGGTGCATTGTTGCCGGGTATGCCTACTACAGTTTTTTTGATTTTAGCAGCTTGGGCATCGTCACGCGGTTGGCCGCAAATGGACAACTGGTTACTGAATCATCCTAAATATGGCAGTACACTCAGAGATTGGCGCGCCAATGGTACTGTACCGCGTAAAGCCAAATGGTTTGCAACGATCATGATGAGTATTAGTGCCGTGATCATGCTGTTCACAACTGCGCCCGTTGCGGTCAAAATTTTTACCAATACCACCATGTTGGTGGTGTGTATTTGGTTGTGGTTACGTCCTGAACCACAGCCGCCCACGAAAGAAGAAGAATAGGGTAGCGCAATGTCTTTTTTATACACACAAGCAGATATTTTGATTGATTTAGCCGAGCAAACTTTATATTTGCCGAAGCATCAGAAACTCTACGTCATCTCGAGTGGTGTGAATGGCATTGGTGAAACTGAAAATAGTGGTAAAACACCACGTGGCTGGCATGAAGTCGCTTTAAAGTTTGGTGAAAATGAACCTGAAAATGCAGTGTTCATTGCACGTCAACCGACAGGGGAAATTTACAATTTAGATTTAGCTGAACAATTTCCTGAACGAGACTGGATTTTGAGCCGCATTTTATGGCTCAGTGGTTTGCAAGAAGGTTTTAATCAAGGCATCGGCTGCGATACTTTTCAGCGTTATATTTATATACATGGCACACCAGACACAGAACCGATGGGCATTCCTGCATCGCATGGCTGTATTCGGATGCGTAACCACGATATTTTAGAATTGTTTGAACTGATTCCAGAAAAAGCCTTGGTTTATATTTCTGAACACAAGCTAGATTTAAATAGCTTAGGGTTGCTTGGTTGATGGTGCGTTGATGGTGCGAGTTAATTGAATAAAGTTGTATCTATCACAACATAAAAAACCAACATATTGAGCAGATAGATTGCAGAGCTAACAAGTTGAAAAGCACATTAATTTTGCTTGAAAACTAAAATAACTTGCAGAATTTGTTTGTTTTTATAGCGGATCACCTATTTTTTAATCACTCAGTCACAAAAAACTGAAAACAAGCCGAAAAGCGTTTGACAGGCGGTAAAGATTCTCTATAATGCACCTCACAAACGATAAAGACGTTAAGGGCGCTTAGCTCAGTTGGTAGAGCGTCTGCCTTACAAGCAGAATGTCGGCGGTTCGATCCCGTCAGCGCCCACCAAGCCTTTACGTTATAGATTCTTACGTGCAGCGGTAGTTCAGTTGGTTAGAATACCGGCCTGTCACGCCGGGGGTCGCGGGTTCGAGCCCCGTCCGCTGCGCCACTTAAGATTCTTTAACCATTGTTTGTACCACAATAGTGACTTTGTGTAAGTGCAGCGGTAGTTCAGTTGGTTAGAATACCGGCCTGTCACGCCGGGGGTCGCGGGTTCGAGCCCCGTCCGCTGCGCCATTTACATAAAATTGCTTTTGAGGGCGCTTAGCTCAGTTGGTAGAGCGTCTGCCTTACAAGCAGAATGTCGGCGGTTCGATCCCGTCAGCGCCCACCAGATTCTTTTGCGATGCAGCGGTAGTTCAGTTGGTTAGAATACCGGCCTGTCACGCCGGGGGTCGCGGGTTCGAGCCCCGTCCGCTGCGCCATTCAAAAGAAAAGTTTAGGTTGCCTGATAGACTTAAACTGAAATGATGCAAAGTTTGACAGTTTTGCAAAATCAGAACAAAATATTGTTTTGATCTTATCAGGGCGCTTAGCTCAGTTGGTAGAGCGTCTGCCTTACAAGCAGAATGTCGGCGGTTCGATCCCGTCAGCGCCCACCATATTTTAGTATTTATGCTTGGCATACATACAAAAAAGACCTTAATTGCTTACGCAATTACCGTTGCAGCGGTAGTTCAGTTGGTTAGAATACCGGCCTGTCACGCCGGGGGTCGCGGGTTCGAGCCCCGTCCGCTGCGCCATTTTTCATTCCCTGATGTGAAAAATGTATTTCAAAGTTCAAGACGACGTTCTTTGCTTGTCTTGCATCATAAAAAATAACGATGTTATTTTTTAATCTTCAGGGCGCTTAGCTCAGTTGGTAGAGCGTCTGCCTTACAAGCAGAATGTCGGCGGTTCGATCCCGTCAGCGCCCACCATATCCTTTCATCCTCATTTATCTTATATTACTTGCGTATTGCAATAAATTCGCCTAAAATTTTTATTTAATAATAATACTAATATCCGTGACTTATGCGAAATCCTTATCAACGTAAAGCTGCATCTAAGCAAGCAACGCAAACTTATAATGCACAAGATATTTACAAGCAATTTATTGAGACCATTGTGTCTCAGGGGCATGTTTTTGCATTGTATGAAGATGGCTGGGCGCTCTGTGCCACGCCTACAGGGCAACGTGCTTTTGCAATGTGGCAAAATAAAAGTCTGGCAAAACTGTTAATTAAAGACAATTGGGCCAATTATCAAGTCGAAGAAATTTCACTGAAAGATTTTATTGAAAAAGTGATTCCATTTTTACGTCAGGAAGCCACCAATATTTCGATGAATCTAAGCCCAGAAGGGCAGAATGTATTGGTTGCCCCTGAAAAGTTATTGCTTGATCTAAAAAATTATTTGTATCAGGTGTATATGCAAAAACCTGAATTTTTTAAAGATATGCAAATTCCTTTACCACGCTCGATACGTTTGAATTAAGCGATCTGCTTGCTAGATTTTATTTTTAATACTCATTCAGCAGCCAACCACTGATATAAGCAAAATACTCGCGTAACCATGCGTTATAGCGGGTATAGAGTGGTGTCGTTGCACTGAGCATGCTGAACTGTGTGTATCCTTGTCGTTTGGCAATGGCTGCTGCACGTGGTGTGTGAAAGTCGCTGGTGACAATTATAATCGGTTGGGTTTTATCTGTGCCTAATGTATGCAGCAAGGGCTGACTGTTTTTCAAATTAAATGCCGTACTGGTGCTTTGGGTTTCCAAGATAATGTGTGATGCTGCAATTGCATAACGTTGTTGCAAATAATTAGACATCACCTGTGCTTCAGTGAGTTGTTCCGCAAATGCAGGGCCACCACTAACAATGAAATAACTTTGAGGATGCTCCAAGGCATACGCGGCTGCTGTATCCAGTCGTTTGGCGAGCGTGGGCGATGGTTGTCCATTTTCAATGCCACTGCCGAGTACAATCACCACTTTAGCATTGTTGGTTACAGTATTTTGCTGCTGTGTACTGAAATGAATATAAGTAAAAAAGATCAGCAGGCTGATGCACCACAGCCAAAATACGCCCCAACCGAATTTCCACAGCCAATCTAAGCGTGTATGTTGTTTTAAGTAGCTTTGAATCCAAGTATAGAAAATGGCATAACACAGCAGCATCATGCCTATTAAAACAGGTAAAACGGTGCCGAAATGAATTTTCTTTAAGCTGATGAGATAGGCACCATCCAATACTAAAATTAATCCAATTAGGCTACTCAATATTCTTTTAAATAGACTAAATTGTGTTTGTACGTGACTTGCTTGCATGCCTTGCATAATTTTATTGTACTGTGATGCTGTACAAACAGTATAGCCGAAGCTGCTGAAAAATTTTGCCTCAACTGAATTATGTTTCGGCTGAGGCTATGGATAAAACTTGGGTGAATTGCCAAGTTTTAGCTATAGAGCTACAGCGCAAGCCATTTAAAAAGTGTCAACAAATCCTAATACACATCTCGGCGATAACGTCCTTGCTGACGTAATTGTTCCAGTTGAGTCTCACCCAAAATATCTTTTAAGGCTTGGTCGACATCACTGGCCATGCCTTGAATGCTACCGCAGACATAAATCACGGCATTTTGTTCAATCCAGCGTTTTAATTCTTCAGCCTGTTCGCGTAACTTATGGTGTACATAGACTTTTTCGGCTTGATCACGGGAAAAGGCCAAATCAAGGCGTTGTAGCATACCTGTGCTTTGCCAAGCCTCGATGGTGTGCTGATAAAAGTAATCGTGCGCTTGCTGACGTTCACCAAAAAACAACCAGTTTTGGGTGTAATTCAGGCGGGTACGTGCATGCAATAAGCTCATTAATCCTGCAAGCCCTGTACCGTTGCCAATACAAATAATTGGGCGGTCATCATCAATTAAATGGAAAGATGGATTATTGCGAATGCGTAATGCGATATTTTGCCCAAGTGCAGCATGTGCAGTTAACCAACCTGAACCTAAGCCAAGCTCGCCTTGAGCATCGAATTTTTGACGCACCACAAGTCTTAAAACCTGTTGTGAAGGAATACTGGCAATTGAATATTCACGACTAGGCAAGGGTGAAAGTTGTGCCAATAATTCATCCGCAGTTTTAAATGTCTGAATTGGCGCGGTGAGGTCTTTATCTGCCAAAGCCTGTACTAAGGTTTGCTGACCATCAGCAAGAATTGTATTGGCATCGAGTTGATGCTGTTTTAAAAAGGCGTGAATCCGTGCAGTGCTGTTTTCAGGCTGAATTTCTGCAATATCACCTGCAGACCAATGCACATCATGTTGTGCTAACAGTTCAATATTGAAGGCGGGTGCGCCTAAACTGTTGGGATTTAGCAAGTCACGTTGCTGTAAGGTCCATGTATCAAAAGTTTTTTCGATATGCATACTTGGTAAGTCAAGTTGTGTGACCTGTACCAAAGCCTGATTCCAACGCTGTATGTCTGCAGGATTGGCATTATTTACTTCAATGGTATTGAACAAGGCATGTGCTTGATTACGTTGCAGCCATGCAGCAATCGTATGTCCAAAACGGCAGTAATGATCTGCATATTCACGTGAACCTAAAGCCAGTACTGCATAACGCAAATGACTCAGGTCACAGGTTTGCGGTAGGATTTTTTTCACAAAACTTGATGTCAAATCGGGTGCATCACCTGTGCCATAGGTGCTGGCAATACATAACAGTTGGGTGGTGTTTTTAAGGTCTTCAAGGCTGAGATGTTGCAGAGCTTTGACTATGACAGGTTGATGTGCCTCTTGCAGACTAGTTGCAGTACGCCATGCCAATTGTTCGGCAGTACCTGTTTGGCTGGCATAGACGATGAGCCAGTGTTCAGCATTTGGGTCGATCTGAAATTGAGTGTGGATTTGACGTGCAGCAAGAGTCAAACGCTTTTGTTTACGACGTTTTAAATACAACATCCAGCCTGTGATGAAAAATAGTGGCATCATCAAGGCAGAAAGCATTGCCAAAAATTGATAAACAGGCCCAAAGAAACTACCGCGATGCACAGGCAGCATACTGCTCATGATTTTTTCATTAAGCCGTTTGTCTACATATAATTCAAGTTGAGTAATACGTGCTTGTTGATAATCAAAAGTTGCCCTATTGCGGGCACGTTCATGTTGTGGAATGGCATCGACAAAGTTGATTTCAATTTCACTATTGGCATGTTTAGGCACATTAAAAGTGATGCTGGAATAATCCTGTCCCAATTGCTGCGGGAAATGCTGCCATGCCTGAGTCAATGCAAGATTGATTTGTGCCTGATCCAGTGTATTTTGTTTGGCTGGTTTTGTGGTATTTGGGCGATGTTCCGCAGTCTGCATTTGCGCAGCTTGATGGAGTGCTTGAGCATTTGAATTTACAGGTTTGTTGCGTCCATCTGCTTGCAATTGCGCTTGTGGTCTTTCCACACCCATGACTTTAAACATGCCATTGCGCCACCACTCATACGACCAATACAGTCCTGTGCATGCCAAAACTAGATAGAAAATCACGACCCACGTGCCCACTACGGCATGTAAGTCCCAAATAAAATTACGTCCTTTTAATTGAGGTTTGAGCGCAAACCATTGTTTAAATGAATGGCGTTTCGGCCAGCGTAGGTAAATGCCACTTAACACAAAGAACAACAACATGAGGGTACATGCGGCTGTAATTTGTTTACCAATAGGCCCTACGGTTAAGTTGCGGTGTAATTGCTGAATAAACTGGAAAAATTCACGTCCCCGAATTTCAGGCAACACTGCTGCCGAGTAAGGATTAATCAGGATATTTTGTCCACGTTTTGCACCTTCTTTCGCAATATTGATGGTTGAAGATGCAGCTGGGTCTTTTGCAACGGTGATGCTATTAATTTTATAGTCAGGTTGGGTACGCTGAAAATGTTGATAAATTTCTGCAGGGCTTAGTTTGGCTTTCTGCTCAACTTGTACCTGATAACTGTTCGGATTCATCCATTTTAGAATTTCTTGTTCGTAGGAATAAATCGCACCTGTCACGCCCATGAGTGACAAGATCAGTCCTGCAGTAATACCAAGGAACCAGTGAATTTGGAAAAAGGCTTTCTTCAGCATAAGCGTTGGTTGTTGAGTATGAATTGTGATGCAGAATAATGCAGAGATGAAGTTAATGCAAATGCTATTTATTCTCATTATCGTTCATTGTTTTAATTTTAAGCAAAAAAAACCTCCATCACAGGGGATAGAGGTTTATTTTTAAATAGGGATATTTAGATTTGCTTGGCTTCGCCTGCAGCTTCAGTCAAATGCTTGCGAATGGTGTTGAACGAAAAGTTCTTGCTGTCCATACGCTTAGGCAGAATATAAGCACCTTGCTGACCTTTTACTTTGAAGTTCATCAAGATAAACTCAGGGGTATTGTACCATTCATACACATCTTTCCAGCCAATTGCACCCACGCCTTCTTGAGCGCCCATTTGCTGACGCATCACGATACCGTGCGGCTGTACGCCTAAACGAATCCCTTTAATTTCTTGAACAGGAAATTCATTCATTTTTCGCTTAACGTACCATTCCAAGCCGTATTTACGCACGAGCAGGTAGAGCACCACACAGACAATGGCAACCCAGCAGAAAATTGTCGAATAATTTTTTAATAGCAGAATGCCTAAAATGGAAAGGGCAACAATCACACCCATAATAATCCATGCTTTCATGCCAATTTTATTGGTACTGCGCCAAATTACCAGTTGTGCGTGACGTTGTTCTTCTTCAGAAACTTCGTAGATCACAGGCTGTAGGGTATAGGCGTATAAACTTTTCGCGGTCATAGTGAAACTAACAAATTTAAAACTATAAAAAGTTTAGCATTAATTGCTGTCATGCAGTGAGTATATTGTCGCAAAATCATGCTAAGGTCGGTGAATACTTGTGCAGCTTAGGGCGAATAAGTAGGCACTGACCGTTTGCAGGATTGTTTATAAAGACGCCAGTTCAGTTGCGTCCTGATCATGTTCGTGGCTTAAACTTTGTTTTAAGCGACTTAATTGTTGCAAGATACTCATCATCAAAGATAATTGCTGCAAAATAATTAATGATTTTTGATCTTCTTCTTTGTTTTGGCTTAAACGCTGACGAATGGTTTGCAACATGTTGTGTGCACTTAAATCTGGCGTTTCATCTTTCAGTAAAGCACCTTGAATATCGTCCATTGCTTGATCGAGCAGTTGCAAGACTTCCTGATCGTCAATTTTGTCACGATGCGCACCAAGTGCAGCAATATAGCTAATAAAGGTGTGATTTAGACACAAGAACTCAAAGGCTTGAGCTTTTTGATTGGGGTCAAAATCAGGTTCGGTGGCGAGTGTTGAAATCAGTGAAGCAACTTCTGCATCGGTATTATGAGCAGCACGGCGCACGACACGATAATTCAAACCGTTGTTGCGTCCATTTTTATATTGTTCAATCACTTCTGCCAAATAGCCACATTGCGCGGTGAGTGAGCGGCGAATCGTGCGTGATAAACGACGGAATTTCCAATCGGGGAAGATAAAACTCACGCCAAACCATGCTAGCGCACAACCAATTAAGGTATCGACCATACGTGGCACAGCTGCGGCATAGCCCAAACCTTCTAGGTTAAAATTCATCAGCGCCAAAATGGTCATAAAGGCAGTGGCTTGTGCATATTGTTTACTGCGCAATTCAAAGAACAACATGCCACTAATCACTAAAACCAGTAATTGCCCTTCAACGGACGGTACAAAATATAAAATGGTGTAGCCGACTACAATCCCTGCTAACGTCCCAATAATACGCAAACGTAAACGCCGTTTGGTGGTGTTAAAGTTAGGCTGCATCACAAACAGGGCGGTCAGTAAAATCCAGTAGCCATATTGAATGTTGGTGACTTGCACAAAAATATAGCCAATCAACAGCACAATCGACAAACGAATGGCGTGGCGGAACAAAACCGATTCGGGGGTTAAATGCTGCTTAATCCGAATGACAATATCATCCCAACTTTTTAAGTCATCATCTTTCAGTTGCTGTTCAATATGTTTGGATTTATCCAGTTTAATATTACGTTCGGTTTCAAGGTTACGCAGTTGAGCATCAATTGATTTCAGGTTTTGGTATAAGGCAAACAGTGCATTAATCCAGACTTGGTCATATTGCTGTTCACTGCGCAGTTTTTCTAAAGACTGTTTAAGATTTTCAAAAGCATGTTTAAAACGCTTGTTATGCACATAAGGTTTACGATGCAAAATGCTTTCGCTTAAATCTTTACAGGCTTTGCCTTGAATCGACAAAATACGCTGGAAGCGAAATAAAATATCGCTGTGCTGAAATATTTTCGCCAGTTTTTGATAATCAATATGTGCAGAGTCGGCACGTTCGTGAATGTCTTGTGCGACAAAATAATATTGTAAGCTGCGTCGGGTATCTTTTTGCCCACGGTCGCCTTTTAAACGGGTCAGTAAAGCGGTTTTTAAGTCGTTAAAAATCGCAATTAATTTGCCATTTTCAAGTGATAAATCAATGATACTTTGTTGATAACTCGGTGCAGTCATATCCACATCAAATAGATTTGATTTGGCAAATAAAAAATCACCCAAAGAAGAATAACTGAGTGAAAGTTTGTCTTGTAAGGCACGAACAGGGAACAGTAAAAAGCTGATGGTCGAAATTAAGCCGTACCAAATTGCGCCCGAAACCAAAAGCAGCGGCTGCATGTACCAGTCATCAAATAGGTTGACGCCAAGCATGGAATAGACCGACACCACCAAACAGCCATAAGAAATGGTGGCATAACGTCGTCCGAGCGAACCGAGCAAAATTAAGACAATACACGACAGGATTAAGCCTGTAGCAAATAAAATAGGATGCGGAAATAAAAACTGAATTGATGTGGCGGTAACAAAGAAACCAATATAGGTATAGAGCTGATTGACAATACGCACCGAAAAACGGTCATCAATATCACTCAAACCTGCGGCAAGCACACCTAAAGTTAAAGGAATAGTGGCAAGCTGCATCCCCATAAAATAGGGAACAAAAGCAGTTCCCGCAAATGCAATGAGCATGCGGATGTTATACATAAATGTGGTGTTATAGGTCGCTTGTTTGAGCTTTATCAGCCAAGGTTTCAACATCATTCCTTTAAGTAAACTTTTCTGTCTAAACAGAGATTTATGCTGCAAGATGAAGGTTTGCGTACATTGTAACTGTAGATGAGATGTCTAGAGTACCTAATATGTGAAAATTCATCTTTGATCACAACAAATCATACTATGGAGCGTGTAAGCTTGTCTGTACATCTGTCATTTCATCATAAAATATGAGCATATCGAAAACGCTGCCAAGTTCAAGCAGTACGCCACCATCTGCGCAACAACCCAACATGCGGCAATATTCGACTGCGTGGATTTTATTGTTGGCGTTATTGACTTCGCTTGGGCCTTTATCGATTGATATGTATTTGCCTGCCTTGCCCGTTATGGCAAGCGAGTTTGGCGTATCGACCCAAATGGTCGCAAACAGTTTGCCTGCCTACTTTTTAGGTTTGGCATTGGGTCAACTGATTTACGGGCCGCTGAGTGATCGGATTGGACGTAAGCCGCCTTTATATTTTGGCTTGGCACTATTTTCACTCGCCAGTATGTTGTGCGTGTTTGCACAAAATGAATGGGGACTGATTGCTGCACGTATTTTGCAGGCTTTGGGTGGTTGTGTAGGTGTGGTAATTGCACGAGCAGCTATTCGTGATCGCTTAGATTTGCAAACATCCGCTCAAGCTTTTTCGAGCATGATGATTGTGATGACCATTGCGCCCATTATTGCACCTACGCTGGGTGCATGGGTACTTAGATGGATGAATTGGCAAGCTATTTTTGTAGTGCTGACCTGCGTTGGAATTATTTGCTGTTTATGTGTGCACTTCTTTTTTAAAGAAACTTTGGCGAAAGAACGTCGTTTAAATTTGAACTTTCAGCAAGTACTGACCTTATATTTTGCCATTTTAAAAGATCGTGATTTTCGTTTTCCAATGTTGGCAGGCTGTCTGACTGGTGGGGCATTGTTTTGCTATATCAGCGGTTCAAGTGCAGTCATGATGGATCAATATGGCTTGAGTGAAACAGCTTTTGCTTATGTGTTTGGTGCCAATGCGATTGGTATTATGCTGTTTTCGACCCTGAATAAAAAAATCAGTGGCAAATTGGGTGTGTTACAACGCTTAAAATTGGGCAGCATGATTCAACTGAGTGGTGCGGTCATTCTACTGCTTGCAGGTAGTTTGGGGTATGCACCTTTGGCATTGGTGATGGTCGGTTTATTTCTTGCCGTGTCTGGGATTGGTTTTACAGGCCCGAATGCCATGGCACTAGCTATGGCAAAACAAGGCGCACGTGCAGGAACAGCCAGTGCGGTCATGGGCAGTGTGCAATTCTTTTGTGGCTTGATTGGTGGAGTGTTACTCAACTTTTTAACAGGCAGTGCTTTGCTGAATATGGCTGTATTAATGCTGCTATTTATTGGGTTTGGGATGTTTGCCGTTTTTCATATTTTGCAACCTCAATCAGATTGAGTTGGGGTCAATACTTTTTCAAATGGTGATTTTTTTCGAAAAAATCGGGCTTTTAGACAGAACTGAAATATATACAATAGTCTAATGGTGGTGTAAATACTTGAATAATCCACCTATTTAAAGTATTGAATTTTATATGGTTTAATTGTTTAAATCTATAATTATGATTAATTATGATTTCTTATTCGGGAAAACTGATTTTAATAAACGTCATAACTTGATAGATTGAAGCCTGTAATAAATGACACAAATTGTAATATTTTAAATATTTGGGTGTCTTGGACTATTTGGCAAAAGTGTTTTGATTTTTAAGCCATTTTTATAATTCGATGTGAAATCGATAGATGACGAACAAAATCATCATGCACGGATGCAGCGTTGTTTTATTTTGGAGAAATGAATGAGTCAATTACTCAACGGTCAGTTTATGATCAAAGGTTTAGCTATTGCTGTTACAACTTTAATGGTAGGTACTGCACACGCAGCAAAAACTGAGCAACAACAAATTCAAGAACTTCGTCAAGAAGTTGAAGCGTTAAAATCATTAATTCAGCAACAACAGCAAGTACAACAACAGCAGCAAACTCAAATTGCCCAAGTACAACAGGCGAAGCCTGCTGCACCTGTAAGTGCATTAAGCAGTTTAAAGTCTAAATCTGGTGCAGATGTTTCTATTTATGGTTCGATCCGTGGTGATGCAAACTATATTATTAAAGGTGCGGATAATGACTTTAACTCAGCACATACAAGTAAAGAAGAAGCAAGTGAC
This sequence comes from Acinetobacter sp. YH01007, assembly GCF_013420425.1. Taxonomy (NCBI): domain Bacteria; kingdom Pseudomonadati; phylum Pseudomonadota; class Gammaproteobacteria; order Moraxellales; family Moraxellaceae; genus Acinetobacter; species Acinetobacter sp. YH01007. The sequence continues at coordinate 48,506 of NZ_VOYC01000005.1, read as the reverse complement.
AAATTACGTGCTACCGCAAAAGTCACCCGCTTAGGTTTAGACTTTAATACACCTGTTGGTGACAACAAAGTAGGCGGTAAAGTTGAGGTTGACTTTGCAAGCGGATCTGACAACTTGCGTATCCGTCATGCTTATTTGACTTTAAATAACTGGTTATTTGGTCAAACGACTTCAAGCTTTGCTTCAGTACATGCGCCAGAAATGATTGACTTTAGTACGAACATTGGTGGATCAGGTGGTACTGCACGTGTGCCACAAATACGTTATAGCCAAAAATTAGCGCCTGCAACAGAATTATTTGTTTCGGCTGAAGAAGGGAATAGTTCAGCTACAGATAGTGATGTAACTTATCGTGCCCCGGTGTTAACAGCAAAAGTGACTCAAGGTTTTGCTGATGGTAAAGGTTTAGCTTCTGCACGTGCATTGGTTGAACATTACAAATCAGAAGCGGCAAATGATGATAAAACTGGTTGGGGTGCTGCTGTAGGTACGAATTATCAAGTTGCAGAACCTTTAAAAGTATCTGCAGACGTATCATATGTAAAAGGTAACAGCAATTACTTATATGGTAATAACACAGCATTTGTAGTTGATGGTAATAGCATTGAGCAAAATGAAACGATTGGTGTACAAGTGGGTGCAACCTATAATTTCTCACCACAACTACGTTCAACTTTAGCCTACGGTGCTTTATTTGCCGATGATGGTACAGACTATGCGCGTATAAATGATGATGCTAATGAGAAAGTACAACAAGCGTGGATTAACTTTATCTATTCACCTGTAAAACCAGTCGATTTAGGTATTGAATATATCAATGGTGAGCGTGAAACTTTCAAAGGTCAAAAATTCAGTGATGACCGTGTAGGCTTTATGGCACGTTATAGCTTCTAAGTCACTCCTTTTGAGTACAATCCAAAACAGAGCTTAATTTTAAGCTCTGTTTTTTTATTTTGAAAATTTATGTTATTCACTCAATAACTTAAATTTTATTCACTTTTATAAAATGCTTTAACTTTCACTTATAGCTGAAAACAATCATTAAAATTTTTAGAAAAAACCGCAGAAAATAGCAGCTTTTTGTCAAAAAAAATGCATAATGATCGACCTTTAATCTTGCTGTTTTTTATCAAGTGGTTGAATATCTTTATCGGAAGGTATTTATCCACCTCAGATATTTTGGAGCTTATATGAGATTACCTCTCAGTGTTAAGCCGATTCAGTTGTTTGCACTCGAAGTCACCCCGAAAGTGAAAATACTGTCTTTTGTCTTTCTTTTCTTCTGTTCTAGGCAAACGCAGATGATAACGCTTGAGTGAAACCAAAGGATGGGTTGGCTGAGCGAAATGCATACCTCTTAAACTTCGGTCAAATACGATACTGTTTACATACTTTGTATTGCGGCATTTTTTAGTTGATTTAGAGTCATAGTGATGCAAATGCTTTGGTTTGCATAGACAGCTCTTCATCATATTAAAAACAATCTGCAATCACTATATGGATATTGCCATGGAATTTACTTTTAATGCGTTTTATACGCTGATTGCTGCGGTCATCGTCCTGCTCTTAGGGCGACTTTTAGTCAATAAAATTGATTTTTTAAAACGCTATAATATTCCTGAACCTGTTGCAGGTGGTTTGGTTGCCGCTATTGTTTCATTGTTGGTGAATCAATTTTGGGGTTATAGCATTACCACCAGTAGCGCATTGCAAACTAGCTTTATGCTTATTTTCTTCGCCTCGATTGGTTTAAGCGCGAACTTCACAAAATTGCGTCAGGGCGGAATCGGTTTAATTATTTTCTTGATTGCAATTTCCACATTTATTGTGTTGCAAAACATTGTCGGCATTAGTCTTGCAACATTGTTAGGTATTGATCCACTAATTGGTTTAATTGCAGGATCGATTACTTTAACTGGCGGTCATGGTACAGCAGGTGCGTGGGGTGAAATTTTAGAAACCCAATATGGTATTCAAGGTGCTTTGGCACTGGGCATGGCAAGTGCGACCTTTGGTTTAATTATTGGTGGTTTAATTGGTGGTCCACTGGCTAAAACTTTAATCAACCGTCATCAATTGGCTATACCACGTACCGACGAACAAAATGAAAAACGCGATAATACACCTGCGGATCAAGATTCCAATGAGTTTATTCCATTTGAATATCCGCATCAGGTGCGTTTAATTACAGCAGATAATGCCATTACTACTTTAGGTTTATTTGCAGCGTGTTTGGCATTTGCCGAATTTATGACAGGCGCTGCCAAAGGCACGATGTTTGAATTACCAACTTTCGTTTGGGCATTGGCGGGCGGTGTGGTTCTGCGTAATGTCTTAGAAAGTATTTTTAAAGTTAATATTTTTGACCGTGCGATTGATGTGTTTGGGAATGCATCTTTATCGTTATATTTGGCGATGGCGTTGTTGTCACTCAAACTATGGCAATTGGCCGATTTGGCAGGTCCGTTGATGGTGATTTTAGGTGCGCAAGCACTCACAATGGCGTTATATGCAGCTTTTGTGACCTTCCGTCTTATGGGGAAAAACTACGATGCAGCCGTGTTGGCAGCAGGACACTGTGGTTTTGGGATGGGGGCAACGCCAACAGCAGTCGCCAATATGCAGGCCATTACCAATATGTATGGTCCATCTTATAAAGCGTTCTTGATTGTGCCGCTGTGTGGTGCATTCTTTGTCGATTTAATTAACGTTGCGGTGATTCAATCTATTCTAAAATTCTTTGGTGGCTAAGCTCCAAAGCATTCAGGCTTGATTCAGTCATCCACAAAAAATGCCAGTTCAATTGAACTGGCATTTTTATTTGATCTGTAGCATTTTTCATTTAAGCCATGAAATGCAAGAATGCTGTATAGACCAGGAAACTATTAATTAGACTGAGCCAAACAGGTAGTTTGGATTTTAATAATCCAATCACCAAAACAATAAACAGCAGATCAGCAATACTCAAAATATGACGCTGTGCCATTTCGAGCACCATATACAGCAGCAAACCGACTACCGCTGCATTAATCCCTGTAACCGCATGACGAATATAGGCTTGCTGCATTAACCAAGACCAATAAGGCAAAGTCGAAAATACCAAAAAGAAAGATGGCAGAAAAATAGCCAATGTAGCTAAAGTCGCATTCAGCAGCGTTGATTCTGTCATTGGAATCAAACTGCCCAAATATGTTGCAAAGCTGAACAGTGGGCCAGGCACCAATTGCGCCATGGCATAACCCAAATCGAACTGTTCTGCACTGACTAAGCCTGTGCTAACAAAATCTTGATGCAATAAAGGCAAAATGACATGCCCACCGCCAAAGACCAAAGATGCGGCTTGATAGAAACTTAAATTGGCTGCATAGAGTAATTGAGGTTGCAGCCAGTTTAGACCTGACAGCACAATAAAGGGTGCAACAAAAAGTACTGCCCAAAATACAGCATAACGACGATGTTTGAGTAAATGTGCCGCAGTAAAATGCGTATCTGTCGCCGTTGTATTGGTGGATGATTGTGCAGCAGTTGGTGCTGCGCGTTTCGCCATCCAAATGCCAAAACAAGCTGCAATCAGAATCACTAAAACTTGATTGAAGCTCAAGGGCATCAGATAAATAAATAGGGCAGAAGCAAACATTAAGGCATATTGCCAAACCGTTTTACAAAAACTACGCAACATTTGCCAAAATGCCCAAGCCACCACGGCCAATACGATCAGTTGAATACTGTGAAAGCTATTTGACGACAGTACATCTAAATATTGATGTCCCAAAACTGCAACCAAAGCCATAAACAACGCTGAAGGTAGGGTGAAACCCAACCAAGCTAGGACTGCACCCCAATAGCCTTTTTGCAAATAACCAATCGCTAACCCCACCTGACTACTAGTTGGGCCAGGTAAGAGTTGTGCAAGTGCGACAATTTGTGAATACTGGGATTCATCTAGCCATTTCAGTTGTTGCACAAAACGCTGATGGAAAAACACCAAATGCGCTGCAGGCCCACCAAAAGACAGACAACCTAATTGCAGAAAAATCCAGAATAATAAGGAATAAGAAGGTGGTTGCATATTATTTTAGATAGATTCAAATTGTGCGCCACTGTAGTGGCTAGACGTGACAGTTTAACGAATTACTACAAGGATCGGTTAAAATAATAGATAGACTATGGGCGCTCATGCAAGGTAAAAACAGAGAGCATAACTGTTGACGTTAAGAGGGTTGCTGTATCAAGTAGGCTGATCAACCTTGACACGATTGATGGTGAAATATCGACTGAAACCTATGGATTCAAGAAGGTCATTATGAAAATTGGGTATGTATCTCTTACAGCATTACTGATGGTGGGATGTCAGGTGGTGCCATCGCAGCAGCAATTTTCGACTCAAACTTTGCGTGAGTCGCAGCCCGTGGTTGAAGCAGAGTCGCGCCTGAATCAAATTGATTTTCGTCAGTTAAAACAACAAAAAAAACGTCCAATTGTTGCATTGGTTTTGGGCAGTGGTGGTGCTCGTGGTTATGCACATATTGGAGTAATTGAAGTACTTGAGCAGTACGGTATTCATCCTGATTTTATTGTGGGCAGCAGCGCAGGCAGCATTGTCGGTTCAATTTATGCCAGTGGTAAAAATGCACAGCAATTACGTGAAATTGCCATGAATATGAAAGCCAATGATGTGCGGGATGTGACTTTAGATTTAAAAGGCTTTTTTGATGGTAAAAAAGTTGAAAATTATGTCAATGCACAAGTCGATCAACTCCGTTTGGAGCAATTTAAAATCCCGATGTACGTGGTGGCGACTGAATTAAAAGAAGGCAAAAAAGTCGTATTTAATTATGGCAATACGGGGCAGGCAGTGCGTGCGTCAGTGTCTATCCCAAGTATGTTTGTACCTACTAAAATTGCAGAACATGAATATGTCGATGGTGGTTTAGTGAGCCCTGTACCTGTCAAGGTTGCACGCGATTTAGGGGCAGATATTGTGATTGCCGTGAATATTTTGGCGCAGCCTATTCATACTGAAACCAGTAATGTGTGGGGATTGTTTAACCAAAATATTAATATTATGCAAAAGCATTTGGCCAATGAAGAATTGAAACTGGCAGATGTGGTCATTCAACCCGATTTACGTGAAAAAGCCCATATTTTTGATGTAAAAGGGCGCGAAGCGACTATGCTGGCAGGTGCAGAAGCAACCGCAGCGCAATTAAATAAAATTGATCAGGTCTATCAACAGCATCATTATGCGCATGGGCATAGAATTGTAGACTATAAAGTGAGTAATACTTTTGGGCTTTATGGACAGTTTAAATAGCTGTCCAGATCCTTCATTTAGGTCAATTCAATGAAATCAACAGATTTAACTTAAGTCTAATTAGGTGCTTGATAAAAATAACTTTAATGTTAGATTGCTTAGATTTATTCTTTGTAAGTATTTGATATTATAGTTTAAAAATAAAGATACCCTAAAGATATCTAAATACTGAGATGAGGTATTTAGACTTAAAATCAATTTTTTAGCGTGTTCTTTCGCACTGTTTCCATTTATTCTATGTAGCATTTACTGAATTCGTTTTTTAAGCAGTTTACCAATTGAACATGCTTCCAAGACAGCCTAACTTTTGTACTTCAGGACTTTAAAACTTTATAAAAAATCGAGGGGATACTTCATGCACGGCTTTGAAATTGGACAGCAGGTGAAACTTGCCACTATGGAGCAAGTTATTTTTACAGTGACGATGATTAATCCAGATGGTTCTTATGTGATTGAAGCTGCACTGAGTACCGAACAAACTTTGACTTATAGCAATGTGTCGCAGGAAATGCTGCGCTTGGTTTAAATGTCGCAGCGAAGTTTGAAAATTTACGGGGAAATTGAACTTTTTTTCGTGTAAATTCGCCGAAATTTGCTTGAATAATCCATTGAATAAAAGATTTTAGATTGTTTTTTGAACACTTGAATCAGGGGGATTCACGTAATATTCAATTTGAACAAATATTCTAAAAAATCAGAAATGGATTAAAAAATAACAGCTTGGGAGTCTTAGTCTTTAGTCTTATAATTTTAAATAAATGTTATCATAAACAATATAAATAATAATGATGCAGTTGTTGCCGAAATGAACATTCAAACTTTTATAAACGCGATATAATAATAGGCTCATATCTTACTGTCTTTAAAAGAGTCTAGAGAACGCGATGTCACCATTAGATCAAATTGCCCCAGTGTTAGATGACCAGTCAGAATTAACCATGACCGTGTTAATGACACCCGACATGGCAAATTTCTCAGGGAATGTACATGGTGGAACAATTTTAAAACTATTAGACCAAGTGGCGTATGCATGTGCGAGCCGCTATTCTGGTAGTTATGTGGTGACCCTTTCGGTTGATAAAGTGAACTTTAAAGAGCCGATTCATGTGGGTGAATTGGTGACTTTCCTTGCTAGTGTGAACCATGTCGGTCGTACTTCAATGGAAATTGGGATTCGTGTAGAAGCACAAAATATTCAAAAGCGTACAGTGCGCCATACCAACAGCTGTTACTTCACTATGGTTGCAGTCGATGAAAATGGTAAACCAAAACAAATCCCTGCGTTGAAATTAGACAATGACTGGAAGCGTTGCCGTTTTGAAGCAGCAGAGCAACGTAAAGTTGCACGTTTGCAAGAAAATCATCATCCATCTTGCAGCATTTATAAGAAAACTGAACAAAACTAAGTTTTCATCAAATTTAGCTGAAAACCTGTTTGCAATTGTAGACAGGTTTTTTTTGTGCCTATTTTTTAATTTTGTCCAAGGCAATATTGATTAGTTATGCAGATAAACAAAAACTGAGTAAACCGAGAGAGTGGCGGAAAACTCAGTTTTTGTATTCGATTTACATTTTTAAATGTATCTAAGTTTTAAGGCTGTTGCGTCGATGCAGCAGGGGTTTCAGTGCTTGCTTCAGATGCAGGTTGTGCAGCAGCTTGTTCTGAAGCTGGTTCAGCCACAGTTTCCTGCGTTGAAACAACTACTTTTTCCTGTTCTGTTGCTGTCGATTCAGCCTTTGCAGCAAAAGTAGTTGCAGTGGCAAAAGCAAAAGTTGAAGCGAGTAAAATTTGTGTCAATTTCATGGTTTGGCATCCTTATTTAAAGTTTTTCATGAGTAGTAGGGAGTGCTCAGCACAAGCATTAAGTAAAAAAACTTATTGCGGCTAAAGTGTTCAAGTCAGTCATCACCTGATTTGAACGGGCTGAACAGGAACTCATGCTAAAGAGCCAAAGCTATGGGATCAATGCTTGCAACAAAGCAAAACAATGACGGTTACTTGAACCGCACAATGATGATGAATAGGTCGTAGTTTGGTAATTTTTGTTTTAAATATGAAGTCAAATCCAATCAAAATGGCTGTGTTTTCCGCAATAAAATTGCGTGGTTGGCAATAAAACATAACATCAAGCGGCTAAAACTCGTGTATTTCCCCAAATAAGTTGCAGATCATCACGTAATAAATGTAAGCGAATTTTTCAAATCATGATGGTGATAGATGTGCTGAAATGAATAAATTTCAGTGTGTTTAGATTCAGATTGAACTAATCGCTAAACTTGCTTAGCATGCTTGAGTTGTTTGAAATTCAATAAAGTGAGCTTATTTTGAAATTAATTGCACCACAAAAAGCAGTCCCGACGCATATTATTTCTGGTTTTCTCGGTGCAGGAAAAACCACCTTATTGAAACAGTTACTCAGCCAAAAACCAGAACATGAAGTTTGGGCGGTGCTGATGAATGAATTTGGACAAATCGGGGTCGATCAACAACTCTTACCTCAGCAACAAGGTTATCAAGTCAAAGAATTATTGGGCGGTTGCTTATGTTGTAGCAGCCAATTGCCTATGCAAATTGCTTTGTCGCGTTTATTGTCCGAAGCGAAGCCTGACCGTTTATTCATCGAGCCGACAGGTTTGGGGCATCCTGCGCAACTCTTGGAACAACTGACCGAACCACATTGGCATACGCATTTATCGATGCGCGCCTTGGTGACGATAGTAGATGGTTCGCGTTTGCATGATCAGGCGTGGACGCAGCAAAACCTGTATGCCGATCAGCTCAAAGCTGCACAAATTATTGTGGTGTCACATGCAGACCAAATGCAGGCGGCAGATGAGCAAGCCCTCATACAACTACAACAGGAATATCAAGCCTACGCGCAAAAATGGTTGAAAGCAGAACAGGGTCATCTGGCTTTGACCGAAATGGATATACCGTATGTCGGTACACAGCGTAAAATTCAGCCGTTGCTAAAATTGCAACAGAAGGTCAGCTCTACAAATCTGCAAGAGTCTGCAGAAATCAAACAATTGCCATATCACTATGTCGAAACTGCACAAGGATATGCAGTCGCAGGTTGGAAATTGCCTAAACGTTGGCAATTCGACTTTTATCCCTTATTAGATTTACTCTGTGAACAGCAAGATTGGCTGCGTATTAAAGGAATTTTTTATACCAATCAGGGTTGGAAAAATTTCAACTTCAATCCGCAGCAATTTAATTATCAATCTACCGATGAAGGCATAGACAATCGGTTGGAAATTATTTATCAAAGCGAGCGTGATTGGGAAAAATTTGAGGCTGAACTATTGGCGTATCGGGTCGATGCTGCTGCGGTTCTAGACTGAAATCTATACGTTATCGGGCAAACGATACAGCAAAATCACAGAAAATCCATTATGCTTAGTGGCAAATTTAAACATAGTTTTAGGAATAGACAATGGCGCTGAAAGCGACAATTTATAAGGCAGATTTGAACATTGCCAATATGGATGTGCATCAATACGGTGACTATCAGCTCACCATGGCATTGCATCCTTCTGAAACTATTGAGCGATTGATGGTGCGTATTTTGGCATTCGCACGTTATGCAGATGAAGCTTTGGAATTTACCAAAGATTTATTTGAAACCGATGAGCCTGCTTTGTGGGAAAAAGACTTAACAGGGCAGTTAATTAAGTGGATTGAAGTCGGTTGCCCAGATGAAGACAAAGTCAAAAAAGCCAGTTCGCGTTGTAAGCAAGTTGCGATTATTGCTTATGGTTCATCGGTAGATGAATGGTACAAACGTAACAGTAAAATCAAAACTTTAAATAATGTTGAAGTGTGGCAACTATCGCCAGCGAGTACCGAAGCCGTTCAAGCTTTATGCGAACGTACCATGCAATTGCAGTTGAATGTAATGGATGGCGAATGGACATTGATTGGCGATCAGGCACAGGCTCAGATTGAGTGGACACAGTTGCAATAACACTTGCACGAGCTGGAAATTATCTTAAACATCGAAGTGTAAATATTTGGAGATGAACATGAGTGCAGAATTAGAAATTATTGATTTGGTGGTGGGTGAGGGGAAAGAAGCGGTTAAAGGCGCTTTAATTACTACGCATTACACAGGCTGGTTGGAAGATGGCACCAAGTTTGATTCATCCTTAGACCGTGGTAACTATTTTGAAACCGTGATTGGTACAGGTCGTGTCATTAAAGGCTGGGATCAAGGCATCATGGGGATGAAAGTGGGTGGTAAACGCAAACTGATCGTACCTGCGCATTTGGCTTATGGTGAGCGCAAAATGGGCAATATCATTCCTGCTAATTCTAATTTGATTTTTGAAATTGAATTGTATGATGTGAAAACACGCGATCAATAAACACCTTTCAACTTAGCCAAACCGCTAGAATTTAAGTCATTCATCCGATGCCAGTAAGGTCTAGCATAAATGACTTAATTTTTTACTTCAAATTTAGTGCAAGAACGATTAGATTAAAAAACAAGCACAATAGGACTTTTGCATTTTTGAATTTCACTCGGATGTGGCACAAGTGTGCATTACTCTTCTTAATTTTACTGTGCAGTGTACTCACACCACCGTGTGTGTTGGCGCAGTATGAGTCTGCACCTGAATCTTACTATCTACATCAACAACTGCTCAATTCTGTTCAATTTACTGAAGATCAATCGAGTATTTTGACTGGGCGATGGTTGTTTTATCCGCAACAATTGATTCAAGAACCCAGTGCGGTACTGGCATCGAATACCGTTGAATTGCCTGCTTCATTTGAAGATTTAATGGGCAATGCCAATACTTACGGCACTTTTATTGGGCACTTTCAAATTCCAAAAGAATTTCTAGGCAGACGTATTGCGATTTGGATTCCCAACCAATATGGCGCCTATCGGGTATTTTTAAATGGCGATCCACTGGTGCGTGTTGGCACAGTCGGTGCAGATGCGAGTAGTCACCAAACCGAAAATGCCCCACGAATTGCATATTTTGTTCCTGAAAGTGAATATTTTACCCTGACCATTCAAGCGTCTAGCTTTCAGAGCTTGCAAGGTGGTTTAAAAAATCCAATGAAAATTGGTTTAAGTCGCACCATCAATCAACAGTATCAGCGTTTGATGATGAGTATTGCCATGATTTGTGGGGCAGTACTTGGTATTGGTTTGTTTACCTTGATGTTTTCGGCATTTAGTCTTGCAAAGCGTATTTTTATTTTCGGCATTTTTATTGTTTTTCTGGCATTACACAATTTATTTTCTGCACCCTATGCCTATACCACTTTCCTGAATTTAAGTTGGTCTTGGGGAATAAGACTCGAATATTTATTTAGTTTTTTAGCGATTTTATTTTTCCTGAGTTATATGTTTTTGCTCAGTTCGCGCTATTTGCATCGTTGGGTATATAGCGCGGCAATGCTGTTATTGAGCTTTAATATTGGGGTGACGCTGTGGGCAGAACCCACTATTTTTCAGCAGTTGGCATTTTATAGTTCATTTTTCTTTGTTTTGATTTTGGCAAATTTTGCTTATGGATTTTATCAAACCCTGCGTTCAGGAGAGGATTATTCCAAAATTAATTTTTGGGCAGTAATTATTCTATGTGGCACATTTATTCATGATTTTTTATTAATGCTGAATCTGGTCAATTCCATTCATTTATCTTTTATTTCGACCAGTGTTTATGCATTGCTTATCATGTTTCAGCAGGCACGAAATTATGCCTACCATAACTTGCGCATTGAACGCTTGAACCAAAAACTGATTCATTTAAACAGCTCGTTAGATTTAAAAGTGCAGGAACGCACTGAACAACTCAGTCTTTTGAATGAAAAACTGGAAATACAGATTAAAACCGATGCATTAACAGGGGCATATAATCGCCGTGCATTAAATGAAGAAATTCAGCGTTTGTATTTTGAAACCTTGCAAAATAAGCGACATATTTTGGTCTTTGCGATGCTCGATGTCGATTATTTTAAAAAATACAATGATCATTATGGGCACTTAAAAGGCGATCAAATTCTGCAAAACCTAGTTAAAGTTTTACAAGATATTTTGCCTAAAAATGCGTTTGTGGCACGTTATGGGGGTGAAGAATTTGCCATTTTACTGCACGATATTCCGCAACCTGCGATTGCACCACTCATGCAAAAGGTCTTGCAGGCTGTGCGTGATGCAGCTTTTGAGCATGTAGCACGAGAAGACCATAAACAATATGTGACTTTAAGTATCGGTGTAGCGTGGATGACTCGCGCACAAGCGTATACGCACGTGGATGATTTTATGAAAGCTGCAGATGCGCATTTGTATCAAGCCAAACATGCAGGACGCGATCAGGTAGTAATTCAAACTTAATATGTTGACGCTACTCTACATGGCTTAAAGATAGCTCTGAATTTTTTGTTGAAGTTGTACGACAGAAACATTGCCCGACAGTCGTTCAACAATTTGCCCATCTTTAAAAATCAGAGTGGTCGGTAAACCAAAGACTTGATAACGCAAAGTTAAAATTGGAGATTGATCGACATTCACTTTGCCAAACTTTACCGAAGCATCAAAAAGTTGGGCAAGCTGCTCAAAAAATGGTGCATTTTGAACACAAGGCGTACACCACGTCGCATAAAAACGAATCACCGCAACGCCTGTTTCATATTCAAACTCACGGTAATTATTTTCGTTGTATTCCACAATTTCTGACATCACATACTCTTTAATCATAAATAAAAATTTAATCACGCATGAAACACCACGGCATGAGAATTATACCTAAGTTAATCTGGGTTTTAATGCTTTGCTGTTTTATGTTCAAATAGTCAGAATTCATATCAGCATCAAACAATCAGGGATTTGCCATGACACAAAACACAATGCAGCAGATTATTATTACAGAACCAGGTGGCCCAGAAAAATTAGCCTATGAAACGGTTGCAATACCTGAGCCACAAGCCAATGAGGTTTTGGTCAAAGTACATGCTTTTGGTTTGAATCGTCCTGATATTTTACAGCGTCAGGGTCTGTATCCTATGCCTAAAGGCGTGACGCCAGTGCCAGGTTTAGAAGTAGCAGGTGAAGTAGTTGCTGTGGGTGCAGATGTTAGCCAATTTAAAGTTGGTGATGCAGTGTGTGGCTTAACCAATGGTGGTGGTTATGCAGAATATTGTGTTGTACCAGAAAGCCAGACTTTGACAATTCCAACAGGTGTCAGTTTTGTACAAGCCGCTGCGATACCTGAAACATTTTTTACTGTGTGGGCCAATGTATTCCAAATGGGTAAAGCCAAAGCAGGTGAAACGGCGCTGATTCATGGTGGAACCAGTGGTATTGGTACAACTGCTTTAATGCTGTGCAATGCCTTAGGTTTAAAAACCTTTGCAACCGTAGGTTCAGATGAAAAAGTACAAGCAATTTCACATCTCACCACAGCAATTAATTACAAGACACAAGATTTTGAACAAGTGATTAACGAAGCGACAGACAATGCTGGGGTCGATGTCATTTTAGATATTGTTGGTGCGCCGTATTTGGAACGTAATTTAAACTTATTACGTCGTGATGGTCGCTTGGTGTATATCGCATTCTTAGGTGGTGCAAAAGCCAAAGAAGTAAAACTTGGTCAAATTATGATGAAGCGTCTTACCATTACGGGTTCGACCATGCGCGCCCGCAATACTGCAGAAAAAGCTGAAATTACCAAAGGTTTGCAAGAGATAGTTTGGCCATTGTTAGCCAAAGGTGAATGTCTGCCTATGATTTATAAAACCTTTCAGTTTGATCAAATTCAGCAAGCGCATGCCGAAATGGATACAGGCGAGCATGTGGGCAAAGTAGTGGTCGAAGTGATTTAAAGACTCAAATTTAAAATCAACGTACATAAAAAAACTGACCGAGTGTCAGTTTTTTATGTGTACTTTATAGAGGATTTTAACAAAGATTTTTTGAATCAGTTTTAGCAATTATTTTAATCATAATTACATAAATATTCCTTTAAACTACAATTCAACACAATAAAATTTTTCCAAATAGTCAAATATTAAGGAGGTGTAGGACACACCCTGTCAATAATAAACCTTATCTTTATATTCATTGAATTCATTCTCAAGATTACAAAACGGTTCATGTAAAATAATTTGATAGAGAGAGCAGGCTTATGAAAATTTTATCTGCATATACGCCAAAACACAGTCTACGTGCATTAAAACGGTTACACAAAAATATTGTTCGTCAGCAAATCAATGTTGGGAACTTAAATAAAATGTATCATGCGATGCTACATTTAGAGCGCTATATTGACCGCCTCGATCATGATAAACGCGAAAACTTGTATTAAGTGTAAAGAGCAACCTGTTAATTATTTTTTACTAAAAAGTACAAGTGAGTTGAAAAGTTAAACCTGTTATTTATTGGATTATTCATTTGAAATAACGGGTTTTAAATAGACGGTAAAATTCAGGAGAAAAACTAAGGGAACAATAAGAAATTTAAAATAAACAAGGATGATCAAAGCTGAAAGATCAATTTTAAACTGCTGCACTGTAATAGGTGCAGCACTGCCTTGTGTGAACAATTGCTTCGGAATGTGTCGAGCTTTTAGCTAAATTGTGCGAAAATAGCGTTTTGCTATTTTTGTCCAAGGGCAGTACATGATTGACCAATCTCCTGAATCATTAAGTGATATCGAAATACTCGACATTTTGCAGTCTATGAAAAGTGATGAGCTAGACACAGAGGCAAAAGAAATTATCCGTAATGGTGGGAAAGCAGGTCGTCAGGAAGCGCATAAAGCAGCGTTGGTGGCACTGAATCAATCATTTGAAAGCAAATTTGTAGAAGCGGTGAGTTTGGCTTTGCAGTTAAATGAAGCGCAAATGAAAAAAATTCGTTATAAAAAAGACCGTGTGCGTATTTTAAAAGCACGTGGGATTGATTATTTAGCCATTGATGGCACAGAAACTGCACAAGTATTGGCTCAGGTTGCACAAGCGATTGTGCGTGAAGATGCTGTGGTAACGCATGATTTGCACAATATTTTCCCTTTCTGGAAAGAAGGTTGGCCAATGGTGCAATTCGACAATGTCTATAAAATTTTAGCTGAAGACATTGCGATTCATTATCAAGCAGTATTGGATGAGTTGATCAGTAAGTATTAAGTAAATACTCAGCTAAATTTCAGAAGTATCAGTTCAGATTTAAAAAAGCACCACTTCATTTTGATGTGGTGTTTTTTTGTGAATGCGAGAAAATGTAGATGCAATCAGGCTGAACGAATACAAGGAATCTCACTATCCATCTGCTTCAGTGTTGTTTTGTATTTCCTGCGTTTCTACAATTCGTGTCACTAAAAGTTGGTCAATTTTAAAATGATCGACGTCGACCACTTCAAATTTATAACCACCAAAAAGTACAGAGTCGGCAGGACGCGGGATTTTACGTAGCTTATACATCATAAAACCTGCAATGGTTTCATAATTTTCATCATCTGGCATTTCATCAATTTGCAGCGCGTGTTTAATGTCTTCAATTGGTGTACTGCCATCAATCAGCCAAGAATTGTTATCACGTTTAATGATTTGCTGATCTTCTTCAATAGGTGTTACCCAATCGCCCATCACAGTAATCATAATATCAGACAGGGTAATTACGCCCACAACCAACGCATATTCATTAATCACTACGGCAAATTTTTCTTTGGTAGAGCGGAAACGGTCTAAGACTTCAGACAGCGTGAGTGTATCTGGAATGGTTAATACATTACGGATGGTGCTTTCATTTAGTTGTAGTAAAGATTGATTATTGAGGATTCTGACCAAAATATCTTTGGCATCAACATAACCAATCACATCATCAATATTTTCGCTACAGACCAAAAATTTGGAATAAGGATATTCTGCAAGTTTTTGACGAATACTGGCTTCAGATTCCTTTAGGGTAAAAAACACCACATTTTCACGTGTAGTCATACTCGAAGGCACGTTACGTTCTTCAAGTTCAAACACGTTTTCAATAAAGTGATGTTCCTGCTTTTGTAAAACACCTGCTTGAGCGCCTGCATCCATGACTGCAGAAATATCATCAAATGTAATATTGTCTTCGCGCGTGGTATTTACTTTAAATAAACGGAACAGCACGTTGGCAATCGCATTAATCATCCATGCCAAAGGCTTGCATATCCGAATAAAAATTTGAATCGGATTAATCACCGATACCGCAATTTTTTCAGGGGCGATCATTGCCAAACGCTTAGGCATTAGGTCGGCAAATAAAATAAACAGCGAAGTCACTAAGGTAAATGACAAGGCAAAACTAAGCGTTTCAGCCCATGGTCCTTGATAGAAGCGCACAACTAAGTTGTAAAAATAAGGACGGAATGCGCCTTCACCTAAAATACCACCTAAAATGGCAACTGCGTTTAAGCCAATTTGTGAGGCAGCAAAAAAATCAGCTGAGTTTTCTTGTAGGTCTAAAACTTTTTGGGCACGTTCATCGCCTGATTCGGCTAGAATTTTCAGTTTAACTTTACGTGCACCAGCCAACGCAATTTCAGTCAGCGATAAAAAACCAGCTCCGACAATGAGGATGAGGATAATAACAATATTCTGGAAGAGGCTCACGAATCCACCTGTGGATTATATTATTTTAAATATAACAATTTGAATCTTTATTAAATCATGATTAAACAATGAGGAATATCGAAATATTCCTCATCTGAGTATAAGCGTTTGTGCCAATAAGTTCAGTGAATTTTTAATTAATAGGCTGAAAATTGAGAGTTATTCAGTAAAAACTCACGGTTTTCTTCTTCAATCATTTGGCGCGCTACATATAAAATCAATTGGCGTAACCAACGGTGTGCAGGGTGATGATGTAACAACGGACACCATGCCATCTTTAATTCAAATTCTGGAATATAAAATGGTGGGTCTTTAATCAGTAAACTTTGGCTTTTGGCTTGTAAGCGCGCAATACGTGTAGGTAAGGTTGCGACTAAATCTACATTAGACGCGAGTAGTGCAGGCATTTGATAATGACGGGTAAACACCGAAATTTTACGTTTTTGTCCAATACGCTCTAAAGCTTGATCAATCCAACCCAGTCCCGCTTGTTTCTCTGGATTCACACCAAAACCAACGCCCATACCTGTTTTAGAAACCCAAATATGTTGTGCATCTAAGTAGCTTTTTAAATTCAGGTTATTGGCAGCAGGGTGTTTGTGATTGAGCAGGCAAGAAAAACTATCACGCCAAACTAAAACCTGATGGAAACTTTGTGGAATTTCATTAAAACGGTTAATCGCCAAATCGACTTTACCTTGTTCCATGTCGCGATAAGACACATCACTCGGGGTTAAAAAGTCTAATACCACATTAGGTGCTTCAGAGCGTAAAGCTTTAACCAAGCGTGGGACTAATGTGGCTTCTGCGTAATCGGAGGTCATAATCCGAAATACACGATTTGAAGTATAAGGGCGGAACTCAGTACGCGGCTCCAAAATCATAGAAAGGTCAGATAAGGCATCGCGGATACGCGGTTGTAATTCTAAGGCACGTTCAGTTGGCGTCATGCCTTCAGAAGAACGAATCAGCAGGGGATCATTAAATAAATTGCGCAAACGACGTAAAATGTTACTCATCGCAGGTTGGGTAACGCCCAATTGTTCTGCAGCACGGGTTACATTTTTTTCACGAAGTAAGACGTCAAGATAAATTAATAGATTAAGATCAACCCGCTCCAGATTCATAAAATAAATACCGAAAATAAAATCACTAAATTATTGGAATTATGCCATAAGCCGTAAGGCTTGTGTATAAATTATGATGAAAAAATCGACGAGGTAAATAGCAAAAAATCTGAATAAAAACAGCCAGCCCCATCATTATTTCCTAAAGAAATGTAAGTTGCCTAGCACTGCATCTATACTTTTTAATCTTAAATGCAAAAACACTTAAAAGCATTGGCAGAACTGATAGCAGATTCTATTTTGTATGAAACTTATGCACTTACATTGTGCTGAAAAGCAGCAAAATTTTGCTAAAAAATGGCAGAAATCGCCAATGCAAGCATTTTTTATGAAATGCAAGACTTAAGTCTAATGCAGAAAATATCGGCACAGAGATGAATTTGTAAGCAAAGATATTTGATTAATTTTCTAAATAAGGTTTTTAAAATCAATATGTTGTGTTTTTATTGTTTTTGTGAATTAAGACTTTGATCTATACATTTTTTTAAAAAATACCGAGAATTACACGAGAATATTGGATTAATTCATTCAGTCACTCTACTCTGTATTCATCGTAACGAAGTGCTCTAAATCTGAGCAATCAAGCATAAGCGCGATTTAGCCTTCGATTGATAAATCCTAAATAATATTACAGGGTACAATATCATGACTACATACCAAACAGCGATTGATGCAATCCGCGAATTAAAAGCAAAATTCGGCAACACTTGGGCAGACATCAGTCCTGAAGATGCTGCGCGTATGCAAATGCAAAACCGTTTCAAAACTGGTTTAGATATTGCTAAATATACAGCTGCGATTATGCGTCGTGATATGGCTGCTTATGATGCTGATTCAAGCAAATACACTCAATCTTTAGGTTGCTGGCACGGTTTTGTTGCGCAACAAAAAATGATTGCGAACAAAAAATACTTCGGTACTACTGAACGCCGTTATATCTACCTTTCTGGTTGGATGGTTGCTGCACTTCGTTCAGAATTCGGTCCACTTCCTGACCAATCTATGCACGAAAAAACTTCTGTTCCTGCATTGATCGAAGAAATCTACACATTCTTACGTCAAGCTGACGCGAAAGAATTAAACGATTTGTTCCGCGCACTTAAAAAAGCACAAGACGCTGGTGATACTGCTAAAGCTGCTGAAATCACTGCTCAAATCGACAACTTTGAAACTCACGTTGTGCCAATCATTGCGGACATCGACGCTGGTTTCGGTAACGAAGAAGCAACTTACTTATTAGCTAAGAAAATGATCGAAGCGGGTGCATGTGCACTTCAAATCGAAAACCAAGTTTCTGACGCGAAACAATGTGGTCACCAAGCTGGTAAAGTAACTGTTCCACACGAAGACTTCATCGCTAAAATCCACGCGTTACGTTATGCGTTCTTAGAAATGGGTCTTGACGACGGTATCATCGTTGCACGTACTGACTCTGAAGGCGCTGACTTAACTCAAAAAATCCCAGTAGTTAAAGAGCCAGGCGACATCGCTTCTCAATACATCAGCTACTTAGACACTCAAGAAATTGACATCTCTGAAGCGAAAGAAGACGAAATCCTAATCAAGCGTGATGGTAAATTACACCGTCCTAAGCGTTTAGCTTCTGGCTTGTACCAGTTCCGTGAAGGCACTCAAATTGACCGCGTTGTACTTGACTGTGTAACTAGCTTACAAAACGGTGCTGACCTTCTTTGGATCGAAACTGCGACTCCAAACGTAGAAGAAATCGCTCACATGGTTAACCGTGTACGTGAAGTTGTGCCAAATGCGAAACTTGTTTACAACAACTCTCCATCATTCAACTGGACACTGAACTTCCGTCAACAAGCGTACGACCGTTGGGTTGCTGAAGGTAAAGACGTATCTGCATACGACCGCGCTAAATTAATGAGCGCTGAGTACGACGATTCTGAATTGGCTGCTGAAGCTGACGAAAAAGTACGTACATTCCAAGCAGACGCTTCTCGTGAAGCAGGCGTGTTCCACCACTTGATCACTCTGCCTACTTACCACACAGCTGCTCTTTCTACTCACGAGCTTGCTCAAGGTTACTTCGGTTCTGAAGGTATGTTGGCTTATGTTGCTGGCGTACAACGTAAAGAAATCCGCGGTGGTATCGCTTGTGTTAAACACCAAGCAATGGCTGGTTCTGACATCGGTGACGATCACAAAGAAATTTTCTCTGGTGACAACGCGCTTAAAGCAGCGGACGAAGCTAAAAACACAATGAACCAATTCAACGCGTAATCGCTTGATGGTTTAAAAGAAAACCCTGCTGATGCAGGGTTTTTTTATGGCTATTTAAAATAGTCAAAGAACTTTGAAACATCCTTAAATTGATGTTCCTTCATTTATGAAATGCAGCAGCTGTAACCTATTTAATTTTGATCACATCTGCCTCTACAGAAGCAGGGTAATGGAAAGACACCTTAATCCATTGTTTTTGTTGTGCAGGAATTGGTTCTAAAAAATGCGGATCGACTACGGCTGCATATTCTTGATATTGCTGATCGACCAAAACCAAGTCATTGGCATGTAATTGTAATGCTTGATCAGATTGATTGTGAATTGCCAGAAAATAATCGTGTGCCATCACAGGGTCGTTTAATTCTTTGACCTCAACATTTTGTACGTGTTCAGCCTGAATATCGACATGCTTCAGGGCATTACTGACTTGCATATTTTCTACAGGATGTAAGAAAACCTGAGTTTCATTTTTCTGCTGATTTTGTGTCTTTTTCTGATTGTATAAGCTGAATTGAAGACCGTGAGCTGTGAGTTGAATACGTGCATAGGCTTGCCCATTTTCTGTATTGAGCAACCATTCATTTGCCGTGTTTTGCGATGGGTGTAGGTTCTGTTTGTCTTGCTGATTGTTGCCCTGAGCAGCTTGAATCGTTCCCGCCACTTGGTTTTCGCGCTGGCGCTGTTTCGAGCGTTTAATGTCGCTGAGTTGAAAGGTTTGATCATCATTCAGGCGTAAATGAATCACATGCTGTTCACAGTTGTCACAAGGCAATAAGGCTCTAAAGTTACCTGTAGCTTGTCCTGTCCATGAAGTTGCTGAATTTTGAACTTCAGTTTTGGGCGTAATTTGTGGCTCAGAAGGCAAAGCGGATTGATATTCCCTGCTTGGATCAGTTGATCCGCAAGCTACTAAAAATAAGCTAAGTGTACTGAGTGCAATCGGATAACGATTCAGCATAAATGTTCTAAACTTCAAACTTGTCTTGCTGCCACCTTAAACTTTCACCTTGTATCTGAAAAGCCAATTTGCCTTATTTTTAATGAAGATTTGTAGCAAATCATAACAAGCCAGATGTTTTAAAGTTTTAAGTTTCACTTCAAGGATTACATCGGATTAGACCGTAAAAAACTCAGCAAACTGTGCGTAAATTTATATATTTACCATTTTAAACTTGCTTGAATCTAGCAATGAATAAGCGCAAAAACAGTATGATTTTGCATGGAATGACAAAAATAAGATGAGTGCAGGAAATTTTTATACATTTATAAAGTATTTGTTTATTTATTCGTCGTTTTAGACTTTTGTATTTGTCGATGCTTGCTAAAATTCGCACACTTTATTTGGGGTATGCGGTTGTGTTTGAAAAGTTAGCTGAGCGAAGCTTAAATTTAATGGGTTGGGAAATCGACAATCATTGTCCGTTGGAATTAGACCAATATGTGATGATTGCTGCACCGCATACCAGTAATTGGGATGCCTTATATGCACGCTTAGGGCTTAAAGCTTTGGGCGTTAATGTTCGCTTGACCATTAAAGACAGCTATATGAAATTGCCGTTTGGGCCATTTGTCCGTGCGATGGGAGGTATTGGTATAGACCGTCGTCCGAAAGCACCAGGCGAAGCACGACCTAGTATGGTTCAGCTCATGACGGACTTATTTAAAAACCATCCTAAATTGGTGATGTTGGTGACGCCTGAAGCCACACGTGCGCGTCAAGAACAATGGAAAACAGGTTTTTATCATGTTGCGTTAAATGCAGGTGTGCCAATTGCTTTGGCGTATATGGATTACGCAAAAAAGAAAACGGGTGTGGGAAAAATTGTGCATCCAACCGGTGATTTTGAAAAAGATATGGCTGAAATCATGGCATTTTATGCGCAGGTTCAAGCAAAATTTCCTGAAAGTTTTAGTGTCGATACACGTTACTATTCAGAATAAGCACACTATTTCAGTGTAATAATCTATCAAAACTAAAAGACAGGGGATTATCCCTGTCTTGCTTTAAAACGTGGATTGGATTTGCAAATCACAAATAATTTGCCACGACGTTTCACAATTTGACAATCGGCACGCGATTTTGCACTTTTTAAAGATGAACGAACTTTCATGAAGATAAACACTACAATATGTAATGTTATAATATTACATTAATAAATGACTCTTGAAAAGTGTCGATAGTCATAAAATTACCGCGTATCTTTTAAGGAGAAAATTTAAACAACAATCTTTTGGTATAAGCCCGCACGTACAGTTCCCGCTTTGCTCTCTTTAACTTTTTGCCAAGTCTGCGGTAATTTTAACAGGTTTAAATCACGATCTGCTTCAACATAAATCAGACCTTGTGCCGCAATGAGTGGATCAGCCAACCCTGCCAATTCTTCCCATAAATCTAAACTATAAGGCGGGTCTAAAAATACCAAATCAAACTGATCTTTTAGTGTCGCCAAAGCATGTTGTGCGGTAGAAACTTTTAATTGTGCTTTGCTTTTATTGACGCGTAATAATTCTAAATTTTGCTGTAAAAACTGTGCTTGTGTACGGTTTGGCTCAATCATGACCACGTGTGCCGCACCGCGAGACAGGGCTTCAAAAGCTAAAGCGCCCGAACCTGAACAGAGGTCTAACACTTTGGCGTTTTGCACATCCCACATTAACCAGTTGAATAAGGTTTCGCGCACTCGGTCGGGCGTAGGGCGTAATCCCTCAATTGAAGCAAAAGCCAACTGACGACGTTTCCATTCTCCACCAATAATGCGTAGTTGATTTTTCATGGCTTAGTCGCTCTCAATTGGGTTAGTGGGTACAACTGCTGTTGGCGCAGTTGCAGGTGGATTGGTTGGAGCTGAACTCGGAGTAGTTTGCGAAGGATTTGGGTTGAGCGCAGGGTGATTGGTTGCTGTATTCGGATTATTCACGTTATTCGTATTTGGTGCAGTAGATGAAGGGACTTCACCACTTGGCAATTCACTTGGTTTTAAACCTGCAGTCATTAAGCCACCACTCACTTGTGCGGCAGATGGACGAATTGGCTTTTTATTTTTATTCAGTAACCAATAGTCTAAAATTGGACGCGCCAAAGCCGTTGCTGCAGAACCACCGCGACCATTTTCTAGAATGATGGCAATTGCGATTTCAGGGTTTTCGGCAGGAGCGAAGCCAACAAATAAACCGTGGTCAAGCTGACGGTCGGTCAATAAGGCTTCGTTATAGCGTTTACCTTGCGCAATACTTTTAACCTGTGCTGTACCTGTTTTACCTGCAACTGAATATTGCAAGCCGCCTTTAATCCCTTTACCTGTACCTGATTGAATCACATCAACCATGGCATCACGCATTTTAATCCAGTCTTCTTCTGTGCCGTTAAAGTCAATTTTTCCGTTGGTACCATTGTGAACTTTAAATGGTTTCGCGCCACGACTTTCACGTAACACGTGCGGTGTGACTTTAAATCCTTTGTTGGCGGTGATGGCGGTGGCCATTGCTAATTGCAATGGTGTCGAGGTAAATGCACCCTGACCAATACTGACGGAAATTGTTTCACCTTTCATCCATTTGGCTTTGCGCGTACGCATTTTCCAGTCCGGGTTTGGGTAGAGTCCTGTGCTTTCACTTGGTAAATCGACCCCAGTTTTTTCACTAAAGCCAAATTGACGCATCCAGTCGTTCATTTTTTCAATGCCCATGCGATACGACAATACATAGAAGTAGGTATCACACGACACGACTTGAGCTTTGTGCATATCGACAATGCCATGCCCAGTTTTTTTATGGTCACGGAAACGGTGGCTGTCGCCTGGTAAAGTGAAATAACCATAATCCTGAATGGCGGTTTTCCAGTCGACATAGCCATAATGAATACCGCCTAAACCAAACATCGGCTTAATGGTAGAACCCGGTGGATAAACACCTTGTACTGCACGGTTATAGAGTGGTTGATCTAAATTATCGCGTAAGGCAGAGTAGTCGGTATGGCTAATACCTGTGACAAATAAGTTAGGGTTAAAACTCGGACTGGAGACTAAAGCTAAAATTTCACCTGTACGTGGGTCAAGTGCCACAATTGCACCACGGCGTTCTGCCAGTTGTTCAGAGGCGACCACTTGCAAGCCATAATCCAATGACAAAAACAAATCATTGCCACGTACAGGGTCTTTACGTCCTAAATTGCGCAGCACATTACCATGTGCATCGGCTTCTACAGATTCGTTGCCGGGTACGCCATGTAGCAAGTGCTCATACGATTTCTCCACCCCAATTTTGCCAATCAAGTTGGTGCCTGCATAAGCATCTTTGTCAATTTCTTTCAGTTCTTTGTCGTTAATGCGCCCGACATAACCAATCACGTGCGCAAATAAGTCACCATGCGGATAGTAACGTGTCATCTGGGTTTCAATATTGACCCCAGGGAACTGAAATTTAACTTCACTAAAACGGGCAATATCCGATTCATTTAAATTCAGCTTGATCGATACACGTTCAGTTTTACGTGAAGTTTTAATCCGACTTTTAAAGCGATCGATATCTTCTTCTGTTAGTTGTAAAACAGGTGTCAGTCGCGCAATGGTATCGTCAATATCTTCAACATCTGCACGGCTTAAAGTGGCTGAGAACACAGGGTAGTTATCTGCCAATAACACACCATTGCGGTCATAAATATAACCACGTGCAGGTGCGAGTGGTTGTAGCCGAATTCGGTTTTTATCTGATGCAGTCGCAAATTCATCGTAGCCGCTAATTTGTAAAAAGGCATAACGAGCCACCAACAGCAGCAAGAAAAAAACCACAACACCCACCGAAAAAAAGATGCGATTGCGAAAAATACGCTTCTCTTGCTGAGCATTTTTTAACGGATAGTGTTGTTTCATACAAAAATTGGCTTAACAAAAATGAGGGAGAACGAATTTGGACTATTCTAACGCATCTATTGGCAATTTTGAGTAACCATGTTTGACTGAATTGCCCGATTTAACCTAGAAGATGGGCGCAATCTTAATTTTTGACTTTAGCGACATCAAAATTGTAATTTGCTGTATATAAGAATCCTGACAATTCTGCTAGAGTCAAAACACGAAAACAGGACTGTTTTTAAAATTAAAACAAATGGACACTGGTGACAATAATGACAAAAGTCTATTCTTTCGTGGCATTACTTGCCTTTTCAAGTTTTAGCTTTGCTGGGAACACTACTTTTTTACCTGAAGCAAAAATTAGCGCAGATAGCGCAAAAACCTGGAATGTAGGGGCGGGTATTACCCAAAAATTACTGCATTTGAATGGTGAATGGGTCAATCCTTATGGCATTGCCTATCTAAAAGCGGGGGCTTTTTTAAATGGTGACCATGAAGTCGGTGGGCAAACAGGTTTTCGTTACCCATACCACCTCACAGGTAAAGACAAAAATGGTTATTATATTGGCGCTTACGCAGGACACCTAGAATCTAAATGGGTGGATGGTGAAGAAAAAGCGCGTTTAGGTGCAGGCATTGATCTGGCTTATGTATTACTGAGCCCTGAACGCATCAGTAGCTTTAGTGTTGGCATTGGCGCAGGTGAAAAATTGGAAGATCGACAAGGGCGAGTGATTGCGGAAACTGAGCCTAGACTACAATTTTCCTATACGCTCAGTATGGGTTTGTAGTCAGAATAGTGACTTTTAACTACTTTAGAATCTTGTAATTAGAACTAAATATGGAAAAAATGCATGCTTGAGTACGTCAATCAGTTGTGGCAAACCTTTTTGAATCGTCCAGATTTTTGGGCCGTGCTCAGTATTATTCCTGTGACTGCTTTTGTGACTTGGGCGCACGTGTGGATGGCACTAAAAATGGTGTTCTATCCAATTAGCTTTTGGGGCTTTCACCTTGGGCCTATTCCTGTGGGATGGCAGGGGATTGTACCGCGTAAAGCAGGGCGTATTTCAGGCATCATTACCGATAACACATTGTCAAAATTAGGTTCATTGCGTGAGTTTCTCAATGCTATGGACCCTGAAGATATGGCGCGTATTATTGGTGAGCAAGTGGGTTTTGAACTTGAGCACTTAATTGATGAGGTCATGTTAGACCGCAATGCTGTGCTTTGGGAAAACCTACCGTATTCGATTAAACGCCGTATTTACGCACAGGCGCATAAACAATTGCCAGGTGTGCTGCGTGAATTGGTGACTGAACTGACCTTGAATGTTGAATCCTTGGTGGATATGCGTGAAATGGTGGTCAGCCAAATGGAAGGTGATCGCCGCTTAATGGTGCGTATGTTCCTAAAAGTCGGTCAAAAAGAAATTAACTTTATTTGGCATATCAGTGCATTGATTGGGATGTTCTTTGGTATTTTCCAAATGATTGTTTGGTTTCTTGTACCATGGCACTGGACGGTTCCATTTTGGGCGGCAATTTGGGGCTTCTTGACCAACTGGATTGCGATTTGGATGGTATTTAACCCAGTCGAACCACATTACGTGAAATATCCGCAGTTCTTTAAATTGACTGAAAATCGTCAATTTCCATGGATTAAGCCAGTGATTCCACGCATTGGGACTTATAATATTCAGGGTGCGTTCATGAAACGCCAAGAAGAAGTCTCGGATGTGTTTGCAACGGTAGTCACAGAAGATCTGATTACGTTAAAATCGATTATGACTGAAATGATGTATGGCAGTAAAAAAGACAAAACCCGCCGTATTGTCAAACGCCACATCAACGAAATTATGGAAACACCATTGGTTCGTACCTCTTTACAGTTGTCTTTGGGGCCAAAAGAGTATGCCAAACTCAAGACTGACTTGATTGATCGTTCGATTGAAATTACGATGGTGCCTGTATGCGACCCTGCCTTTAATGCGAGCCGTGCACAGAAAATTTATCAAATGTTCAGAGATCGTATTCGTGAACTGACGCCAAAAGAATTCCAGAATCTCTTGCGTCCTGCCTTTCAGGAAGATGAGTGGATTTTAATTGTCTTGGGTGGTGTAACTGGTTTTATTGCTGGTTTAATACATTTGTTTGTCGCTTTCTTATAAGAGGATGCTGGCTGCGTAAAGGGCGATGGCTCTGATATGCAACGAGTGTCAAATACATTGTTAAAATGAGGATGTTTTTTTATGCGCATTATCTTACTCGGACCACCTGGAGCAGGTAAAGGTACACAAGCTCAGTTGATCTGTAAGCGCTACAATATCCCACAAATTTCAACCGGTGATATGCTCCGTGCTGCAATTCGTGAAGGTACTGAATTAGGTCTACAAGCCAAAAGCGTCATGGACGGTGGCGGTTTGGTATCTGATGAACTGATCATTGGCTTAGTGAAAGAGCGTATTGCGCAGCCAGATTGCGTGAATGGTTGTATTTTTGATGGTTTCCCTCGCACTATTCCACAAGCTGAAGCCTTGGAAAGCGAAGGCATCAATATCGACCACGTGATTGAAATTGATGTTGCAGACGAAGAAATCGTACAACGTTTGTCTGGTCGTCGTCAGCACCCTGCATCTGGTCGTATTTATCACCTTGTTTACAATCCACCAAAAGTGGAAGGTAAAGATGACGAAACTGGCGAAGATTTGGTTCAACGTCCAGATGACCAAGAAGAAACTATTCGTAAACGTTTAAAAGCGTATCACTCAGAAACTGAGCAATTGGTTGGCTTCTATCAAGGTCGTGCTGCTTCTGGTGAAAATGCACCAAGCTATAACAAATTGAATGGTCTTCGTCCAATTGAAGAAGTTCAAGCAGATTTGTTTGCTATTTTAGACCAAGCAAAATAAGTCTAGGTTTTAGACCAAGCCTGTTTAAAAGAAAATAAAATCGCTTAAACAGGCAGCTTGTTTTGACTTTAAAAGAGTCCTGATTCATATTAGGGCTCTTTTTATTTGTGTCAGTTTGGGAGAGTGCTTTGCAACATGCTGCTGTGATCATCATGTTATTGGCAAGTATTGCCGTTTTAGGCTTTCTTGTTTTTGTGAGCTATAAATTGTTGCGCAATACGCAAGCGCAAGATTTAGCAGAGAAGAAAACTGGCAATCACTATCAACTGCATCCGAAATTGAAGCAACAACAAAGCGAGCAGTCATCTCATACATCAGACCCTGAAGATAAATAGATTTATTCATGCTGTGATTGTGTATAGATTGCACAGTTATCCACATTGTCTTCGTTGTTTGGCACAGTCTGTTTATTGAAACGCTTAGTTAGAGATTGCTCAAGCTAGATTTCGTGCATTGTAATACTGCGATGTGCACCAAATGCAAAACGATCAGGCCAATTACAAACATCAGACACCACACATTCCCCACATTTAGGTTTGCGGGCGATACAACAATAACGGCCATGCAAAATCAGCCAATGATGCGAGTCAATTAAAAATTCTTTAGGAATAACTTTAATCAGACGGTGTTCAACTTCTAAAACATTTTTACCCACAGCCAAACCTGTACGGTTACCTAAGCGGAAAATATGCGTATCGACCGCCATGGTTGGCTGTCCAAACGCGGTATTTAACACCACATTGGCTGTTTTACGACCCACGCCGGGCAGGGCTTCTAAATCGGCTCGATTATTCGGCACGATACTGCCATGTTTTTCGATCAGAATTTTACAGGTTTTAATGACATTTTCTGCTTTGGAGTTATAGAGTCCAATGGTTTTAATATATTCCTTTAGGCCATCTACACCTAAGGCATAAATTTCCTCAGGCGTGTTGGCAACGGGAAACAATTTGTCAGTGGCTTTATTGACACTGACGTCCGTAGCTTGAGCCGATAAAGTCACGGCAATCAATAATTCAAAAGGATTGGAAAAATTCAGCTCAGTGGTCGGATTTGGACGTTGGTCACGTAAGCGCTCAAAAAAAGTCTGAATTTGCTTTTTGGTCATATTTTTAGAAGGCTTTTCTTTGAGCGTGGTGCTTTTGGCAGCCGTTGTTTTGACCGCTTTATTGGTCAGACGTGTATTTCTTTCGGGCATGTTTATGCTCCTAATTCACGTAACTGTTGTTGTAAATTGGTTAGTAATAGCCGTTTTTTCTCATCGTCACGCACACTGAGTTGTTTTTCGAGTTTTTTAATTTGTGTGCGTAATTTTGCCAGTTCGATGGTGGTTTGTGCATCGGCAGTGGAAATCTGTTCATTTTTTTGCACAGGCAATTCAATCACAGGCACAGCAGCATCGGCTTGTGCAGAAAATTGAGCAAACAGTTCGGTATCAATTTCTGCACGTACCACAGGGCCTTTACGGTGCAGACGACGTTGTTCTTCACGTTGTATGTGGGCGTAGTAGCGTTGGCGTAAATCATTCTGTTCTGCCACTCGTGCGCTATCAGAAAGCAGGGGTTGTGTATCTTCTACCAAGTCAATGCAATCGACAGGGCAAGGTGGAATACACAATTCACAGCCAGTACATAAATCAGTCAAAATGCTGTGCATGAGTTTGCCTGAGCCTAAAATGGCATCGACAGGGCAGGCATTAATACATTTGGTACAACCAATGCACTCATCTTCACGAATTAGCGCTTTCATACGCTGTGGGCGTCCATCTGCCTGCACAGGCCAAACACTGGCTTCTGCGGTCAATACAGGGCGTTGCAGTAAGTTTGCTAGTGCATCTGCAACAGGTTGTCCACCGGGTACGCATTTATTGGCCGCTTCGCCTTCTGCAATCGCTTTGGCGTAGGGTAAACAGCCATCACGGTGACCACATAAGCCACATTGAGTTTGAGGGAGTAGCGCATCAATATTTTGAATCAGAGCAATTTGCGAATTCATGGACAAACCAATGCCACTTTAAACAGCAGCAGAAAAACGGAAGATAAGGCTAGGGGGAAATTCTAGGTCGATGATTTTAGCACGATTTTTGCTTTTAGGCTTGTGCGCAAATTAAGAACAACAATTGCTAGCTTTTTGGGCAAAAATGCTCAAAACTATGAATTAATTTGTTACATTAACTTATGGGCTTAACACGCTAAAAAATAAGTTAAATTTATGAAAATACAAATGTTTTAAAGTTTTTTGAAAAAAACTATTGTAGATTGTTAACAAAAGATATTTAATATTTTGCGCCAAAATATATCATTGATTGAAATTTTGACCAATTTTGATCCATTTTCTGCTGAGGATTAAGCGTTGAAATACAACAGCCTTAACGAATTCCTAGATTACGTTAAAACACGTGATGCACATCAACCAGAGTTTCTACAAGCTGTAGAAGAAGTAATGACCAGCCTTTGGCCGTTCATTGAAAAGAACCCTCAATATGCAGCACATGGTTTGCTTGAGCGTTTGGTTGAGCCTGAGCGTGCAATTCAGTTCCGCGTTTCTTGGGTAGATGACCAAGGTCAAACCCACGTAAACCGTGCATTCCGTGTACAGTACAACTCAGCAATTGGTCCATTTAAAGGTGGTATGCGTTTCCACCCATCAGTGAACCTTTCAATTTTAAAATTCTTAGGTTTTGAACAAACCTTTAAAAATGCTTTGACCACATTGCCAATGGGCGGTGGTAAAGGTGGTTCAGACTTTGACCCTAAAGGTAAGTCTGAAGGCGAAATTATGCGTTTCTGCCAAGCCTTAATGATCGAGTTATATCGTCATTTAGGTTCTAACACGGATATTCCTGCGGGTGATATTGGTGTAGGCGGTCGTGAAGTGGGTTACATGGCGGGTATGATGAAGAAGCTCAGCAATGACACTTCATGTGTATTCACAGGTAAAGGCTTGTCTTTCGGTGGTTCTTTGGCGCGTCCAGAAGCTACAGGTTACGGTACTGTGTATTTCGCTGAGGAAATGCTCAAGACTCGTGGCGATTGCTTTAAAGATAAAGTCGTTGCGATTTCTGGTTCAGGCAACGTTGCACAATTTGCTGCAGACAAAGCAATGTACTTGGGTGCGAAAGTAGTTTCACTTTCTGACTCGAATGGTACTGTGTACGTGAAAGAAGGTTTCACGCCAGAATTACTTGCTGAAGTGATGGAACTTAAAAACGTAAAACGTGGTCGTATTTCTGAATTTGCGTCTAAGCACGGTTTTGAATACCTTGAAGGTCAACGTCCTTGGGGTATTAAATGTGATATCGCGCTTCCATGTGCGACTCAAAACGAACTTGATGCGAATGATGCAGCAGCGCTTCTTGCAAACGGCGTAATCTGTGTTGCTGAAGGTGCGAACATGCCTTCTACACTTGAAGCGGTTGAGAAATTCGTTGAAGCGAAAATTCTTTATGCGCCAGGTAAAGCATCTAACGCCGGTGGTGTAGCAACTTCTGGTCTGGAAATGTCTCAAAACGCATTGCGTTTAGGCTGGACTTTCGAAGAAGTTGATGAGCGCTTACACGCAATCATGAAAGAAATTCACCGCAACTGCGTAAAATTCGGTACGAAAGAAGACGGTACCGTGAACTATGTAGACGGCGCAAACATCGCTGGCTTCGTAAAAGTTGCTGATGCAATGCTTTCTCAAGGCGTATTCTAAGTCTGACTGAGTTTAAGCTTGAAAAAAAACCGAGGTGAATGCCTCGGTTTTTTTATATTGCGATTTTATCGTTATAGAGTGCCTTTGACTGCTTCACGCTCTACGGTCATGTCGAATACATAGGCATATTTAGACTGGTCAGCTGCCGGATTTTTAATTTCATAACGTTTTACCCGAATAATCTGACGCTCATTCGATGAATGCTGAAAACCTTCGATCTGATCGTAAAATAAAGTCCAGTCTTTATCGACCTGAGTCTTTAAGCCTTTTTCATCATATTTGATTTCTTTCACCTGTAAGCAGGTTTGCTGAGCTACACCCGTACAGGCTTTAGTCTGTGACGAAACTTCCAGGAAAATGGTTTCTGCCTGACCTTGGTATTTGGTTTCCGGTGTCATTTTTCCGGTAAAGACATATTTTTGACCATCAGCTGCAGTAATACTCAGTTTTGGCTGATTGGCATCATTTAGATCCAGACTAAACGGAATATTACGCTTTTGCAGAAGCTGGCTGATAAAACGTTCCTGTTCCATTAATGGTGCATCACATGCCATCATGGTGCCCATCATGTCACCCGTACTCAGGGTATTATCTTTAACAGTCCAGCTCGTGCCAAGGCCATTACAGCCAGAAGTTACACTTAGTCTGCCTCGTTGATCAAAGCTCAGAACAATCGGGCGTTGCAGCCCACGATCAAGTTCCCAGGTATAAGCGGGCAAAATTTGTGTAGGCGTTTTTAATGTGGTGGATAGAGTAGAAATAGCCGGATCTCCTGAAGTGGCAGGAAGATGTGAAGATTGACATGCAGTTAAAGCAAAAGGGAGCAGGGCAAGCGCAAAAATACTGAATTTCATTGGTTTATATTCTATGTGCTAAAGTTTCAACGTGATTATAATCAAGAGATTAACAAAAAATATGGATACAAATCGTAGCTTTTGCTAACAAAATGTATCCAAATTAAAAAGTCAGATTTTAAATAAGCGGAGCTATCGGTTAGTCAAAACGATAAATATCCATACCGAGTGAACCCATGCTAAAGCTGCTATGTACAATGTTAAATCGATCTCCCGTACCCATTGCAAAAAACAGCGGTGCAAAGTGTTCTAGGGTTGGGTGATTACGTGCTACATGTGGCAATTGTTGCCAATCTAGTACTGCATCATAATTGCGATGACTTAAATGCTGCACC
Source organism: Acinetobacter sp. YH01007 (assembly GCF_013420425.1). NCBI lineage: Bacteria > Pseudomonadati > Pseudomonadota > Gammaproteobacteria > Moraxellales > Moraxellaceae > Acinetobacter > Acinetobacter sp. YH01007. The sequence continues at coordinate 16,559 of NZ_VOYC01000005.1, read as the reverse complement.
ACACGATTACGGAAACTAAATGCCCATTCAGGCACAGCCGCATTGGGTGTATTCCATGATAATTCACGTAAGTTATGGGTGATACTGCCTGAGCCAATCAGTAAAATTTGCTGTTCACGTAATGGCGCTAAACTTTGCCCAATGTGATAAATCTGTTCGGCGCTCATATTCATGGGCAAAGAAATGGTAATCACTGGAATATTGGCATCGGGATACATGTGTAGTAATGGCATCCATACGCCATGATCATGCGGGCGTGTGCTGTTGGCATGGGCAGCAAAGCCCGCATCAGCCAAACGCTGCAAAATATCTTCTGCCAGTTCAGGTAAGCCAGGTGCAGGGTAGCGCAGGGCGTACAAGGCTTCAGGAAAACCACGGAAGTCATGCCATGTTTCAGGGCGAATACCTGTGTTGACCTCCAGTGCATTACTTTCCCAATGCGCCGACATCACCACAATGGCTTGCGGTGTTGGCAAATTTTCACTTAAACGGCTGAGTGCAGGCCCGACCTGTTCAGGATTGAGTGCCAACATGGGCGAACCATGTGAGATAAATAAACCGGGTAATGTCTGTAAGTTCATGCCTAGATCCCTAAAGCCTGCTGTTCTACAGCATCGCAAAAAAGTGTGTATAGCGAAATGTACTTTTGTTCAACGCTATGTTGCAGCTTTGCAACGTTGTTTGAGTTGAAGATATTTTGATAACTCAACTTACAAATTGAATAAGTTGATTTAACCTGCACGATGATAAGGATGGTTGTGGTTGATGCTCATAGCACGGTATAGCTGCTCAATCAGCATCACGCGAACTAAAGGGTGTGGCAAAGTTAGTTTGGATAATGACCAATGCCATGCTGCTGCTTTACGTACTGCTTCAGAGTGACCATCTGGTCCACCAATCGCAAGCACGACATCATTGCCTTCTAGCATCCAGCCTTTCATGGTTTCTGCAAGTTTTTCGGTGCTGAACTCTTTGCCGCCCACTTCCAAGGCAATTAACAGCTCATTGTTTTTCATGGCATTTAAAATGCTATCACCTTCAATTTGGCGATATTTTAGAATATCGGCCTCAGAATCATTTTTGCCACGTTTCGCCATTGGCAGTTCGACAATTTGAGTCTGCACAAAAGGCTGAATCCGTTTGAAATAATCTTCAAAACCAGTCAGCACCCAAGCAGGCATTTTTTGTCCAATGGTCAGAATGCGAATTTTCATAGGCGAGTTCATGTAGCGATCAATCAGAATCTCGCATTATAACCATGATTCAACACAAGCGCTGTGTAACGACACAATTTGCAATTGAATTTGCCAACAGGCTGTTGCTTTAATACTCAGCAATCTTATTGGTCTTTTTTGTCTTGGAATTATCAGCATGCGCGCGTTTCAAAGTCAGCAGTTATATTCATGGATATTGGGCGCGGGTATGGGATTGATGACCACTGCTACATTTGCTGTGCCTGAGGCTCAATGGGCAGAACCAAACAATTTGCAAGTCTATATGCAGCAAGTGATTGGGCAGCAGGGTTTGGGTAATTCCGAACAGTATCGTCATTATAAAAATGTGATTGAACTGAATCGGGTTTCGGCATGGATTCGGGAACAAATGCGAGTATTTGGAATTCCGTGTCAATTTCAAAATTATGTGGTCAATCAGCAAAGCTACCGCAATGTGGTGTGCAAATTGAATATCGGTGCTGCGCAAAAAACGATTTTTGGTGCGCATTACGATGTTTATGGGCAGCAGCAGGGGGCAAATGACAACGCTTCTGGCGTTGCAGGTGTAATCGAAACAGCACGAATTTTGGCGCAGGAAAAGAATAAACTTAGTCAAAATGTTGAATTTGTTTTTTATACCTTGGCAGAGCCACCATTTTTTAAAACCGAGTCGATGGGCAGTTTTATACATGCCAAATCTGTGCAGGCTGAAAAGGAAAAAATCCGTGCGGTGTATGTGCTGGATATGATTGGTTATTACGATAAAAATTTGGTGCAAAATTACCCAATCGGTTTAAAGTGGATTTACCCAAGTCATGGCAATTTTATTGTGGCATTGAGTAATATGCAATCACGTGAAATGAGTGCAAGCTATTGCAATACAATGCAGCGTTTGAACCAGTTGCAATGTGAGCGCGTGGTGGCACCGACTTTCATCAAGGGTATAGATTTTTCAGATCATTTAAATTATTGGAAATATGATATTCCAGCTATTTTAATTACCGATACGGGCAGTTATCGCAGCTCACTTCGCCACACCACAGGTGATACTTTAAAAACAGTAAATTTTGAAAAAATGGCACATGTCGTGAATGGCTTGGTTGCACAGATTTTATCACCTTGATGATTGATCGCAGCGCATAAAAAACGCAGCCCTGAATTGAAATAGGACTGCGGTTAAAAGGTCATCCACCTGGAGATATGGATGACCAGACCATGAAGCACACTTCAATCAAAAGCGTCTGATCAATTTATCGGTCTAAATAGACCAAACAAGAAACATACAGCGCGATGTATCTTAAATTTATATATGTGGATGGTTTGCCTATTTTTCAAGGAAATTGAATTAAAAACAGACTATCCATTTTAAAAATAATTAAAAAATTATTCAATTATTTTAAATCCAGAATCTAAATACAACAAAAGAGCACCGAAGTGCTCTTTTGAGATGTTCTATGCTTAAAGCAGAGTAACTTGCTTAATGACGTGCGGCTTTGCCTGCTGCTACTGGCTTCACAATCGGTGCCTTGGTTAAAGGCTTAGGCATACTGGTCAGTGCCAAAGGCAAGATTTCATCAATGCTTTTCACAGCCTTGATTTCCAAACCTTCTTTGACATTGTCTGGAATTTCAGACAAGTCACGCACGTTTTCCTGTGGGATAAATACCAGTTTGATACCACCACGATGTGCCGCAAGAAGTTTCTCTTTCAAGCCACCAATGCGCATTGCACGACCACGTAAGCTGGTTTCGCCTGTCATGGCAATATCAGGACGAATTGGAATATCTGTAAATGCAGATACCAATGCCGTAGTCAATGCCAAACCTGCAGATGGACCATCTTTAGGTGTTGCACCTTCTGGCAAGTGTACGTGTACATCGGTTTCGGCAAATACATTGGCTTCAATGCCTAAACTGTCGGCACGGGTACGCACAACGGTCATCGCGGCTTTGATTGACTCTTGCATCACATCACCCAATGAACCTGTGGTGATGAAATTACCTTTGCCTTTCATGGTTGCCACTTCAATGGTGAGTAATTCACCACCCACTGAAGTCCAAGCCAAGCCATTTACACGACCCACTTCGGCTTCTTCTTCTGCCATACCATAGTCAAATTTGTGTGGACCAAGGTAGTCAGGCAAGTTTTGTGAAGTCACATCTACCTGTAGGTTTTTGGCTTTTTTGCTGACTGCTTCTTTCACCACCTTACGGGCAATTTTTGACACTTCACGTTCCAGACTACGCACACCTGCTTCACGTGTATAGCGCTGCACAATGTCACGAATCGCTTCTTCATGAACCGTCAATTCTTTAGCACGCAAGCCATTATTTTTGATGGCTTTAGGGACAAGATAGCGTTCTGCAATATTCACTTTTTCATCTTCGGTATAACCCGGTAGACGAATTACTTCCATACGATCTAACAGAGCTTCTGGAATATTCATGCTGTTGGCAGTACAAATGAACATCACTTCAGACAAGTCTAAGTCTAGATCTAAATAGTGATCATTAAACTTGTTGTTTTGTGATGGATCAAGTACTTCTAACAAAGCAGATGCAGGGTCGCCACGGTAATCCTGTGCCATTTTGTCAATTTCATCGAGCAAGAACAGTGGGTTCTTCACACCAACTTTAGTCAATGACTGCACAATTTTACCTGGCATCGCACCAATATAGGTACGGCGGTGACCGCGAATTTCCGCTTCATCACGTACGCCGCCTAGCGCCATGCGCACGAACTCACGTCCAGTGGCTTTTGCAACCGATTCACCCAGTGAGGTTTTACCTACACCCGGAGGACCGACTAAGCACAGAATTGGACCTTTGAGTTTTTTCACGCGCGACTGCACAGCAAGGTATTCCACAATACGGTCTTTGACTTCATCTAAACCGTAATGGTCGGCATCTAAAATTTCTTGTGCTTTCGCCAAGTTAATGCTGACTTTGCTGGCTTTGTTCCATGGCGTATCTAAAATTACTTCCAGATAGTTACGTACCACAGCCGCTTCGCTAGATGCAGGTTGCATGGCTTTTAGCTTACGGAACTCAGCTTCTGCTTTTTTGCGGACATGTTCTGGCAAGTCTGCTTCGGCCAGACGTTTTTCAATTTCAGCGACATCATCTTCCGCACCGCCGTTCATATCGGACAGTTCGCGTTGAATGACTTTCATCTTCTCATTCAAGAAGTATTCACGCTGATTTTTTTCCATCTGGCGTTTAACAGAGTCATGCAAGGTTTGCTCAATCTGCTGTTCTTCAGACTGTTGCAATAAATAAGTCATTAACTCGGTCAAGTGAGCTTCAAACTCATCGTGCTCAAGGAATTTTTGTTTGACATCAATATTCAATGGCACACGGGTTGCAACAAAGAACAACAACTGCAATAAATCTTCAATTTTATTGGCAGCAGCAATCAGTTCACGTGCATTGCGTAATTTTGCTTCTGCATATTGCGCAAATAAGGCACGTAATTCTTGCAAACGTGTTGCTTGGGTATTTTCATCCATCGCAACAGTCATTGGGCTCAAGCTGTGTTCTGCAGTCAAATACGCGTCTTCATCAATAATTTTTTCGAGTTTGGCGCGGTATAAGCCTTCAATCAGAACTTTGATACAGTTTTCATCATTTTCGTGATTCACAACTTGCACAATCTTCGCGACAGTACCGTATTGATATAAATTGTCGTGATCAATTTCTTCTGTAAGCGAATCTTTTTGCGCAACTACAAATACTAGATTGTCACTGTTACGAGCCACATCAACTGCATTGATCGATTTTTCACGACCTACAAATAGCGCGATTTGCATGTGTGGATAAACCACCACATCACGTAGCGCTAAAAGCGGTAATACACTTGGAACCTGAGGCTCTAAGGTTTCTTGATTCATAATAATTTCAGACATGGGCACTCCTAATGAGTGACAACGGTGTTGCCATGTTTTTAATAGTGATGGGTATTTTTTAAAATACAAGGGTAGGTCAACACAAATTGTTTAAAAAGTAGCTAAATATGTGATTTTAAATTGATCTATTCAGTCAAAATGATCAATTTAGCGTTTCAAGGTGCGTTTAAACTGTAAAAAATGTTGTGGAGTTAGTAAGGCATCTACAGGTTGATCCCAATTTTCACGTGGCAAGCGTGTATGAATTAGCTGAAAATCATGTGCAATCCCTAAGCGATAAGGATGCTGCGGGGCAGAGGCTAAAGTGCGGTCATAATAACCACCGCCCATTCCAATGCGGGTGCCATGCGTATCGCAAGCCAATAAGGGCATCAAGACTAAATCTAAATGGGAGATGTGTTTTCCGCGACTTGTTCTTGGTTCTTGCATCCCCAAACGATGATGGGCAAAGCGACGCTGACGATATTGTTGTGGGGTGATTTGTACCCACACCAAGTGTTGATTCATATTGCAAATCATGGGCAAATACACTTGTTTGCTATGCGCGAAGCAATATTCAATGATGCGGTGTGTATGAATTTCACCAAAAGCATGTAAATACATACCCACTTTTTTTGCGTACTGAAATTTTGGCAGTCGTATTAGCCGCTGCAAAACAGCTTGCTGTGCGTGTTGCTGTTGGGTGCGCGTGACCGCTCTGCGCTGTTGTCGAAGCTGTTTACGCAAGGTTTTAAGTTCCAACAACTGCATCTCGGCACATCCTTATATTCTTGAGTTTAAATGCTTGAATGGGTATGGGATTACTGTCATTTCATCGACAAAAACAAGCTTTTATCATACTTGGCATTTTAACAGGATGTGATGCTGTATTTCTGTTTATCTGAAAATTGACCTGCTATCGGATAGTCTAGCTCGAACCCTAGACGCAAAATTACAAAAACTCTTATGCTATTGCCCAATCAATGCCACGCCAACAATCTTCAAGATCGCTTCAAGATGGATTAGGCAGGCTTCAGTTAAAAACAACAAATATGTAAAAACACAAGCCAAAACAAAAACAACACTTTCATTTTGCTGTTCAGGGAGAACAAGAACATGAATTATTCCAACAAGGTGTTTAAACATCTACTTCAAGGCGTGCTGGCTTTAGGAAGTTGTGTCAGCGCACAAAGTTATGCAGATTCGACCTATTTACCGCAGCCACCGAATACCCAACAAGTCTTTTTTGTCGGCAATAACTGGGATGGCACAGTGACGGTGATTCACCCTTCACAAGACTTTGGCAAAGTGGGTGTGGTCAATATGATTCCTGACCGCAAAGAGCGTTTATTAGAAATTCATTTAAATCCAGTGAAATTGATTGCCTACACTTACATTCAACAAACTGCAGGTGAGGGCAATGACCAGTTGGTGGATGATATGTATTCCACGCCAGATGGACAGTCGATTGTGGCTTCACGTCCAAGTTTTGCCGATGTGGTATCCATCAACATTAAAACGGGCAAAATTAATTGGCGTACGCCAGTCGAAGGTTTCCGCGCAGACCACATGGCGGTTTCACCAGATGGACAACGTGTTGCTGTGTCGGCATCGTCAGGTAATGTGGTGCATGTTTTAGATATTCATACAGGTAAAGAATTGGGGCGTTTTGCAACAGGGGATAAGCCGCACGAAAATATTTACTTTGCAGGTGGAACGAAAATCTTAAACTCTGCGATTGGTAACGTAGAAACTTCGATGGATGCACAGTGGCAAGATTTTACCAAAGGTAAGCGCTTTATTACCATTGCCGATGCCAACAATTATAAAGTTCTGAAAAAAATTGATTTCCGACCTGCGTTAGATGCCTTTGGACGTAAGGATTTATCCAACTCAGTGCGTCCTATGGTGCTAAGTAAAGATGAAAGCAAACTTTATGCGCAGGTTTCATTTTTTAATGGTTTGGTGGAATACGACTTAAAAACCGATAAAGTCACGCGTATTGGACAATTACCAGGCAGCAGTACAATTCCAAAAGACCGCAGCAAATGGGTAAATGATTCACGTCATCATGGTTTATCCATCAGCGCAGATGGCGAAAAACTCTGTGTGGCAGGCACGATGGATGATTACGCGACCATTGTAGACCGTCAGAGTTTAAAAGCAGGCAAACTGATTCCTGCAGGTAAACCATATTGGGCAACCCGTAGCCCAGATGGAAAAAGCTGTGTGATTTCAGAAAGTGAAACCGATGTGGTAACGGTGATTGACTTTGCTACGGGAGAAAAAGTCCGCAGTGTGCCAGTGGGGAATCACCCACAGCGAGTGCGTTTGGGTTATGCACCAAGCGATTGGTCGACGCCGTAATTTTTAAGCCGATCATAACAGGCAAAGCATGCTAAGGCGCTCAAGACGATATTTGAATTGAGCGCATTTTAGGATGGTTTGCTTATGGAGCATGCACATGAATGGGACTCGATGGCTCGGTATTGGCTTTTTTGTTTTGGCGGTCGCGGTGTTGTTTACCGTGGTGTATGTATTTCAACCACCGAATAAGACTGTTTCGGAAACAGTGTGGGTGAAACCGAACACGGCTTCCACAGAGATAGAAACAACGCAAAGTCTATATTCAGATGAATCTGAAAATGTACTGGAAACAAACGCTATGCTAGAGCGTGCTGCGGTATCTGCAGTTGAAATGCAGCAATTAATCCAGCAACGTGATCAGTTGTATTTAGGCTTTAAGCAAATTAGTACAGGTTTAAGCCAAGGGCAAAAGCCTGATTTAAACCGTGTACAAAGTATGTTGCTACAGCAGGAACAATTGGTACAAGCAGGCGTATTAAGAGCAGAAGATGCAATGAACTATAGCCAGTTTTTAAAGCAAATTTTACCTGAAATTGCAGGGCAAATTGATTTGCATATTTCGCGTTTAAAGCGCCTGAACGTGGTGACAGGTTAAGCCACAGTAAGGTGTGAGTTGCTGTTATAAATACACGATGACGCCATTGTTGCAGTCAATAATGGCGTTATTTTTTTGTCTAAAAAATTCTTTTAATCCACATGTTTTTAAGCCGAATAGCGGCCACTTGAGCTGAATTTATCCATGATTCCTTTGATCAAGCGTTCAATTCATCTTAGAAGAAAGCACACGTATTTTACTGTATTAGACGAAAGTTGTATAAGGCTGTGCCGAATAAATTTGGTTTTTCCTTCCTCTTAAAAACTACAGAAAAAACAAAGTTTAAATTTTTCTTCACCGTATTTTTTATGCTGCGAACAAAGATCATCTTTATTTAAATTGGTATGACCATATGAATAAACAATCCAACCAATATTGACATTTATTTGTATAAAACTATTATTTGTTGCAAATGTTAAGAGTATTTTGATTTTTATCTTAATATTGGTCAGACCAAAATTAGAATTTTATCTATATGCTTAGACCTATGTTTACGTTTGAGTGAGCATTTCAAGGAGATGACAATGCTTCAACATTGGCAACAGATCTACGATCCAATGGCAAATATTTGGATTTCGAGTCTTATTGCATTAATCCCGATTATCTTTTTCTTTCTGGCATTGGCTGTATTTCGCTTAAAAGGAAGTGTTGCGGGAACAATTACGGTTATTTTGGCGTTATTAGTGTCGTTATTTGCCTATGGCATGCCTGCACCAATGGCTTTTGCTTCATTGATCTATGGCTTTTTCTACGGTTTATGGCCAATCGCATGGATTATTATTGGCGCATTATTTTTATATAAAATCTCTGTAAAAACAGGGCAGTTTAACATTATTCGCTCATCTATTCTGTCAATTACAGAAGATCAGCGTCTCCAGATGCTACTAGTGGGCTTCGCGTTTGGCACATTTTTAGAAGGTGCAGCGGGCTTTGGGGCGCCAGTGGCAATTACTGCTGCTTTGTTGGTGGGTTTGGGTTTTAAACCTTTATACGCTGCGGGTTTATGTTTGATTGTGAACACCGCACCTGTTGCGTTTGGCGCAATGGGGATTCCAATTATTGTGGCGGGTCAGGTTTCGGGTGTAGAAACCATGGAAATTAGCCAGATGGTTGGGCGTCAGTTGCCATTTATGGTGCCTATTGTGCTGTTCTGGATTATGGCAATTATGGATGGCTGGCGCGGTGTGAAAGAAACTTGGCCTGCAGTGTTGGTGGGTGGTGGTGCTTTTGCGATTGCACAATACTTGACCTCTAACTTTGTTGGACCTGAGTTACCTGACATTACAGCCGCAATTGCCTCTTTGATTAGTTTAACGGTCTTATTTAAATTCTGGCAGCCAAAACACATTTTCCGTTTTAGCGATGCAGACACCAAAGTGGATGCCAACTTAGTTGCAGAACAACAGCAAAAATACAGCATCGGGCAGATTGTTAAAGCATGGTCACCTTTTGCAGTGTTAACGGTGATGGTCACTATTTGGAGCATCAAGCCGTTTAAAGATTTATTTGCCAAAGATGGCGCAATGCACGACTGGGTAATTTCCATCAAAGTGCCATTTTTACACCAACTGGTGCAAAAGATGCCGCCTGTGGTCGCTGATGTTAAAGACTATGATGCGATCTTTAAGTTCGATTGGCTTAGCGCAACTGGGACTGCGATTATGATTGCGGCCATCATCACCATCATTTATTTAAAAATGAAACCGCGTGAAGCTGTTAAAACTTTTGCTGAAACCATCAACGAGCTAAAAACACCAATTTATTCTATTGGGATGGTGTTGGCGTTTGCATTTATTGCCAATTATTCAGGTATGTCTGCGACTTTGGCACTGGCTTTGTCACACACAGGCAATGCTTTCACATTCTTCTCGCCATTTTTAGGCTGGATTGGGGTGTTCTTGACAGGTTCAGATACTTCAGCCAACGCCTTGTTTGCTGCCTTGCAAGCCACAACCGCACAGCAAATTGGTGTACCAGAAGTTCTGTTGGTTGCTGCCAATACCAGTGGTGGGGTAACAGGCAAAATGATTTCACCGCAATCTATTGCAATTGCCTGTGCGGCTGTTGGTTTAGTCGGTAAAGAATCGGATTTATTCCGCTTTACCGTGAAACACAGTATCACGTTCACCGTAATGATCGGTATTATTATCACTCTACAAGCTTATGTGTTCCCATGGATGATTCCATAACCACATGCACAAGAGGATAGCCGCATGAAAGTTTCCGACAAAGTTGTTCAAGACCTGCGCACACTGGTTGAAAAAAATCAGATGCAAGTCGGAGACCGATTGCCTGCCGAAAGAAAGTTATGTGAACAACTCGGGGTTTCCCGTTCCTCTTTGCGTGAGGCTATTCAGCAATTGACCAGTCAGGGCATGCTGGTCAGCAAAGTTGGAGCGGGTACTTTTTTGCAACAACTGCCTACCAATTGGTCGCAATATCAAATTGTGCAGCCTTTAAGTAACCTGATTGATGAAGATCCTGCTTATCGTTTTGATGTGCAGGAAGCACGAATGGTGCTTGAAGGTGGTACGGCATGGTATGCCGCACAGCGGGCAACTGCTGAGGATTTGAAAAACATCCGTGCCTGTTATGAGCAAATCGCCCATTTTCAAATTTTAGGTGATGACGATCAGGCAGCAATTGCCGATGCCAAGTTTCATTTGGCAATTGCCGAAGCATCGCACAATTTGGTGCTCATTCAAATGATGCGCGGCTTATTTGATTTGTTGCAATACAACGTAGTTTTGGGCAGACGCAAAGTCTATACCGAAGCCCACCGTTTCGATCAGTTGCACGATCAACACTTTCAAGTGATGGATGCAATTGAACGCCAGGATCCAGAAGCTGCCCGTTCGGCAGTGTGTGGACATATTGAATTTGTAGTTCAACAAGTACGCATGATAGACGAGGAAGATGCGCGTCGTCAGCGTGCGAGTCGATTAAACAGGATAGCGCCATGATTATTTCTTCTGCGAATGATTACCGCGAAGCAGCCAAACGCCGTTTACCGCCATTTTTATTTCACTATATTGATGGAGGTGCGTACGCGGAACAAACGCTGAAAAGAAATGTGGAAGACCTTTCACAGATTGCCTTGCGCCAACGTGTTTTGAATGACATGTCGGCTTTGAGTTTAGAAACCACCTTATTTAATGAAACCTTGTCAATGCCTGTGGCTTTGGCACCTGTGGGTTTAACGGGCATGTATGCGCGCCGTGGTGAAGTGCAGGCTGCAGTTGCAGCTGACAAAAAAGGTATTCCGTTTACTTTATCTACCGTGTCGGTGTGCCCAATTGAAGAAGTGGTGCCTGCCATTTCACGCCCAATGTGGTTTCAATTATATGTATTACGTGACCGTGGTTTTATGCGCAATGCCTTGGAACGTGCCAAAGCAGCAGGCTGTTCAACCTTAGTCTTTACGGTAGATATGCCTGTGCCTGGCGCACGTTATCGTGATGCACATTCGGGCATGAGTGGTCCAAATGCTGCTATGCGCCGCTATATGCAGGCAGTGATGCATCCAAACTGGGCATGGGATGTTGGCTTACTAGGTCGTCCGCATGACTTGGGCAATATCTCTAAATACTTAGGCAAACCAACAGGACTTGAAGATTATATTGGCTGGTTAGGCAATAACTTTGACCCATCTATTTCATGGAAAGACTTGGAGTGGATTCGTGAATTCTGGGATGGCCCAATGGTCATTAAAGGCATTTTAGACCCAGAAGATGCTAAGGATGCTGTTCGTTTTGGGGCTGATGGAATTGTGGTGTCCAATCACGGTGGTCGTCAGTTAGATGGTGTGCTCTCGACTGCACGTGCTTTACCGCCAATAGCCGATGCAGTAAAAGGAGATCTAAAAATTCTAGTGGATTCAGGTATTCGTAATGGCCTAGATGTGGTGCGCATGTTGGCGATGGGTGCGGATACTTGTATGCTCGGACGTGCCTTTATTTATGCACTAGGTGCAGCAGGTGGGGCGGGTGTGAGTAATTTACTCGAATTGATTGATAAAGAAATGCGAGTCGCAATGACCTTAACGGGTGCTAAAAACATTCAAGCGATTAACTCAGATTGCTTGGTACAACTTGAGCGTGAACTGAAAGGCTAAATTGCCAACAGGAGCGATCAATCCATCAACCGATGCATTTGGCTGAATCGCTTAATTGTATTTTTCACCTTGTTTCAGGACTTGTACACTATGCCACAGACAATTTCTTCTGCAACACAATTTGATGCTGCAGCAACCCTCAAAAACTTGGTCGATATTGTGGGAAAAGCGCATGTATTGACCCATGAATCAGATACTCGTTTATATCGTCAAGGGCGACGTTTTGGCGAAGGACAGGTTTTTGCGGTGGTCACGCCAGGTTCTTTATTGCAGCAGTGGCAAGTGTTACAAGTGGCTGTGGCAGCAGATTGCATTATTATTATGCAAGCCGCCAATACTGGACTCACGGGTGGTTCTACCCCTTTTGGTGATGACTATGATCGTCCTGTAATTTTGATCAACACCCAACGTTTAAAAGGTATTCAGCTCATCAACGATGCCAAGCAAGTGATTTGCTTGCCTGGTGCAACATTGGATGCTTTGGAACAGCAATTGGCGCCGCATCAGCGTGAGCCACACTCAGTCATTGGTTCATCTTGTATTGGCGCTTCAGTGTTGGGCGGGGTATGTAATAATTCAGGTGGTGCATTGGTCAGACGTGGTCCTGCCTATACTGAGTTGGCCTTATATGCACAAGTCGATGCACTGGGCGAGTTGCAACTCATCAATCATTTGGGGGTGAATTTAGGGAACTCGCCAGAAGAAATTTTAACCAAACTTGAGCAACAACAATATCGCCCTGAAGATATTGAATATTCGGAACATTGTTGTGCTTCAGATCAGCGTTACGTGCATGATGTTGCCCAAGTCGATGCCGATACGCCTGCACGGTTTAATGCCGACCCGAGCCGTTTGTTTGAAGCTTCGGGTTCGGCAGGTAAAGTCTGTGTGTTTGCAGTGCGTTTGGATACATTTGAGAAAATTCCGAGTCAGGTGTTTTATATCGGCAGCAATCAGCAGGATGATTTAACCGCGATTCGCCGTTTTTTATTACGTGATTTGCCGCGTGTACCGATTGCTGGCGAGTATATTCATCGAGATGCCTATGACATTGGTGCAGAATATGGCAAAGACAGCTTCTTGTTTATCGAGAAGTTTGGCACCAGTAAAGTACCTGCAGCTTTTGCCATGAAAGATAAAGTTGATGGTTTTCTAACCCGTTGGGGCATGCGTGGATTGTCGGATAAAGTTTTGCAAATGTTCACGAAACTACTGCCAAATCATTTACCAGAACGCATGAACCAATTTCGTGATTTGTATGAACATCATTTAATTTTGCGCATTGAGCAGCAAGATGTTGCGGCAGTACAGCAGTTTTTAATGGATTATTTTATCACGCGCAATTCCGGCAGTTTTTTTCTATGTAATGAAGATGAAGGCCGCAAGGCTTTTCTGCATCGCTTTGCAGTGGCAGGTGCTGCAATTCGTTATCGTGATACACATCGAAATGAAGTGGAAGACATTGTTGCTTTAGATATTGCGTTAAGACGTAATGATCAGCAATGGGTTGAAACCTTGCCCGAAGAGTTGGAGCAGGCGATTATACATAAGTTGTATTATGGTCATTTTTTATGTCATGTCTTTCATCAGGACTATATTATTAAAAAAGGCGTAGACCCGTTGGCGATGGAACATCAAATGTGGTCATTGCTTGATGCACGTGGGGCAGAGTATCCTGCAGAGCATAATGTTGGGCATTTATATGTGGCGAAGCCTGCCTTAAAGCAGCATTATCAAAAATTGGATCCGACCAATTGTTTTAATGTGGGCATTGGGCATAGCTCTAAATTAAAAGCTTGGCGTTAAATAAGGATGAAAACTGAGCAGTGAAACTGATTCTAAGGAAAGATGGATATGTTTAAGTTAGATAGCAAACTGCTACAGATTTTTTACTATGTATATAAATTAAAAAATGTGTCTGCAGCAGCAGATGCATTGGGCATGAGTCAGCCTGCGGTTAGTAACTGTTTAAATAAAATTCGTCAGCATTTTAATGACCCATTATTTTTAAGGGTTGGCAATGAAATGTTGCCTACAGAGTTGGCGAAACAGATTTTTTCACCGATTAGTGAAATTATTAATAAAATTGAAACGGTCAATAATTTTAAAGTCGATTTTGATCCGACACATTCCGATCAATTATTTACCTTGGCAATGACCGATGTTTCGCATTTGGTTTTATTGCCAAAACTGACCAAGTTTTTAAAAAAATATGCACCTTCAGTGCGGATTAAAATTCGTCCTATTACCCGTGAAACCAGTTATCAAATGGCAAATGGTGAAATTGATTTTGCGATTGGTTTTTTACCTGAGTTAGAGCAGGGTTTTTATCAGCAGCAATTATTTTTACAATATTATGTGGTGATTAGTCGTAAAGATCATCCACGTATTTGTGAAAAAAGTTTAGATGTTGAAGCTTATATTCGTGAATCGCATGTCGATGTAGATACCAGTATAGGTCACTACCATATTGAAAATGAATTAAGCAATCGTGGTTTAAGACGTAATATTCTAATGAGTATCCCAAGTTATTTAGGGGTCGGTTTAATTGTGCAAGAAACCGATATGATTGCGACAGTGCCTTATTATTTAAGTGAGGTGTTATTGGCACGCGGGAATTTACAAGTAGTGAGTGCGCCTTTGAATTTTCCAACCTATCCTGTACGACAATATTGGCATACGTCTTGTCATCACCAAACCAGTCATCAGTGGTTAAGAAAAGTGATTTTTGATTTGTTTAGTCAGCATCCTTAATTAATCGTATTTAAAGTAAAACTTTTATAATTTTTTAAATTATCATTCGCTAATTCCCTCATCTTCAAAAGAGCAGGCTAGGCTGAGGGAATTAGTGATTCTTTTTTATAAGGCAATAAAACTAAATTTCTGCCCACGATTTTGATTGCAGCTATACATTTTCATTTTTCCATTATAAATATCTAAACATTTGCCTGTATCTGCACTACGAATACGCTGACCATCGAGATACCATTTTTGGTTACTTTGTCCATTACAGGTATAAGCAATTACTTCAGCACCATCATGTTTCTGTTTTCCTGCTACATCTAGACATTTACCTTGCACGGTAATGCTTTGATCAGGATGGAAAATAAAATGCTGATTGGTACCATCATGACAATGTGAAGTCTGAATGGAACGTTGATTACTGCGACTAAAATCTACGCAGCGACCATCATAGGTTTTAATTTTGACTTTTTGTTGCCATGTTTGTGCAGGATAAGGCATAGGTGTTGGCATATAAATGGTTTGTTGTGCAGGACGTTCTACAGGTGTACTTGCTGGAATTTGAGGTTGAATGACGATATTGGGAATCTGCCCCGATGCTGTTCCGTCAACTACAATACATGCTGTTAAAAGTGAGCAACTGCTTATAGTGAAAAGTGTCTTAAACATAAGAGAAAACAATTTATTTATTAGGTGGATAGGATAAATTTAAAGCATGGAATAAATATTTATTTTTTGTAATTTTATGAGTAATTGACCCTAAAAATTTATCGAATAGACAAGGTTTTCAGCAAAAAATAAGAACGAAAAAATTCAAGTTGTCTTTATTTGTTATTAGTCGGTGCATTCTTAGGAAGTGTGTGGTAGAAATTGTATTTAGAGGATATATTTCTGATTTAGTTTGTGGTCAGCAACAAGCGAATTATCCAATTTGTTGAATTGAACATCAAAAATTCAACTATATTGCTTTAAAATTATGTGATTGAGTTGTAAAATTATGTGTTAAAGTTGGCAATTGTCACAGTTTTTGAATTTTTGGGGTAGGAACTGTTGAAACATTTTTTACTACGACTTGGATTGGATCTGCGTAAACTTATTTTAATTTCCACAATTTTAAGTGTATCAGGCTTATTTGTCGTAAGTATTTTTATTTTAAATTATGTAATTAAACAACAATTAATTCAAAATTCACTTTCGATCAATGAAAAATATGCAGAAAAAATTGCCACCAGTGCCAATCAACATTTTTCAGATATGCTGCAAGAGTTGGATTATAGTGCACGTTTATTAGAAAAAAAATTTTATAATACACAAGTTAGAAAAGAAGAAGTAAAACGCTTAAAAAATCAATCGAATAATTTTAATAGTGTTTTATTGGTAGAGCAGAATAAACATATTTTAGCTTATGCACCTAATACATTAAAACTTAATTTTAATCAGGCTTATAGTACCATTGGTATTGATGGATCTATTGAAAAAAAGAAAACTTATATTTCATCTCCCTATTGGTCTATAAGTAACCCGAATTACGGATAAGAAAAGCCCTTGAAAAAAAGGTAGTTAGAGCCATTTAGAAAGTTACGACACAACCCAAAGGCTCTAACTACCATGTACGATTTTACAGAAATTTTTTGTATTGTTGAT